>JANJTU010000024.1 GCA_024710965.1 Thauera sp. | reverse complement strand
GCTCAACCCGGCGGCCCACTACGCCTTGCAGATCTTCGCCACCGACCTCGACCACGACGCCATCGACAAGGCGCGCATGGGCGTCTACCCGGCCAACATCGCCGCGGACGTCGCCGAGGAGCGCCTGCGCCGCTTCTTCGTACAGGAGGAGCACGGCTACCGCGTGGGCAACGAGATCCGCGAAATGGTGATCTTTGCGCCCCACAACCTGGTCATGGATCCGCCGTTCACCAAGCTCGACCTGCTGAGCTGTCGCAACCTCCTGATCTACCTCGAGGCCGAACTGCAGAAGAAGCTGCTGCCGCTGTTCCACTACAGCCTCAATCCCGGCGGCATCCTGATGCTGGGCAACTCGGAGACCGTCGGCGACGCGGCGGCCCTGTTTGTGCCGCTGCCGGGCCGGACCCGGCTCTACCAGCGCCGGGACAACGACATGCGGGCGGCGCTGGCCGAGTTCCCGTTCGCGTTCGTGCGTCACCACGCGCGCGCCGACGTCGAGGCGGCGCCTGCCCTTGCCTTGCGGACGCCACTGTCCACCCCCAACCTGAAGGTGCTGACCGAATCCCTGCTGCTGCAGCACTATTGCCCAGCCGCCGTGCTGACCAACGACAAGGGCGACATCGTCTATGTCAGTGGCAAGACCGGCAGATACCTGGAACCGGCCGCCGGCAAGGCGAACCTGAACGTCTTCGCCATGGCCCGGGAAGGCTTGAGTGCCGCGCTCAATGCCGCCTTCGCCAAGGCCGTCCGGCACAAGATCACGGTGCCGCTCAAGGCGGTACCGGTCGGAACCGACGGCGGCACGCAGCTCGTCGACGTCACCGTGCACCCGCTGGCCGAACCGACCGCCCTGCTGGGGATGGTCCTGATCGTGTTTGCCAACGTCTCCGCGCCTGCGGTCGGGAAGACCTCGGGTCGGGCGGAACGTGGTGCCGACGATCGCCTCAGGCTCGCCGCCGTGGCCGACGAGCTCAAGCAGTGCCGCGACGAACTGCAGATCACGCGCGAAGAGATGCAGTCCTCGCAGGAGGAGCTCAGGTCCGCCAACGAGGAGCTCCAGTCCACCAACGAAGAACTGCAGAGCACCAACGAGGAGCTGACCACCTCCAAGGAGGAGATGCAGTCGATGAACGAGGAGCTGCAGACGGTCAACCACGAGCTGCAGGCCAAGGTCGACGAGCTGTCGCAGGCCGGTGACGACATGAAGAACCTGCTCAACAGCACCGACATCGCCACCCTGTTCCTGGACGACGAACTCAAGGTGCGGCGCTTCACCACCCAGACCGCGAGCATCATCAAGCTGATCCCCGGCGACGCCGGCCGGCCCGTCACCGACCTCGTCACCGAGCTGGACTACCCGGCGCTGGCCGAGGATGTGCACGAGGTCCTGCGCTCGCTGGTCTTCCACGAGCGTCAGGTGCCCGCCCGCGACGGGCGCTGGTTCACGGTGCGGATCATGCCCTACCGCACCCAGGACAACCGCATCGACGGCGTGGTGATCACCTTCACGGACATCAGCGTGGCGAGAGCGCAGGAAGAAACCTTGCGCGAGGCCTTGTCGGCGCTGCAGAGCCGCTTCGCGGAGCAGACCGGCGAGCTCGACCGGGCCCGAACGCTGGAGCTCGTGTTGAAGAAGGCGCAAGCTATCCTGGAGAAACGCCTCGCCGGCCAGAAGGCGTAGCGATGCCGCGGCCATGCCAGGCCGACAATGGAGGTGAGAGAAGGGAAGTTGGATAAGGCAGGTGAGACAAGGCAGGTGAGACAAGGGAGGTGAGACAAGGGACATGAGAGCAGGCAAGCCTCCCGACGCCGCCGAACTGCGCCGGCGCGCCGAACAGCGCCTGCGCGGCGTGACGCAGCCCCCCCGCGTGCCGCCTGAGACGCAGCGCCTGTTGCATGAACTGCAGGTGCACCAGATCGAACTCGAACTGCAGAACGAGGAGTTGCGGGCCTCGCGCGCGCTGGTGGAGGCCGGGCTGGTGCGCTACACCGACCTCTACGACTTCTCGCCGGTGGGCTACTTCACGCTGGAGCGCGACGGCGCGATCGTGCAGACCAACCTGACGGGCGCGCGCTTGCTCGGCGTCGAGCGCGCCCGCCTGGCGGGCAGGCGCTTCGGCGCCTTCGTCGCCGCCGCCGATCTGCCAGCCTTCGACGCCTTCCTGCAACAGGCCTTCACGCTGCAGCCCCACCCCGCCTGCGAACTGCGCCTGGACGGCGAGGGGCGGCCGCCGCTGATCGTGCAGGTCGAGGCCACGCTTGCCGCCGATGGGCAGGCCTGCCACGCCGTGGTGACGGACATCACCGCGCGCGCGCAGGCCGAAGTCCGCCTGCAAGTCGCCGCCAGCGTGTTCACCCACGCACGCGAGGGCATCATCATCAGCAGCCCGGCCGGCACGATTCTCGAGGTCAATGCCGCCTTCACCCGGATTACCGGCTACAGCCGCGACGAAGCCCTCGGGCGCGACCCGCGCATGCTCAACTCCGGCGTGCAGGGGCCGGAGTTCTACGCCGCGATGGCGACGGCGCTGGCGCGCGACGGCCAGTGGACGGGTGAAATCTGGAACCGGCGCAAGAACGGCCAGGTGTATGCCGAATCGACCACGATCAGCGCCGTGCGCGATGCCGACGGCAGGACGCGAAACTACGTCACCCTGTTCACCGACATCACCACGATGAAGGCGCACCAGCAGCAACTCGAGCACATCGCCCACTACGACGCCCTGACCAACCTGCCCAACCGCGTGCTGCTCGCCGACCGCCTGCAGCAGGCGATGCTCCAGTGCCAGCGGCACGACCGGGCACTCGCGGTGGCCTACCTCGACCTCGACGGCTTCAAGGCGGTGAACGACCGACACGGCCACAATACCGGCGACGAGCTGCTGATCACCCTCGCCCACCGCATGAAGGCGGCGCTGCGCGAAGGCGACACCCTGGCACGCATCGGCGGTGACGAGTTCGTCGCGGTGCTGGTCGACCTGGAGACGGTACAGGACTGCACGCCTGTGCTCGTCCGCCTGCTGCAGGCCGCCGCCGCCCCGGCAACGCTGGGCGACGCGGTGCTGCACGTGTCCGCCAGCATCGGCGTCACGCTCTACCCGCAGGACGCGGCCGATGCCGACCAGCTGATGCGCCATGCCGACCAGGCGATGTATCAGGCCAAGCAGGCCGGCAAGAACCGCTACCACCTGTTCGACGTGGTCCAGGACGTGGCCCTGCAGAGCCGGCACGAGAGCCTGGAGCATATCCGCCGCGCGCTGGCGCAGCACGAGTTCGTGCTCTACTACCAGCCCAAGATCAACATGAGGACGGGCGTGGTGATCGGCGCCGAAGCCCTGATCCGCTGGCAACACCCCGAGCGCGGCCTGCTGCTGCCGGCCGCCTTCCTGCCCATCATCGAGGATCACCCGATCAGCATCGAACTGGGCAAATGGGTGGTAGCGACCGCGCTCGCCCAGATGAGCGCCTGGCATGCCGCGGGGCAGGACATCCCGGTAAGCGTGAACATCGGCGCCCACCAGTTGCAGCAGGAGGAGTTCGTCCCGCAGCTCACCGCCCTGCTGCTTGCCCATCCCGATGTGCACCATCGCTTCCTGGAGCTCGAGGTACTGGAAACCAGTGCGCTCGAGGACATGGCGCATGTCTCGGAGGTCATGCATGCCTGCCATGCGCTCGGGGTGCGCTTCGCGCTGGACGACTTCGGCACCGGCTACTCCTCGCTCACGTATCTGAAGCGTCTGCCGGCCGAACTGCTCAAGATCGACCAGAGCTTCGTGCGCGGCATGATCGACGACGCCGATGACCGCGCGATCGTCGAAGGCGTGATCGGCCTGGTCCGGGCCTTCCACCGCGAGGTGATCGCCGAGGGCGTGGAAACCGCGGCACACGGCGAGCTGCTGCTGGCGCTGGGCTGCGACCTCGCCCAGGGCAATGGCATCGCCCGGCCGATGCCGGCCGCGGAACTGCCCGCGTGGGTGGCGAGCTGGCACCGCGCATGGCCCGCGCGCCGCTGCGCCGCGCACTGATCGCAGGCACCACGCACCGCCGCGGCGCTCCTCGGCACCTGTGTGCGCTGGAAGACAGACAGCCCCCGCCGCCGAGATCATCAATGAAGCTCGTCTGGACAAGAACGGAGGTTGCCATGCTCTACACCATTGCCGTCGTGCTGCTGATCCTGTGGCTACTCGGGCTGGTCACCTCGACCACGCTGGGTGGCTTCATCCACATCCTGCTGGTGATTGCCCTTGTCGTCGTCCTGCTCAGAGTGATCAGCGGGCGCGGCATCTGAACCGCGTCCCGGTCGCCGTCTGCCTGTCGCACCGGCGCCGAGGCGCCCCGCCTGACGGGCTGACGGCGTGGCTTGCCACGCCGGTTGCGGACGGGCGCGCGGCACCATTCGACTCAAGCTGGAGATCTGCAATGAAAACGATTCATCAACTCGGCGCGCTGCTGGGCCTCTCCAGCGTGCTCGCGCTCGGCGCCTGCGGAACCATCAACGATCCTTACAGCCCGGTCGGAGCGGGCTCCTCCAGCCAGAGCAACGTCTATGCCGGATATGGCATCGTGCATTCGATCGAACGGGTGAGCCAGGACACCGGCGCCGGCGGCATTGGTGGCACCGGCATCGGCCTGGGCACCGTCGCCGGTGCCGTCGTCGGCGGCGTCGTCGGCAATCAGGTCGGGAGCGGGAGCGGCAACACGGCCGCGACCGTGCTCGGTGCCGCGGGCGGTGCCTATATCGGCCACGAAATCGAGAAGCGCCAACAGCAGGACCGACAGCAACAGACGGCGGAGGCGTACAAGGTCACCGTTCGCATGGAAAACGGCAGCTATCAGGCGCTGATGCGGAGCACTGCCGACGACCTCAGGGTTGGCGACCGCGTGCGCATCGTGAACGGCGGCGTCGAGCGCTATTGATCCGCTGCACTTCCGCGACGCCCGTCAATGTGCCCTGACGTACAGACCGCCCGCGCGCGGACGGACATGCTGATCTTACGAGGCGCCGGAAACCCGGTTCCACGCTGCGCTCGATTGCCGAGGCAGATTTTCAGGAGACTGCAATGAACAAGGATCAAGTCAAAGGCCGGATGAAGGAAGCGCAAGGCAAGGTGAAGGAAGCCACCGGCAAGGTCATTGGCAGCCAGCGTCTGGAAGACGAAGGCAAGATCGAGCAGGCCGTCGGCAAGGTCCAGGCCGGCTATGGCGACCTCAAGGAAGACATCAAGGACGAAATCAAGAAAGCCGACTGAACTCGCCTTTCATTACAGGAGTTGACCATGAACTACGAAGAACGTGACACCTATGGCATGTACAAGGCCACCACCGGCCTTACGCCAGGGCCCGATACGGAACGGGGCCCCGGCCCCCGCCTGATGGGCGCCGATACACTGATCGGAAACGACGTCTACAATCGGCACGAAGACGATCTGGGCGACATCAAGGAAATCATGCTGGACGTGCACAGCGGTCGCGTGGCCTATGCGGTGCTGTCCTTCGGCGGCTTTCTCGGCATGGGCGAAAAGCTCTTCGCCGTGCCCTGGAGTGCGCTGACGCTCGACACCGAGAACAAGCGCTTCGTGCTGGACATCGACAAGGAACGTCTCGCCGGCGCGCCCGGTTTCGACAAGGACCATTGGCCGAACATGGCAGACCCGTCCTGGACGCAGTCGATCCATTCCTACTACGGGACCAAGCCGTATGCGGACGACCCGCGCCACTGAGCAGAGATAAAGGCTGAACAGCAGGGCCGCGCGAATCTAACCGGCCATCTGGCGACACTGCTGTTCACCGCGGCCCCCGGGTTTGGGAGGATGGCGCCCGGGGGCCGGAACGGTCCAGAACGGGACATGCGGCGCTGCGGCGCCTACACTGGACGGGTGTCCCCGGGCGCTCCGAAAGCGGAGAGAGCGGAGAGAGCGGAGAGAGCACACTGAAACGGCGGTAACCCCTGCAAGACAACAGGAACCAGGCGTGCCATCACACCTGCGCTGGCTGATCACCGAACTCGCCCGCCGCCTCTGGGTGCGGGCCAGCCTGTTCGCGGTGGCCGGCATCCTCACCGCCATCGCCGCGATCGCCCTTGCGCCGCTGATTCCCGCCGACTGGTCGGGCAAGATCGGCGCCGCTTCGATCGGCAACGTGCTGCAGATCCTTGCTTCGAGCATGCTCGCGGTGACGACCTTCTCGCTGGCGACCATGGTCGCCGCCTACGCCACCGCATCGAGCGCGACGACGCCTCGGGTGGCCGAACTCCTGATCCAGGACAGCAGCGCACAGAACGCGTTGGCCACCTTCGTCGGCAGCTTCCTCTTCAGCCTGGTCGGCATCATCGCCCTCAATGCGGGCGTGTATGGGGGCAGTGGCCGTGTCGTGCTGTTCGTGGGCACGATCGGGGTCATCGCCGTCATCGTCATCACCTTGCTGCGCTGGATCGACCTGCTGGCGCGTTTCGGGCGCGTGGGGGACGCCATCGATCGCGTCGAGGCCGCCGCCGCCAATGCCATGCGCGCGCGCTGGAAGCATCCCTGCATCGGCGGCCGGATGCGGATCGGCGCCGCCCCGTCCGTAGCCTGCGTCGTGAGCACGAAGATCGGCTACGTGCAGCATATCGACGTGGCCGCGCTGGAGCGGATCGCCGACCTGGGCGGCGGCGAGATCCATGTCGAGGCACTGCCTGGCGACTTCGTCGACACGGTCGAGCCGATCGCCTGGCTCGACTTCGCCGCCGACGCTGGCACGCTGCGGGCCGTGCGCGAGGCGTTCAATGTGGCCGAGCGGCGCTCCTTCGACCAGGACCCACGCTTCGGCATCGTGGTGTTGTCGGAGATCGCATCCAAGGCGCTGTCACCGGCGATCAACGACCCCGGCACCGCGATTGCAACCCTCGCCTCCCTGGCGCGCGTTCTCGCCATCCTGGCCGAAGCCCGCGACGAGGACAGCGAGATCTTCTATCCGCACGTGTTCGTTCCACCGCTTGCCGTCGAGGATCTGTTCAACGATGCATTCTCGCCCGTTTCCGAGTCCGGGGCGGGGACGCTGGCCGTGGGCGTCCGGCTGCAGAAGACCCTGCTGTCGCTGTCCCGTCTCGGCCACCCGGCCTTCCAGGCGGCGGCGCGACAACAGTCGCAGCGGGCGCTGGGACGTGCCCGGCACACCTTGCCGCTCGCCGAAGACGTGGCGAGACTCGAGCGCGTGGCGCTCAGGCTCTGACTGGCGCTGTACCGACACCAACCCAGCGCACAAGCCGTATCGAACAAGCCGCCCTCCTTCCGCCATGACTGATCCGATCGTGAAACGCAGTCTGCTGCACCCGCGGCCCGCAATGCCAGGCGGGCCGTGCGCGCTGACCCGGCTGGCGGCCGGACTCCAGGCGATGTGCGTGGCGTTGGTGCTGACCGCTTGCGGTTCGCTGCCGGTGATCGTGCCCGACATGGCGCTTCCGGCGGCGCCGGTGCAGATCGACGGTCCTCACGGGCCGCTCTCGGCAGCGCGCAGCCGCGAGATCCTCGCTCGCCTGCAGCGCGGCACCACGGCCAGCGACATCTTCGAGCGCCACCTCGCGGTCGAGCAGGCCGTCTCCGACAGCCCGCTGCTCGCCGGCAATCGCGTCCGCCTGCTGGAGGACGGCCCCGACGTCTACCGCGCCATGATCTCGGCGATCGAGGCGGCGCGCGACCACATCAACATGGAAACCTACATCTTCGAGGCCGACGAGGTGGGTCAGCGCTTTGCCGACGCGCTGATCGCCAAACAGCGCCAGGGGGTGCAGGTGAACCTGATCTACGACAGCGTCGGCACCCTCGACACGCCGGCCGAGTTCCTTCAACGCCTGCGTGACAGCGGCGTGCGCATGCTGGAGTTCAACCCGGTCAATCCGCTGACGGCCAAGGCGGGGTGGGCGGTCAACCAGCGCGATCACCGCAAGCTACTAATCGTCGACGGCCGGACGGCATTTCTCGGCGGCATCAACATCAGCGGCGTCTACTCGGGCGGTTCGTTCAGCCGGCACTCGAAGCTGCGCCCGGGCGGCGCACTGCCCTGGCGCGATACCGATCTGCAACTCGATGGCCCGGTGGTGGCGGAGTTCCAGAAGCTGTTCCTCGATACCTGGCAGAGGCAGAAGGGCGAGCCGCTGGCGCAGCGCAAGTACTTTCCGCCGCTGCCGCCGCAGGGCAAGGAGGTCGTGCGCGCCATTGGCAGTTCGCCCGACGACGCCTTCAGCCTGATCTATGTGACGCTGCTGTCGGCGATCAACAGCGCCGAAACCGAGGTCCTGCTGACCAACGCCTACTTCGCGCCCGACCCGCAATTGCTCGGCGCGCTGAAGGACGCCGTGTCACGCGGCGTCGATGTCCGCCTAGTGCTGCCGGGCACCACCGATTCGGCGCTGGTGTTCCACGCCGGGCGCTCCTACTACGACGAGTTGTTGCGCAGCGGCGTGAAGATCTTCGAGCGACGCAAGGCGCTGATGCACGCGAAGACCGCCCTGATCGACGGCGTGTGGTCGACGGTGGGCTCGACCAATCTCGACTGGCGCAGCTTCTTGCATAACGAGGAAGTGAATGCCGTCGTGCTGGGCACGGAGTTCGGCGAGCGCATGCGCGCCGCGTTCGAACGCGACATCGCGGACTCCGCGCAGATCACGCTCGAACGATGGCGGCGGCGTTCGGTCGATCTGCGCGTGAAGGAGTTGTTCGGCCGGCTCTGGCAATACTGGCTGTGAGCGCGGGGCTGATGCCTCGCCCCGAAATCGGCTCTGCAGACGATGGCGGCGCTCAGACCACCGCGCCGAACAGCGCCCCCACCGCCGCGGTGATCATCATCGCCAGGGCCCCCCATAAGGTGAGCCGCCACGCGCCCGTCAGCACACTCGCGCCCCCCACGCGCGCCGCGACCGCCCCCAACAGGGCGAGAAAGGCGAGCGAGGTCGCCGAGACCGACGGAATCAGGGCCTGCATCGGCATCAGCGCGGTCACGGCCAGCGGCAGCGCGGCGCCGACCGAAAAGCTGGCCGCCGACGCCAGGGCGGCCTGGAGCGGCCGTGCGCCAAAGGCCTCGGTGATGCCGAGCTCGTCGCGCGCATGGGCGCCGAGCGCATCGTGCGCCATCAGCTGCCTGGCAACCCGCTGCGCCAGATCGGGCTCGAGCCCCCGAGCGACATAGATGGCAGCGAGCTCGCGCTGTTCCGCCGCGGGATCCGCCTCGAGCTCGGCACGCTCGCGCGACAGGTCGGCCTTTTCGGTATCAGCCTGCGAGTGCACCGAAACATACTCGCCGGCTGCCATCGACATCGCCCCCGCCACCAGCCCGGCGACCCCCGCCACCAGGATGCTCGCCTTGTCGGCGCTGGCCGCCGCGACGCCGAGGACCAGACTGGCGGTGGAAACGATGCCGTCGTTGGCACCGAGCACGCCGGCGCGCAGCCAGCCAATGCGGTCGGTGCGGTGGTGCTCGCGGTGGCGGCGCAGCGATCTCATGGGCACGGATCTCCGGGAGTTGACGGGCGAGCGGCGACGAAGCCGGTCGGCTACACGCCACACTACGCGCCACACTACATGCCGGCATTGGCGCTGCCAATTGGCTACGGATCTTGCGGCGAGACCGCTGCGGGGCGCGGCGGCCCCGCTCAGCCGCGCTGCGGCAGATCCTGCAGCAGATCGGCCAGTTCGTCGGCATGCACCTCCTCCATCGCCAGGATGGACTCCAGCAGCCGCCGGGTGGTCGGATCCTGGTCGCCGAGGTACTGGATGAACTCGCGATAGCTGTCGATGGCGATCCGCTCGGCGACCAGGTCTTCCGTGATCATGCCCGCCAGCGTCGTTCCTTCCACATATTCGGCATGACTGCGGCTGGTCAGGCTGTCGGGCGAAAAGTTCGGCTCGCCGCCCAGTTGCACGATGCGTGCGGCAAGCTGGTCTGCGTGCCCCTGCTCCTCGTTGGAATGGGCCAGGAACTCGGCCGCGACCGCCTGGGAGTGAATGCCGCGCACCATGAAGTGATGGCGCCGATAGCGCAGGACACAGATGATCTCGGTCGCGAGCGCATCGTTGAGCCGCTTCAGCACGGTCTTCCGATGCGCGCTGTAACCCGAAGTCACTGCACCATCATCGATGTGCTGGCGCGCACGCGTGCGCAGCCCTTCAACCTCGGTTGGAACGCCTGTATTCATCGTCATGTCGGGGCCTTCGGCAGGTTTCTTGCGTGAGCATTGTTCGGGGTCCGGCTTCCCTCGGGATTCGGCAACGACGGGGACGAGGGATGCGATCGCGACTCATCATGGCGGCGCGTCCGGTGCAGTCTGCTCACGTCGCGGCCGTGCGTCTGTTTGCCAGCACACAGTGCGACAGCGCCACCTCGACCCGGTGTTCACGACCATCGTCCGCGAGCGCGATCGCACCGTCGGCTCGCAGCACACCGTCGAGCCTGACCTGTACCGCGGCGCCCGCTTCCGCGTCGCTGGCGGCAGTGCGCAGCACGGTGATGTGATACATCGTTTCCCCATAGCGGTAACGGATCCCGAACCCCGGCCAGTCCGCCGGCAGGCAGGGGGCGAAACGCAACTGCCGGCCCTCGCGCCTGATCCCCAACAGCGACTCCGTGACGAGCCGGTACATCCAGCCGGCCGAGCCGGTGTACCAGCTCCATCCGCCGCGGCCGACGTGCGGCGCGAGGGCATAGACGTCGGCCGCAACGACGTAGGGTTCGATCTTGTAGGTCGCCACGCCCGGCGCCGAGCGCGCGTGGTTCACCGGGTTGATGATGCGCAGCAGTTCCCACGCACGCTCGCCCTCGCCAAGTTCGGCGAGGGCCATCGCCGCCCACACCGCCCCATGGGTGTATTGGCCGCCATTCTCCCTGACCCCCGGCAGGTAGCCGCGGATGTAGCCCGGGTCCAGCTCCGACTTGTCGAAGGGCGGAGCGAGCAGCTGCACGAGCCCGTCCTCGCGCCGCACGAGGTGCGCGTCGACCGCCCGCATCGCGGTGCGCGACCGCACATCGTCGCCGGCCCCGGAGAGCACCGACCAGCTCTGCGAGATCGAATCGATCCGGCATTCGGCGTTGGCTGCCGAACCGAGCGGCGTGCCGTCGTCGAACCAGGCGCGGCGATACCACTC
>JANJTU010000011.1 GCA_024710965.1 Thauera sp. | reverse complement strand
TCTTCGCCTTCCACCCGATGTCGTATTCGCTGCAGCACGGCTGGGTGCTCAACCGCAAGACCGGGGCGATGGTGCGCAACACCATGAAGTACCAGCGCATCGACCTCGAGCGCCGCGCCGTCGCGCGCGCGGCGTGGAACGAGCCGGTGACCTGGCCGCTGCTGCTGGTGGCGGCGCTGCTTGCCGCGCTGGTGGCGCCGGCGGCGATCCACTGGCGGCGGCGCGAGACCGCCACCGCGGCGCCGAGCGCGGCCGGGTCCGGCGCGGGAGGAGGGCGCTGATGCTGGCCTACCTGCTGCGCCGCCTGCTCTACGCCGTGCCGATCCTGATCGGGGTGAACCTGCTCACCTTCGTGCTCTTCTTCGTGGTGAACTCGCCCGACGACATGGCGCGCATGCACATCGGCGTCAAGCGCGCCACGCCCGAGGCGATCGAGCGCTGGAAGACCGAGCGCGGCTACGACAAGCCGATGTTCCTCAACGACGCCGCGAGCGGCAGCGCGCGCTTCACCGAGACCATCTTCTTCGACAAGTCGCTGCGCATGTTCGCGCTCGAGTTCGGCCGCGCCGACGACGGCCGCGACATCGGCCAGGAGATCCGCGACCGTATGGGCCCCTCGCTGGCGATCGCGCTGCCCACCTTCGGCCTCAGCCTGCTCGCGTCGATCAGCTTTGCCCTGCTGCTGGTGTTCTTCCGCGCCACCTACCTCGACTTCTGGGGCGTCGTGCTGTGCGTGGCGATGATGTCGATCTCGAGCCTGTTCTACATCATCGGCGGGCAGTGGCTGGTGTCCAAGCTGTGGGCGCTGGTGCCGATCTCGGGCTACGCGCCGGGGCTCGATGCAGCGCGCTTCCTCGTGCTGCCGGTGCTGATCAGCGTGCTCGCCGGCATCGGCTCGAGCGCGCGCTGGTATCGCACGATCTTCCTCGAGGAGATCTCCAAGGACTACGTGCGCACCGCGCGCGCAAAGGGCCTGTCCGAGCTCGCCGTGCTGTTCCGCCACGTGCTGCGCAATGCGCTGATCCCGATCCTGACCGGCGTCGTCGTCGTCATTCCGCTGCTGTTCATGGGCAGCCTGCTGGTGGAATCCTTCTTCGCCATCCCGGGCCTGGGCAGCTACACCATCGACGCGATCAACGCGCAGGACTTCGCCGTGGTGCGGGCGATGGTCTTCATCGGCTCGGTGCTCTACATCGTCGGCCTGATCCTGACCGACATCTCCTACACGCTGGTCGACCCGCGGGTGAGGCTGGAATGAACGCGGCGAGTATCCAGCCCGTGCTGTTGTGGACCGACCTGCTGCTGTTCGTATTGCTCGGCTGCGCCCTGCTGGCAGCCTTTCACGCGCGCGCCAATCAACCGCTGCGCGAGGCCTGGCGCAAGGTGGGGCGGCGGCCGGCGGGCATGGCGGCGGCCGTCGTGCTGCTCGCCTTCGTCGCCATCGGGGTGCTCGACAGCCTGCACTACCGCCCGGTGCTGCCGGCGCTGGCGCCCCCCGCCGCAGCCGAGGGCGCCGCCGCGGAGGGCAGCGCCGTCAAGGGCCCGGCCTACTCCGCCGAGGTGCTGTCGGCGCTGGATGCCGTGCTCGCGCCGCTGCGCCTGCAGACGGAGAAGACCTATTCCGCCCCCTTCGCCACCGCGCTCTACCAGCGCGAGACGATCGAGCTGCCCGACGGCGGCCAGGCGCGCGGCTACCCCCGCCTGGTGCATGGCGCGGCGCACCTCGCCGACCCCGCGCGCGAGCTCGGCGCCGACGTTGCCGCCCGCTTGTTCGCCGCCGCCGGCTGGGCCGCCGCGCTGTGGCTGGCGCTCGTGCTGCTCGTGGTCACGATCTTGTGGCACGACAGCGGCCATGGCTGGGCCGAGATTGCGCGCGCACTGCTCGCCGGGCATACGGTGCTGGCCTGGCGCGCGGCCTTGCTGACGGCCGGCGCGATCCTGCTCGTGGTCGCGGCCGGGGTGGAGCTGGCGCCGCTCTACCACGTGCTCGGCACCGACAAGGTCGGGCAGGATGTGCTCTACCTGGCGCTGAAGAGCGTGCGCACCGCGCTCGTCATCGGCACCATCACGACCCTGGTGATGATGCCCTTCGCGGTGGCACTGGGCATCGCCGCAGGCTATCTCGGCGGCTGGGTCGATGACGCCGTGCAGTATGTGTATACCGTGCTCAACGCGATCCCCGGCGTGCTGCTGATCGCCGCCGCGGTGCTGATGATGCAGGTGGTCATCGACACTCACCCGGAGTGGTTCGCCACCGCCGCCGAGCGCTCCGACGCACGCCTGCTGGCGCTATGCTTCATCCTCGGCATCACGAGCTGGACCGGGCTCGCCCGCCTGCTGCGCGGCGAGACGCTGAAGCTGCGCGAACTCGAATACGTTCAGGCGGCACGTGCCTTCGGTGTCCGCACGCCGGCCATCCTGCGCCGCCACATCCTGCCCAACGTCATGCACATCGTCATGATCGCGCTGGTGATGGACTTCTCCGGGCTGGTGCTGGCCGAGGCCGTGCTGTCGTACGTGGGCATCGGCGTCGATCCGACCACGATCAGCTTCGGCACCATGATCAACATGGCGCGTGCCGAACTGGCGCGCGAGCCGATGGTGTGGTGGTCGCTGGCGGCCGCCTTCGTGCTGATGTTCGTGCTCGTGCTCGCGGCGAACCTGTTCGCCGACGTCGTGCGCGACGCCTTCGACCCGCGCCGCGGCTGAGGCGCTGGCGGCGCGCCGAACCAAAGCGCGGCCGCGGCGCTCTGACCTCATACCTTCCGACCCGGACGCTCATGCCCATGCACAACCTCGTCTTCGACAACCGCTTCGTGCGCGAACTGCCAGCCGACCCGGTGCCGGGGCGACATGTCCGGCAGGTGGCAGGGGCATGCTACTCGCGCGTCGAACCGACCCCGGTACGCGCGCCGCGGCTGCTCGCCTGGTCGCCGGAGGTGGCGACGCTGCTCGGTCTTGCCGAGGCCGACGTGCGCTCGCCGGCGTTCGCCGAAGTCTTCGCCGGCAACCGTCTCCTCCCCGGCATGGAGCCTTACGCCGCATGCTACGGCGGCCACCAGTTCGGCAACTGGGCGGGCCAGCTCGGCGACGGGCGGGCGATCACGCTCGGCGAGGCGCTCAATGCGCGCGGCGAGCGCTGGGAGCTGCAGCTCAAGGGCGCGGGCCCCACGCCCTATTCGCGCCGCGCCGACGGCCGCGCCGTGCTGCGTTCCTCGCTGCGCGAATTTCTCTGCAGCGAGGCGATGCACCACCTCGGCGTGCCGACCACGCGCGCGCTGAGCCTCGTCGGCACCGGCGAGGAGGTGGTCCGCGACATGTTCTACGACGGCCGCCCGCGCCCCGACCCGGGCGCCGTGGTGGGCCGCGTGGCGCCGTCCTTCATCCGCTTCGGCAACTTCGAGATCTTCGCCGCGCGCGGCGAGGAGGCGCTGCTGGCGACGCTGATCGACTTCACGATCGAGCGCGACTTTCCCGAGATCGCGGCCGAGTTCGCCACCGCGCCCGACCCGCTCGCGCGCCGCGTGCGCTGGTTCGAGGAGGTCTGCCGTCGCACCGCACTGCTGATGGCGCACTGGATGCGCGTCGGTTTCGTGCACGGCGTCATGAACACCGACAACATGTCGATCCTCGGCCTGACCATCGACTACGGTCCCTATGGCTGGATCGACAACTTCGACCCCGACTGGACACCCAACACCACCGACGCCGACGGCCGCCGCTACCGCTTCGGCCACCAGCCGCGCATCGCGCACTGGAACCTGTGGCAGCTCGCCAACGCGCTCTACCCGGCGATCGGGCAGGTGGAGCCGCTCGAGCGCGCCCTCGCGCTGTACCCGACGGTGCACGAGGCCGAGAGCCGACGCATGACCGCCGCCAAGCTCGGTTTTGACGCCTGGCGGGACGGCGACGAGAGCCTGGTCGATGCGCTCCATCGCCTGCTCCATGCAGGCGAGATGGACATGACGATCTTCTTCCGCCGCCTCGCCGACCTCGACCCGGAGGCGCCGGATGCGGGGCTGTTCGCCGAGGCCTTCTACGACGAGGGCGCGCGCACCGCGGTGGCGGAGGATCTCGATGCGTGGCTGCGCCGCTATGCGGCGCGCGTGGTGGAGGAGGGCGTCCCGGCTGCGCTGCGCCGTCGGCGCATGAATGCGGCGAACCCCATGTTCGTGCCGCGCAACTACCTCGCCCAGCAGGCGATCGATGCGGCCGAGGGCGGCGACCTGTCGGAGCTGGAGACGCTGCTCGACGTGCTGCGCCGGCCCTACGACGCGCAGCCCGGCCGCGAGCGCTTCGCCGCACGGCGGCCGGACTGGGCCCGGCACAAGGCCGGTTGCTCGATGCTGTCGTGCAGTTCGTGAGCACTCACCGCCCATCAGCTGCCGCCGCAGGCTAGTTCTTTCTGCCTAGCGCCTCCACCGTTCGGAGAATGGTCAGCCCTGCCCCCCCCCTTTAGCATGCGCCGCAGTGGCTCCGTGGGTGACGGGGCTTTTCCGGGGGAGGTCGGATCATGTCTTGTGTTGCCTTGCGTCAGTCGAGTGACGGTGCCTGCCGTGTTCGCGTACTTCCGAAACCGGCGCCGGTGCGCGATGCGCTTGCCGGCATGCCGATCCTGTGTGCGACGCCGCCCACCGTGCTCGGGCTGCTCGCCAGAGAGGCAGAGTTCGTGTCCTTCGCCTCGGGCGCCTCGATCTTCGAGCGCGACTCGACGCCGACCGGGCTGTTCTTCGTCTCCCGCGGCGGCGTGCGCCTGATGGCGCTCGGGCCCGACGGCCGGTCGCGGGTGATCGAGATCTTCGAGCAGGGCGCCATGTTCGGCGAGCTCGGCGTGTTCACCGGCGCACGTTACCGCACATGGACACAGGCGATCGGCCCCACCGTGCTGGTGCATGTGCCACGCGACAGCGTGCTGCAGGCCGTCGGCCGCGACACGCTGCTCTCCAACCGTATCCTGGCCGCAGTGTGCGCGCGCATCCAGCGCCTGATCGACGGCCTGGGCTGCATGTCTTCCGGTTCGGCGCCCTCGCGCGTCGCTGCTTACCTGATCGAGCTGCACGAACGCTCGGCGCGCCCGGACGGCCCCGTCGTGCTGCCGGCGCCGAAGAACACGATCGCCTCGCTGCTCAACCTGACGCCGGAAACCCTGTCGCGCGTCCTGCGCAACCTGACCGACGCCGGTCTGGTGACGGTGGCCGGACGGCGCATCCGCATCCGCAACCACCCTCAGCTGCTGCGCCTCGTGTCCAGCCCCGGCGAGCTGCAGCCGGCGTCCTGACGTCCGCGCCCTTAGGTTCGCGCCCTTAGGTTCGCGCCCTGACGTCCGCGCCCCGACGTCCACGTCGGCGCGGCCGCGAGCGGCGTCCGGCGCCACCAGGGCCTGCTTCATCTCCCGTCCGCCGCGCAGTCCGCGGCGCGATCCTCGTGCGCCCGTGCATCGCCCCCTCCGGCGACCCACGGGCGTCGCGCCGTTGCCGCCGCACACGGGTTCGCCCCTGCGTTCCGCCTAGCCCAAAGGGACTAGTCCGACGCGGCAAGGAGTACGCCCGCATCGTGCTTCCGGCGAATGGTGGCGATCCCGGCCCCCCCCTATCCTGCGCCCTGAATTCCCCCGGGGCTGACCCGGTTATCTGGAGAGCAGACGACGATGGTCTCGCGCAGGCATCAACAGCTTTCGGTCCTTGTCCTGAGCACCGCGGCCTTCACGGTGTGCTTCTCCGCCTGGATGCTGTTTGCCGTCATCGGGATTCCGATCAAGGCGCTGCTGAGCCTGAACGAAACCCAGTTCGGCCTGCTGGCGGCGATGCCGGTGCTCTCCGGCGCCCTGGTGCGGCTGCCGCTCGGCCTGATGACCGACAAGTTCGGCGGTCGGCTCGTGTTCTTCATGTTGATGCTGAGCACGGTGGCGCCGATCTACCTCATCACCCACGCCACCGCCTATTGGCAGTTCCTGCTCGCGGGCCTGTTCGTCGGGCTCGCCGGCGGTTCGTTCTCGGTCGGCGTCGCCTACTGCGCGCGTTGGTTCGAGCGCGACAGGCAGGGCTTCGCGATGGGCGTGTTCGGGGCCGGCAACTCGGGCGCGGCGCTGACCAAGTTCATCGCGCCCGGGCTGGTCGTCGCCTTCGGCTGGCAGGTGGTGCCCCAGGTGTATGCGGCGGCGATGCTGGTGACGGCCCTGGCGTTCTGGTTCTTCACCTATGACGATCCGGAGCACCGCGTGCATTCGGGGGTCGGCTTCCGCGAGCAGCTGCGCGTGCTGAAGGATCCGCGCGTGTGGAAGTACTGCCAGTACTACTCGATCGTCTTCGGCGGCTACGTCGGCCTCGCGCTGTGGATGACCAAGTACTACGTCGCCGAGTTCGGCCTCGGCCTCGAGGTGGCGGCGCTGCTCGCGGCCTGCTTCTCGCTGCCGGGCGGCGTGCTGCGCGCGGCGGGCGGCTGGCTGTCGGACCGCTACGGCGCGCACAAGGTGACCTGGTGGGTGATGTGGGTGTCTTGGGTGTGCCTGTTCCTGCTCTCCTACCCGCACACCGAATTCACGATCCGCACGGTCGACGGCCCGAAGACCTTCGAGGTGCACCTGAACATCTGGGTGTTCACCGCGCTGATGTTCACCGTCGGCGTGGCCTGGGCCTTCGGCAAGGCCTCGGTATTCAAGTACATCGCCAACGAGTTTCCGCGCGACATCGGCGCCGTGTCGGGCATCGTCGGCCTGGTCGGAGGCATGGGCGGCTTCCTGCTGCCGATCATGTTCGGCGCGCTGCTCGACCTCACCGGCGTGCGCTCGAGCGCCTTCATGCTGCTTTACGGCGTCACCTGGGTGTCGCTGATCTGGATGTATCTCACCGAAGTGCGCCGCACCGAAGTGCTCGAGGGGCACGAGGTCGCGGTGCAGTCGGCGCAGGCCTGATTCAAGCAACAACGACAACGAGGAGTCGGTTCAATGAAAGCTGCCAAAGTCGCCGTGCCTCTGCCGGCGCCGACCAGCGGGGTGGATATCGCCGACTGGCGACCGGAAGACGAGAGCTTCTGGCGCCAGCAGGGCGCGCGCATCGCCAACCGCAACCTGTGGATCTCGATCCCCGCCCTGCTGTGCGGCTTCGCCGTGTGGCTGATGTGGGGCATCATCACGGTGCAGATGGCCAACGCCGGCTTCCCCTTCACGCCGGACGAGCTCTTCTCCATCGCCGCCATCTCCGGCCTGTCGGGCGCCACGCTGCGCATTCCGGCCTCGTTCTTCATCCGCATCTGCGGCGGGCGCAACACGGTATGGCTGACCACCGCGCTGCTGATGATCCCCGCCTTCGGCACCGGCATCGCGCTGCAGGACACCGCCACGCCGCTGTGGGTGTTCCAGCTCATGGCGCTGCTCTCCGGCATCGGCGGCGGCAACTTCGCCTGCTCGATGGCCAACATCAGCACCTTCTTCCCGAAGCGCCTGCAGGGCACCGCGCTCGGCCTCAACGCCGGCCTGGGCAATTTCGGCGTCACCACCTCGCAGCTGCTGATCCCGGCGGTGATGACGATGGCGCTGTTCGGCAGCCTCGGCGGCGAGGCGATCCCGCTCGCCAAGGAATCGGCGACGCTGATCGGCAAGATCGCCGCCGGCACCCCGACCTGGATGCAGAACGCCGGCTTCGTCTGGCTGCTGCTGCTGGTGCCGATCGCGGTGGTGGGCTGGTTCGGCATGAACAACCTGCTGACGGTGTCGCCCAACATCGGCTCGACCGGCGCGGCGATGGGCAAGATCCTGATGATGTACGGCATCGCCCTCGTCGTCTCGGCGATCGGGCTCTACCTCTACCTGCCGGCGCCCAGCGGCAACGGCCTGCTGTCGGGGCCGGGCATGTGGGCGGTGCCGCCGCTGGTGATCCTGGGCACGCTGTTCGGCATGAAGGCGGTCGCCACCGGCGACATGAAGACCAACCTGAACAAGCAGTTCGGGATCTTCCGCAACAAGCACACCTGGTCGATGACCGCGCTCTACGTCGTCACCTTCGGCTCCTTCATCGGCTTCTCGATGGCGCTGCCGCTGTCGATCACGGTGATCTTCGGCAACACCCACGTGTTCGACGCCGCAAGCCAGGCCTGGGTCCATGCGAAGAACCCGAACGCGCCCTCGGCGCTGATGTATGCCTGGATCGGCCCCTTCGTCGGTGCACTGATCCGCCCGGTGGGCGGCTGGATCTCGGACAAGCTCGGCGGCTCGATCGTGACGCAGTGGATCTCGATCGTGCTCGTGTTCGCCTCCGCGGTGACCGGCTACGTGATGCACCTGGCCTACCAGTCGGCGACGCCGGAGGACTACTTCTTCCTCTTCATGGCGCTCTTCGTCGTGCTGTTCGCGGCTTCCGGCATCGGCAACGGCTCGACCTTCCGCTCCGTCGGCTACGTGTTCGACCAGGACCAGCGCGGCCCGGTGCTGGGCTGGACCTCGGCCGTCGGCGGCTACGGCTCCTTCATCGCGCCGGTGGTCATCGGCGGCCAGATCAAGGCCGGCACGCCGGAGTACGCGATGTACGGTTTCGCCGCCTTCTACGCGGCATGCGTGCTGATCAACTGGTGGTTCTACCTGCGCAAGAACGCCTACATCCAAAACCCCTGAACGTTTTCCAGCATCGGGCTACCGATCGCCCTTCCGTATCGGAACGACGACTTGAGAGGAGCAAACAATGAGTCATTTTCTCGATCGCCTGAGGTTTTTCGACAAGGTCAAAGACACCTTCTCGAACGGGCATGGCATCGTCACCAATGAAGACCGCAACTGGGAGGATGCCTACCGCAACCGCTGGCGCCATGACAAGGTGGTGCGCTCCACCCACGGTGTGAACTGCACCGGCGGTTGTTCGTGGAAGATCTTCGTGAAGAACGGCCTGGTGTCGTTCGAGATGCAGCAGACCGATTACCCGCGCACCCGTGAGGACCTCCCCAACCACGAACCGCGTGGCTGCCAGCGTGGCGCCTCGTTCTCGTGGTACCTGTATTCGCCGCACCGCATCAAGCACCCGATGATCCGCGGTCGCCTGCTCGATCTGTATCGTGCCGAGCGCAAGGCGGGCCGCGACCCGGTCGAGGCCTGGGAAGCGATCCAGAAGGATCCGGCCAAGCGCGACAAGTACGTGCACGTGCGCGGCCTGGGCGGCTTCGTGCGCACGAGCTGGGACGAGGTCACCGAGATCGTCGCCGCGGCCAACGTGTACACG
>JANJTU010000339.1 GCA_024710965.1 Thauera sp. | reverse complement strand
CGCCCGCCCTGGTCGAGGGCGACGAAGACGAAGCTGGCGTCGGTGACCTTGACCTGCTCCTCGCCGTCGCGCGAGCGCCGCCAGGCCTCGACCTCGATCGTCATCGAGGTGCGGCCGATGCGCACGATCTCGGCATGCAGGCTGACCTCGTCGCCGATGAACACCGGGCGCAGGAAGGTGATGCGGTCCACCGACACGGTGGCGCAGCGGCTGCGCGCGCGGCGCGCGGCGACATTGCCGGCGGCCAGATCCATCTGCGCCATCAGCCAGCCGCCGAAGATGTCGCCGGCGGGGTTGGCGTCGGCGGGCATGGCGATGGTACGGATCGCGGGCTCGCCGCGCGGGGTGGAGGGGGAGTCGTTCATGTTGTGCTCCGTTTCGGTGCTGGGGTTGGGGTCGGGGCCGACCGCCGGGTGCGGCACGCAAGTTCCGCACCCGGTTTCCTGCGTCAGCTGACGAAACGGCATTGTGACGCAGGCGTGCGCGTGTCCATGTTGCGCCCGCGGTTCAGATGGTCGTCGGCCTCGGCGGCGCAACCGAGCATGCGCGCATACAGGAAGATCGAGAACGCGGCCGTTTCCAGCGCGCTGTCCGAGATCTCGCCCGCACGCCACGGCTTCCAGGTGAGCTTGAGCAGCAGCGCGGCGATCACCGCGTCGATGTTCACGCAATACACCGTGCGCGACACCCCGGCATCGCGCAGCGCCTGTACCAGCGCACGATAGAAGTCGTGGAAGACGTTGGCCTCGCCGCGCCCGGCCATCAGCTCGCGGATGAACACTTCGCGCGGGTCGAGGTTGACCGGCTTGTCCTTGAACACCGGGTGATTCACCCCCGGGATCTTGCGGATGTCGAGGCTGCCGAGCGACCTGGCACCGGCCTTGTAGCGGCCGTAATCCTCCGCATAGCGCAGTGCCAGCGCCTTGAGGTCGACGCCGTGGGCGGGGTCGGCCGGATCCTGCAGGCTGGTGTCGCGGAACTGCTCGATCAGGAACTGCACGCCCTCGAAGCCGTTGCCGCCATGGGCATAGCCGGTGTGGGAGAGGAAGCCGGTCAGCGCCTTGTTGAGCTGCACCCGCTGCGGCGTCTCCGGGCCGTCGCTCGAGACCGCGCCCTTGGCGCCCTGGGCCGAGATGGTGCCAGGGCCATTGGTGAGCAGGATGCCGACCAGGGTCTGGAACGCGAACAGGTCGGCCCCTTCCGGCGCGCGGCCGAGCAGCGCGTGATAGGCCACCTCGGTGATCGAGGCGCGGCCGAGCAGGTCGGCGGTGGCGAAGCCGTTGAAGCGGTCGGCGCGATGCGCGGTGGCCGGCGCCGAGGCGCCGATGACGGTGCCGAACAGGCGCACCCACCAGGGCAGGGTCTCGACCGTCAGGCGCGATACGCGCTTGCGCATCAGCGGGCCCCACGCCAGCGTGGTGGTGATCGCCGCCAGCACCGCATCGGCGCTGACGTGACCGGGCTGATCGCGCAGGTAACGCACGAACACCGAGCGCGCACCGCGGGCCTCGAGGCCGGCGAGCATCGCCGCGGCGCGCGGGTCGGGCTCGGCGCTGCGCACCAGATCAGCGAGTGCCGTGTCCTCATTCACCACGGAGAGATCGGCGTCCTCGGCCAGTCCATCGCGGATGCCGGCTTCGGCAAAACGCTCGATCAGCGCCGCGGCGATGCGGCTGGCGGCCTCGGCGCGCCGTGGGCCGACGATGGCGGTCGCCGCCGCGAGCACGCTGTTGGGCGCATTGCCGGCCTCGCGCGCGGCCTGGGCCGCGGCCAGCTCGGGGCTGCCGAACAGATTGACACTGGCGCCGAGGGCGACATTGACCAGCTTGCGGTCGTTCTCGCCGCCCGGTTCGCGCAACAGCGCCAGGCTGACATTGGCTTCCAGCGGCAGGCGCGCGGCTTCGAGCACGCTGGTGCCGTACAGGCTCGAGACCTGGGTCGCCGGATCCATCTGCGACGCGCCCGAGGCGTCCTTCAGCGCCTCGCGCGGGAACACCGCGCCGACCTGCTTGGCCAGCAGCGCGACCTGGCTGCGATAGGGCTCGGGGCCCTCGACCACCGGCAGGTCGAGCGGCACCGGCAGCGCCAGCCCCATGTTGGCGCCGAACCAGGGCTTGAGTTCCATCGTGCCTTCGGGGGCGAAGTCCGGCAGCGTGGCATTGGCGCGCATCACCGCGGTCAGCGCCGCCGGGATGTGGGCGATGTTGGTCACCAGCGCGCCCTTGGGCGAGAACACCGGATTCTCCGGGGTGAAGATGTCGTCGACGCCGAACTTGTCCTTGAACCACTGCTCCTTGGCCGCGGCATCGTCATGCCCGCCCGCCATCGCGCCGGCATGGCCGACCGCGCGCGTGAGCTTGGCCTTCCAGCGCCCGACCACGCAGGCCACGACCGGCTTGCTGAAGTCGGCGTCGCGCTCGTAGTAGCCACCGGGTTCGCAGTACAGCACCGCCGCCTTGCTGCGCGCGTCGTTGGCCAGCGCAAAGGCGAATTCGGGCGCGGCGTAGTGGATGTACACGTCCTTGCCGCTGGACACCAGCGTGGTCGTGCCCCAGCCGGCCATGCGCAGGTATTGCGCGATGGTGGTGGTGAAGCCGCCCGAGTTCGACAGGATCGCGATCGAGCCGCGCTTGAGCGTGTCGCCCGGATGGTCGCCGCCGAGCGCACCGCCGATGCGCACCTGGTTCCACGAATCGGCCACGCCGAGGCAGTTCGCGCCGAAGATGTCGATGCCGGCCTGCTGGCCCATGGCGCGGATCTCGCGCGCATCGTGCACCGAGATCTTCTCGGTGATGATGAAGATCTTCTTCAGCTCCGGATTCACCCGGATCAGCTCGGCCCCGCCGTCGCGCGCCGCCGACGGCGGCAGGTAGACCACCCCGCAATTGAAGCGGTGGCCATCGTCCAGGCCCTCGCGCACGCTGTTGTACACCGGGATGTTGCCGGCCGCGGTCTCCAGCACCTGGCCGCGGCGCCCCGGCGAGGTGCCGAACACCACGTTGCCGCCCGACCACGCGTGGCCGACCGGGGTCACCTCGCTCGACTCGCCGCCGAGGATGTTGAGCACGCACACGCGGTCGTCGCGGGTGGCGATCTGCGCCAGGGAACTGATCCCGACGTAGTACTTGAAATCACCTACACCTTGCTGATACATCGCTGTCTCCTTGTCTTGTCCGGTGCCGATCACGCAGCCGTCGCCGCGGGGGCGATGCGCAGCTGGGTCGCGACCGCTTCGCGGCCACC
>JANJTU010000322.1 GCA_024710965.1 Thauera sp. | reverse complement strand
TGCTGGCCGGCGCCGGCCTCGCCTACGGCGCCGCGGGCGGCACGCGGGCGGGCCTCGCCGCCGGCGCGGGCCTCACCGCGCTGCTGGCGGCGCTCACGCTCGCCTTCGCGCAGTGGCGCAGCGAGCGGCGCTGGCGGCGGGCGCTGTCCGGCTTTGCCGCGGCGCTCGAGGCCGGCAACCTGACCGGGCGCATCGCCTTCGACGACGCCCGCCTGCAGCCGGAGCTGGCCGAACGCCTGAACGCGATGACGCACGCGCTCGCCCAGGTCTTCGTCGACTTCGCGCGCTCGGTGCACGAGATCTCGAGCGTGGCGCGCGAGGCCGCCGCCAACGCCGCCGACGGCGCCGCCGGCGTGCGCGCGCAGCGCGACATCACGGTCTCGTCCGCCGCCAGCCTCGAGCAGCTCACGGTCAGCCAGCAGGCGGCGAGCGCGCAGGCGCGCTCGGTGGCGGCGGTGGCCGAGGACACGCGCGCGGTGGCGGTCGACAGCGCCGGCCGCATCGCGCTGCTGTCGCAGGAACTGGAACAGCTCGCCGACACCGTGTCCGCGGCGCTCGCGCAGGCGGCGGGCCTCGACCGCGACGCGCAGGCGATCGGGGGCATCGTGCGCGTGATCGCCGAGATCGCCGACCAGACCAACCTGCTCGCGCTCAACGCCGCGATCGAGGCCGCGCGCGCCGGCGAGCAGGGGCGCGGCTTCGCCGTCGTCGCCGACGAGGTGCGCAAGCTCGCCGAGCGCACCTCGGCCGCCACCGCCGACATCACCCGCCGCATCGGCCAGGTCCAGGCCGGCATCGGTGCCATGGCCGGCGGCATGGGCCGCGTCGATGCCTGCGCCCGCGCCAGCGCCACCGATGCGCGCGCGGCGGTGGCCGAGCTGCAGCGCATGGAGGCGAGCGCCGCCCACTCCGGCCGCCTGGTGCAGGAGATGGCCGATGCCAGCCGCGAGCAGAGCGTGGCGAGCGAGGCGGTGGCGGCCAACATCGAGGAGGTGGCGCAGCTTGCCGAGACCAATGCGCGGCGCGTGCGCGAGAACACCGAGCTCGCGCGCCATCTCGACCAGCTCGCGCGCCAGCTCACCGAGCGCATCGGCCGCTACCGTTTCGAATGAAGCCCGTGCGGCGCGCGCGCCGCGGAGGAGCCCCGCGATGGACCCCGACCTTCCCGCGTTGATCGGCCTCAGCGTCGTCCTTTCGATTGTCCTTGGCGCCGCGCTGGGCGCGGCCCGCCGCCTGCGCCGGCGCCGTGGCGCCTGGCGGAGCGACGCGGCGGCCGCGCTCGCCGCCTGCACCCGCCTGATCGAGATGCTCGCCGCGCTGCAGCAGCACCGCGGCCTGAGCTCCGCCTGGCTCGCCGGCGACGCTGCCTTCGAGGCCCGCATGCACGCCCGCCGGCGCGACATCGACGCCCTGATGCCGGCGCTGATGCAGGCCGCGGCGCACGAGAACGGCATGACGCGGCCGCGCCTGACGGTGCAGGACGCGACCCTGTTCCGCCACCGCTGGCGCGAACTGACCGATGGCCTGGAAAGGACCTCGCCGGAGCACAACATCGCCGCCCACACGCGCCAGATCGAACGCCTGACCGCCATCATCGCCGCCCTCGGCGAGGCACGCATCGAGCTGCCCGGGGCGGCGGCGCTGCCGCCTGGCCTGGCGCGGAACTTCGCCTACCGCCTGCCGGCGCTCAGCGAATGCCTCGGCCAGGCGCGCGCGATCGGCAGCGCCGCAGCGGCCGCCGGCCACTGCTCGGCGGTGGCGCGCGTGCGCCTGCTCTTCCTCGCCACGCGGGCGGAGTCGCTGCTGCGCCAGGCGGGCGAAGTCGACGGCGGCCAGGCGAGCGGCCTGCACGCGCGCCAGCAGGTTGATCGCCTGGCGACGCTGGTGCGCACCGGCCTGCTCGCCGGGCCGCGCACCACGGTCGCGGCCGAGACCTACTTCGCCACCGCGACGGCGGCGATCGACAGCGTCTTCGCCTGGATCGGCGCCAGCGCACAGACGCTGCAGCAGGCGCTGGAGGCGCGCGATCCGGCACGCGTGCGGCCGGCCGTGGCGGCGCCCGCGCTCGGCCGCCGGGCGTCCTGACTGCCGCGCGGCGCTCCCGGGAACCGCGCGCGCGGCCGATGGTGAAGCGGCCGCCCGGCGACGCCTGCGCCAAGGGAGCGCCGCGCGCCGCCCTCACAGCCGCCCGCTCGCGCGCAGGCGGCGCAGCACGCTGGCGCGGTAGAGGTGCGACAGCAGCGCGCGCAGGCCGGGCAGGCCGAGCAGCCAGGCGAGCGGGCGCAGCAGCGGCACACGCGCCATCAGCACGATGTAGGCGTCGAGCTCGCGGTGGATGCGGCCGTCGGCGTCGGCCACGTGCAGCTCGCGCAGCGCCGCCCGCGGGTCGATGCCGCGCGCGGCCAGTTCGGCGTCGCGGCCGGTGATGTCCACCCAGCAGGCGTCGGCCGCGGCCTCGCCGGCGAGGTGTTCGTAGCGCGCGCGGTCGCGCACGCAGCGCGGGCAGGCGCCGTCGTAATAGACGGTGATGCGGGGTTTGCGCTCTTCCATGGCTGTGGCCGGTGAAGGCACACGCCGCCCGGCGGGCGGCATCGCCTTCCGTCCCGTTAGGCGCCGATGGGGGAGGCGGGTTCCGCGGTGCGTGGCCGCGCGGCGCCGGGGGCGGTCAGCGCCCGGCGAGGCAGGCGGGGTGGCGCTCGGCGGCGGGGAAGAGCTCGCGCTCCTCGAAGCGGACATGCTCGATCAGGCTGTCGGCAAAGGCGCGCAGCGTGCCGGGCTCGGCGCCGGGGGCAAGCAGGCGGCCGGCGAGGGCGGTGAGGCCGGCATGGTCGGCCAGGGTGCGCGCCACCAGCGCCGCCTCGCCGGCGCGTTCGAGGGCGGGCAGCAGCCAGGCCTCCTCCTCGTCGAAGTGGGGCTTGAGCTCGGTCTGGAAGCAACTGCTGGCGGTTGCCGCCATCGCGGCGGCGGCCGCTCCGCCCTCCGCCGCGGCGCGCCGCGCGCGCTGGGCGAGGGAGAGGGCGGTATGGTGTTCGCGGGAGAGGCCGACGAGGGCGGCGGCACGTTTCATCAGAGGACTCCTTGGTCGGCGAGCCAGTGTTCGAGTTCCGCCGCCGGCAGCGGACGGGAGAAGAGAAAGCCCTGCAGCAGGTCGCAGCCGATGCCGGCGAGGAACTGCCGCTGGGCCTCGGTTTCGACCCCTTCGGCCACCACCGCGAGGCCGAGCTGGCGCGCGAGGGTGACGATCGCGCCGGCCACCGCCGCGTCGGTCTCGGCCGCCGGCAGATGCTGGACGAAGCTGCGGTCGAGCTTGAGGACGTTGAGCGGCAGCGTGCGCAGCACCGCGAGCGAGGAATGGCCGGTGCCGAAGTCGTCGAGCGCGACCTGCAGGCCGCGCTCGCGCAGGCGCTGCAGGGCCTGCGCCGCGCCTGCCGGATGCTGCATGGCGGCCGATTCGGTGACTTCGAGCTCGATCCACGCCGCCGGCGCGCCGGCGGCGGCGAGGATCTGCTGCACGCGCTCGGCCAGACCGGCGTCGTGGAACTGACGCGGCGACAGGTTCACCGCGGCGCGCGGCACGGCGATGCCGCGGCCGCGCCAGGCCACCATCTGCCGCGCGGCTTCGGCGAGCGCCCATTCGCCGAGCTCGGCGATGAGGCCGGCGTCCTCGGCGACGGGGATGAAATCGGCCGGCGACACCAGACCGCGCAGCGGGTGGCGCCAGCGCAGCAGGGCCTCGACGCCGGCGAGGCGACCATCGGTGGCGCGCAGCTGGGGCTGGTAGAAGAGCTCGAGCTGGCCGCGCGCGACCGCCCGGCGCAGATCGGTCTCGAGCGCGAGGCGCTGGCCGGCGCGCCGGTTCATGGCCTCGTCGTAGAAGCGGAAGGTGTTGCGCCCGGCGGCCTTGGCCGCGTACATGGCGGCGTCGGCGTTGCGCAGCAGGGTCTCGAGGTCGCCGCCGTCGTCCGGGCACAGCGCCAGGCCCAGGCTGGCGCCGACGTCCACGTCGCGCCCGCCGGCGCGCACCGGCCGCGCCAGGGCGGCGAGCACGCGCGCGGCCACTTCCGCCGCGGCCCCGGCCGTGCCCGCGCCTTCGAGCAGGATGACGAACTCGTCGCCGGCGAGCCGCGCCAGGGTGTCGGCCTCGCGGCAGGCCGCGCGCAGGCGGCGCGCGACCTCGACCAGCACGGCGTCGCCGGCGTCGTGGCCGAGGCTGTCGTTGATGAGCTTGAAGCGGTCGAGGTCGATGAAGCACAGCGCGAAGCGCTCGCCGCGGCCGGCGCGGGCGAGCGCGCGGCGCAGCAGGTGATCGAACAGGCCGCGGTTGGGCAGGCCGGTGAGGGCGTCGTGGTGGGCGAGGAAGGCGAGCTGTTGCTCGGCCTCCTTGCGCGCGGTGACGTCGTTGAGGACGCCGACGAAGTGCGAGATGGCGCCGGTGTCGGCGCGCACCGGCGCGAGGAAGAGCTCGATCCACTGCGGTGCGCCGTCGGCACGCGGGCGCGACAGCGTGGTGTAGCCGTCGCGGCCTTCGGCGATCGCGGCGCGGATGACGGCGAGGCCGTCGCCCTCGCCCGCGTCCGCCGCGGTGCACAGGCAGGGCTGGGCGAGCACCGCCTCGCGCGGGCTGCCGAGGATGCGCGAGAAGGCGGCGTTGGCATAGATCAGGCGGTAATCGGGCGGCGCGGCGGCGGCGATGAAGACGCCGTTGACGCTCGACTCGATCGCCCGGTCGCGCAGCGCGATGGCGCGCTTGTCGGCGTGGATGTAGGTGTCGAGGGTGAGGCCGAGGTCGAGCATGACGACCTTGAGCAGGGCGTCGAAGGCGGGCAGGAAGCGCTCGGCCTCGCCGCCGGTCGCGTGCCAGGTCGCACGCAGCATGTCGGCGAGGTATTTGCGGAAGGCGCCGACGTACCACTTCGGCGTCAGCCCGATCCGGGCGTGCGTCATGCCCACGCGCAGCCGGCCGCCGACGTAGGCGGTGCCGTAGTCGCCCGCGGTGAGGCTGTCGAAGTAGCGGCCGTGGGCGGTCTTCAGGCGCGCGACGGTGTCGTCGTCGGGCAGCAGCGCGGCCAGCTCGGGCAGGCGGCGCAGGTATTCGTAGAAGCCGTCGGCAAAGCCGTGCTGGGCACTGGCGAGCGCATCGCGGATCGCGCGCAGCTGCGCTGCGTCGGCCTCGGTGAGCTCGAGGAAGGCCTTGCGCGCGGCGATCTCGGCGGCATCGATGCCCATCTCGGCGGCGATGTCGTCGACTTCGTGCCTGCCGACGTCGCGGCTGTCGTCGTCGTGCCCGTCGTCCGCGCACCGCAGGGCGCCGGGATGTTCGGCGAGCGGCGCCATCAGCCGTTAGCGGCCGCGTCGCCGCGGCCGTCCGCCGGCGTCCGTGCCGCCTGTTCCTGCCCGGCCGTCGCTGTCCTCATGTCCTCTTTCCCCTCGCCCGGTACGGTGAATGTTGAGTAATTTACTCTGGTATTCGGGCGGGCGGCTTGACGGCTATCAAGCGCTTGCCGGCGCTGCGGGAGCGGCCGCGCCGGGGCGCGTTGGGGGCGTCAGGGCACCAGGCGCAGCGCCTTCAGCAGGGTGGCGCGCGAGATCGGCTTGATGATGATGTCGTCGAAGCCGGCCTGCATGATGCGGTGCTCCTCGCCGTGCATCGCGTGCGCGGTGTAGGCGATGACGCGCAGGCCGCGCAGGCGCTCGTCCTCGCGGATGCGGCGGCACACTTCGTCGCCGGAAATGCCGGGCATGCTGATGTCGAGCAGCACGCAATCGGCGGCGGCGCGGCTGAGGTAATCGAGTGCTTCCTCGCCGCTCGCCGCCTCGCTCACCGTGCAGCCCTGCTTGCGCAGGATGGCCGCCGGTAGCAGGCGGTTGGTCGGCTGATCGTCGACGATGAGGATGTGCATGCTCGTTTGTTCCAGCTCACGCGGCTGCAAGCCAGCGCTGCACGCAGGCAGCCAGTCGTTGCGGGTTGATCGGCTTGGTCAGGTAGTCGACCATCCCGGCGGCAAGGGCCTCGTCGCGGTCCTGCGCCATGGCGTTGGCGGTCATGGCGATGACCGGCACGGCGGGATCGACGACGCCCGCCTCGCCGGCCCGGATCGCGCGCGTCGCGGCCAGGCCGTCCATGACCGGCATGCGGCAGTCCATCAGCACCATGTCGAAGCTGCGGCTCGCCAGGATGTCGAGCGCTTCGCGCCCATTGTTGGCGATTTCGACGCGATGTCCAAGCCGCTTGAGCAGGGCGAGCGCGAGTTTCTGGTTGGTGGCGTTGTCCTCGACGAGCAGGATGTCGGCCGGCCGCGCCTCGGGGGCGGGCGCCGCGGGCACGGCGGCGGGCGCGTTCGCCTCGTCCGCCACCGCATCCGGCGCGAACAGCGTGCGCAGGCAGTGGCGCAGGGCCTTGTCCTTGAGCGGCTTGGTCAGGCAGGCGGTGAAGCCGGCGGCGATCAGGCGGCTGGCTTCGCCGCGCCGCGCCGACGGCACGAGCAGGATCAGCGGCAGGCGGCCGTAGCGGTCGTGGCGGCGGATGCGCTGGCCGAGGGCCTCGCCGTCGGTGGCGGGCATCTGCAGGTCGACGATCGCCGCATCCACGCGCCGGCCGGCGGCGAGCTCGGCATCGAGCAGGGCGGTCGCGGCCTCGGCATCGGCCGCCGGTAGCGCCGCGCAGCCCCAGGCCGCAAGCAGTTCGGCGAGCAGGGCGCGGCTGCCGGCGTGGTCGTCGACGACGATGATGCGGTGGCCGGCGAGATCCGCGTCAGCCGCTGCTGCCTCGTCCGCCTGGCCGGGCTGCAGCTCGAACGGGATCTCCAGCCAGAACACCGAGCCTTCGCCCTCGCGGCTGTCGACACCGATCTCGCCGCCCATGAGCTCGACCAGGCGCTTCGCGATCGACAGCCCCAGGCCGGTGCCACCGAAGCGGCGCGTGGTGGAGCTGTCGGCCTGGGTGAAGGGGGTGAACAGGCGCGCGAGGTGGTCCGGCGCGATGCCGATGCCGGTGTCGCGCACCTCGAAGCGCAGGCGGGCCGAGTCTGCGCCGCGCGACAGCGGCCTGCCGTGCAGCTCGACCGCGCCGCTGGCGGTGAACTTGACCGCGTTGCCGAGCAGGTTGAGCAGCACCTGGCGCAGGCGGCCGGGGTCGCCGCGCAGGCGCACCGGCAGCTCGGGCGACAGCCGGCACAGCAGCTCGAGCCCCTTGTCCTCGGCCGGCAGGGCGAGGATGTCGGCAGTCTCGCCGATCAGCGTGCGCAGGTCGAAGTCGATGGTCTCGACCGCGAGCTTGCCGGCCTCGATCTTGGAGAAGTCGAGGATGTCGTCGATCAGCACGAGCAGGGCCTGGGCGCTGCTGCGTACCGTCTCGGCGTATTCGCGCTGTTCGCGGTCGAGCTGGGTGGCGAGCAGCAGCTCGGTCATGCCGATGACGCCGTTCATCGGCGTGCGGATCTCGTGGCTCATGCTGGCGAGGAAGTCGCCCTTGATGCGGTTGGCGGCCTCGGCCGCGTGGCGGGCGAGCTTGAGGTCGGTGATGTCGATGCAGAAGCTCACCACGTGCCCGCTCGCGGTGGGGCGGTCGATCACGCGCAGCCAGCGCCCGGTGCTGGTGTGCAGCTCCATGGTCAGCGGCCCGCTGCGGTGGCGCCGGACCCAGTCGGCGGCCCAGGCCTGGGCGTCGGCGGCGTGCTCGGGGTAGTGGCCGCTGGCCGCGGCGCGGCCGATGATGTCGGCGAAGGCGCTGCCCGGCTGCACGATGGCGCTCGCGGCGCCGTGGATCTCGCGGTACTTGTCGTTGCAGAACACGAGCCGGTCGTCGGCATCGTAGAGGGCGAAGGCCTCGTCGATGGCGGCGATCGCGGTGCCGAGGGTTTCCTCGCTCTGGTTCAGCGCCGCCTCGGAGGCGCGGCGTTCGCGGTCGAGCGACTCGGCCAGCGAGCGCGCCATGACGTTTACCGCGTCGACGACCTCGCCCATCTCGCCGCGCAGCGGCGGCATCGTGTGCGACAGGTCGCCCTCGAGGTCGGCGAGGCCGGACTTGATCGCCGCCACGTCGCGCGTGAGCCGGGTGACGACGAGGTAGAGCAGCACGAGCGAGACGAGCAGCACGAGCGAGGTGATGCGGTGGATCGTCGACTTCATGCCGGCGACCTCGCCGTCGATGCTGTCGAGGAGCTCGTTGGCCCAGATGTAGCCGACGACCTGGCCGCGCTCGATGATCGGCGTCATCGCGTTCATGATCTTGCCCCGCACCAGCTGGCCGCTGCGCACCATCGGCATGCCCTGGCTCATGACCAGGTGGCCGGGGTGGTCGGCGGCGATGGCCAGGCCGACCTTGTCGCCGTTCTCGTCGCCGGGGCCGTAGGTCAGGATGGCGTCGAGGGCGCGGTGGTAGTAGCCGACGCCGATGCCCGGAAAAGCGCGCGCGACATCCTCGGTGTAGGGCGCGAGCAGCCGGTTCAGGTGCTCGATCTGCGCCGTGCGGTCGCCGCCCGTGGCGCCCGGCTGGGCGGCGAGGCCGCCGAAGCCGCCGCGGCTCTCGAGGTGGACGAGCAGCAGACGGGTGGCGCCGAGCAGGTGCACCTCCTTCTCGCGCATCAGCGCATCCTTGCCGCTCAGGCTCAGGACGTAGCCGGCGGCGATGATCGTCAGGCTGATCGCCGGGACCATCACCAGCATCAGCTGCATGCGCAGCGTCTTCGGCCACAGGGAGAACAGGCCGCGGGTGACCGCCGCGCCGCGCCCGCCAGGGCGGGGCGGGGTCATGGCTGCACCATGTCGAGCGGCGCCGCAGCGAGCGCCTGCGCCGCGGCCGGGGCGGCGGCCCGCAGCGGCAGCAGCAGACGGAAGGTGGAGCCGGCGCCGGCTTCGGACTGCAGCGTCAGGGTGCCGCTCATCATCGTCGCGAACTGGCGCGCGAGCGCGAGGCCGAGCCCCGTGCCGCCGTGCGTGCGCGTGGAGAAGCGTTCGAGCTGGCGGAACTTCTCGAACACCAGCGGCTGATGCGCGGGGGCGATGCCGCAGCCGGTGTCGCTGACCGCGAATGCGAGCTGATCGTCGCGGCGCTCGACCGTGAGCGCGACGCTGCCCGCGGTGGTGAACTTGACCGCGTTGTGGAGCAGGTTGTTGAGGATCTGGCGCAGCCGGGTGGGGTCGGTGAGCAGCGTCTCGGGCAGGTCGGCGGCGGTCTTCAACTCGAACGCCAGCCCCTTGCGCTGCGCGTCGCCGCGGTGCAGGCCGGCGACCTCCTCGATCAGCGGCCGCAGCGGCACGGTGACGAAGTTGAGCTCCATGCGCCCGGCTTCGATCTTGGACAGGTCGAGCAGGTCGTTGACCACCGACAGCAGGTGCTTGCCGCTCTCGTGGATGGTGCGCGCGTACTCCGCCTGGCCGGCATCCTGGACCTCGCCCTCGAGCAGTTCGGCGAAGCCGAGGATGCCGTTGAGCGGGGTGCGCAGCTCGTGCGAGACGGCGGAGAGGAACTCGGACTTGGCGCGGTTGGCCTCCTCGGCATTGACCCGCGCCTCGTCGAGGCGCTTGAAGGAGTCGGCGACGCTGTCGGCCATGACGTTGAGCGAGCGCGCGAGGTCGCCCATCTCGTCGCGCGAGCCGGCTTCGAGGCGGTAGTCGAGCTCGCCGCCCTCGAAGCGGCGGATGCCGGCGATCATGCGCGTGATCCGCGTCGTGAGGAAGTTGGCCATCATGATCGCGATCGCGATCACCACCACCGTCATCGCCAGCGTGGAGCCGGTCAGGCCCCAGGCGGTGGTCGCGAGGTCGGAGTCGATGCCGGCGAGCATGCCTTCGCGCTGCTGGTTGAATTCGGCCTGCTTCTGGTCGATCAGGCGCGCGATGCGCTGGCCCGAGTCGGTGGCGGCGCGGTGGAAGTCGTCCACGTTGGCACCGATGGTGACGAAGCCGAAGCCCTGCTTGCTGGCGCCGTACTGGCCGGTGTAGTAGGGGATGGCCGCCGCCGTGGTGAGCTTGGACAGGCCGCTGAAGAAGATCATGAACGAGCCCGAGCCGCCGTGCTCGGTGAGCGCCTTCCAGCCCTCGCACTGGGGCGAGAAGTTGAGGTAGCGGCAGTCGAGCGCGACCGTGCCCGCCTTGACCTGCGCCGCGGCCGGCTTGCGCTTGAGGTGCTGGTCGCGATAGGGCTCGACGCCGGCGAGGAAGGTGTGCGCGGGCAGGCCGCTGCGCTGCCACTCGTCGTAGAGCTCCTGGTCCAGCCACGGCGTCACCGGCAGGCCGGTCTGCGGATCGTAGCCGACGATGAAGTAGTCGCGCGGGTGCGAGATCGAGCGGCTCTTGTAGTCCCAGATGAAGGCGTAGTTGCCGTTGATGGCGTCGCTGATCGGCGTGTAGCGCTCCCCGTTCGGCGTGATGCGGTCGGAGAACTGGCGGATGTGGTCGTGGTCGAGCGCCAGCGTCACGTAGCCGACGATGCGGTCGTGTTCGAGGACCGGCGTCGCCCACCGCACGATGCCGCGAAAGCGCTTGCCGACCGGGTTCTCGGTGCCGGCGTAGGCGGACTTCTCGGGCTCGAAGGCGATGCCCGCCTTCTGCGCCGCGGCCGGCGTGTAGGGGCCGATGACGACGCTGGGCACGTAGGCGCCGATCACGTCCGAGACGTAGATCTCGCCCGGCTTGAGCTTTTGCAGCGCGGGCCAGTAGTCTTCGGCGCGGACGAAGGTCTGCGCGCGCTCGGCGATGTTGCGCAGCGCGGGCGACATCAGGTCGCCATTGGTGACCTTGAGCCTTTCCCGCCCGTCCAGGCCGACGAAGGTGATCTCGTGGAACAGCGGGCGCAGCTCGCGCTCGCCGAGGTATTCCGGGGCGCGGGCATGGAATTCGCGCGAGTTGTCGGGCGAGATGCGGCGCGTCACCGGCGCCTCGCGCGTCACCGTCTGCACCGGCACCCAGGACTGCTGGTCGTCGGCCAGGCGGTAGGCGCCGTGCTGGTCGTGGTGCCGGCGGCGATGTTCGAGGAAGCGCCGGTAGGCGCCCTCGTTGACCTCGAGCGCGGCGGCGTAGCGGATGTCGGCGTCGCGCTCGTAGAGGAAGGAGGCGATCTGCCGCGCCGTCTCGGTGGTGAGCGACTCGATCGCCTCGCGCGAGCGCTCGTCGAGGGCGTGGATCGCATCCTGCGTCACCGAGTCGCCGACCGTGCGCACCGTCGTCAGCATCCGGTCGGCCATGCTGGAGGCCTCGGTCGCGACGCTCTCGCCGAGGCTCTGCGCCGAATGCCAGGCGAACCAGGCGAGCAACAGCAGGGGAAGAACCTTGATGAGGACGAAGATCGCGATCAGTTTGCCGCGGATGCCATGCGGGACCGACAAGCCGAAACGGGCCATATTCACCTGCGCAGATCAGAACCGAATAACAGGTGAAAGCGTCGCGATGCACGACCGACCCGGACGAAACACCAATCGTCTTGACGAGCTGGCGATTGTAACGATGTTTTTCAGGCCGTGCTCGCTCCGGCCATGCGCGGTTGTTGCGCGGCCGTCACGCCCACGGCGCGGCGGAGTGCCTCACTCCGTCTTTTCATCGTAGAGCGAGGGGGTGACGCCGGCGCCGGCGAGGAAGTCGCGCAGCTGCTTCACCGCCTGCCGGGTGAATTCGTTGCTGTGGTGCGGATGGTGGAGGAAGAACTCGTGCCGGTTGAGCACGACGCGAAAGCGCGCGCCATGGCTCGGTTCGACGGTGGCGCCGAGGTGGTTGAGCAGCGACTCCACCTCGCGCCACTGGATGTTGCCGCTGGGCGGGTCGTGGAAGATCGACTGCAAGACGTTGCGGTGCTTGTTGCTCATGGTCCGGGCTCGCGGCGGTGATGACGACACTTCCATCGTAGCCGTCCAGCGGCGGGCTTTCCTGCGCCCGCCGCGCCGGCGTGACAGCGGTCACGGTGACGCGGGTCGAAACCTTGGCCGCCGGGGCGCAGTCAAAAAGCCGATCGAGAATTGATCGCATTCAGCTGGCAGCGTCGCGGCGACGGGCGGACGGGAGGTGGCAGCGCCGCCCGCGCACAGGACGGCGCCGGCCGCATGGCGCGTTGCCGCGGCCATCCGCGGCAGTGCCTGGTTGAGCCGCGGTCGGTGAGCGGCGGCCGTGGCCGGGAGGCCAGCGGGGGGAGGCCGTGATCTGGCAAGGAGAGCGTCATGAGAGGCCTGAAGAGGTTGTACTTCCTGCTGCCGGGAACCGAGGTCGCGCGCAGGATCGTCGATGAGCTGCTGCTCGCCCATGTCCCCTACGAACACATCCATCTGCTCGCCGGTGCCGAGACCTCGCTCGAGGAGCTGCCCGAGGCCGGCATCGCGCAGAAGACCGATCTCGTCCCCGCGATCGAGCGCGGCCTGGCCGTCGGCGGCAGCGTCGGTGCGCTCGCCGGCCTGGTCGCGATCGTCTTTCCGCCCGCGGGCCTGGTGGCCGCCGGCGGCGCGGTGCTGTTCGGGGCGCTCGGCGGCGCCGGCTTCGGCGCCTGGGTGGCGGCGATGATCGGCGTCAGCCTGCCGAACTCGCGCCTGGCACGCTTCGAGGCGGCGCTCGAGCGGGGCATGGTGCTGATGATGGTCGACGTGCCCAAGGATCAGGTCGAGGACTTCCAGGAACTGATCCGCGAGCATCATGCCGAGGTCGAGATCGAGGGCACGGAGCCGACCATCCCGGCCTTCCCGTGAGCGGGGGCGGCACCGGCACGAGGTGCGAGCGCCGTCTTGCAACCGGGATGCACGGGAACTAGCCTTCAGGCACGGTACCTCGATGCGGGGCGGCGGTGGTGCGCGCCCGCGGGTGGGGCCGGCCAGAGGGTCGAGTCATGTCGCTGGCAATCGCGCTGGTGCTGATCGTCGTCGCATCGGTGCTGTTCCACTTTCTCAGCCCATGGTGGTTCACGCCGCTGTCTTCCAACTGGGGCCAGCTCGATGACACCATCCTGGTGACGCTGGTGATTACCGCGCTGGTCTTCATCGCGGTGAACCTGTTCGTCGCCTGGTCGATCGTGCGCTTCCGCCATCGGCCGGGGCGGCGCGCGGCCTTCGAGCCGGAGAATCGCCGGCTGGAAGGCTGGCTGACGCTGGTGACGACGCTCGGCATCGTCGCCATGCTCGCGCCCGGCCTCTACGTCTACTCGGACATGATCAGCCCGCCCAAGGACGCGCTCGTGGTGGAGGCGCTCGGCCAGCAGTGGCAGTGGCGCTTCCGCTTCCCCGGCGCGGACGGCCGGCTGGGGCGCAGCGACACCGCGCGCGTCAGCGCCGACAACCCCTTCGGCCTCGACCCGGCCGACCCCGCCGGCGAGGACGACGTGCTGATCGACGCCGCCGAACTGCACCTGCCGCTGGCGCGGCCGGTGACCGTGCTGCTGCGCTCGCGCGACGTGCTGCACAACTTCTACGTGCCGCACTTCCGCGTCAAGATGGACCTCGTCCCCGGCCTGGTGTCGCGCCTGTGGCTGACGCCGACGCAGCCCGGCCGTTTCGAGATCCTGTGTGCCGAGCTGTGCGGCGTCGGCCACTTCAACATGCGCGGCGCGGTGGTCGTCGCCGAAGCGGCCGAGTTCGACACCTGGCTGGCGGCGCAGCCGACCTTCGCGCGCATGCGCGCCGCGCCGGCCGCCACCGAGGCCGCCACGGGGCCGGCGGCGCTCGCCGCGCAGGGCCGCGCGCTGGCGCAGACGCGCGGTTGCGCGGCCTGCCACAGCACCGACGGCAGCCCCAGTGTTGGCCCCGGCTGGCGCGGCCTCTACGGCAGCGCGCGCACGCTGGCCGACGGCAGCCGCGTGCACGCCGACGACGCCTACCTGATGCGTTCGATCCGCGAGCCGGCGGCGCAGCTCGTCCAGGGCTATCCGGCGATCATGCCGGTGACGGCGCTCGGCGACGACGAGCTCGCCGCCCTCGTCGCCTACATCAAGACGCTGGGCGAGGCGCCGGCGGCCGCCGACGAGGACGCTGCGAGGCGGGCGCCGAATGGAGGGACACCGCGATGAGCCAGGCCGACAGCCACGACGCCCCGCACGGCTTCTGGAGCCGCTACGTCTGGAGCCAGGACCACAAGGTGATCGCGATCCAGTACAGCCTCACCGCGATCGCGGTCGGCCTGGTGGCGCTCGTGCTGTCGAACCTGATGCGGCTGCAGCTCGGCTTCCCGGGGCGCTTCGAGTTCATCGACGCGGCGAGCTACTACCAGTACGTGACCATGCACGGGATGATCATGGTGGTCTACCTGCTCACCGCGCTCTTTCTCGGCGGCTTCGGCAACTACCTGATCCCGCTCATGATCGGCGCGCGCGACATGGTGTTCCCCTACCTCAACATGCTGTCGTTCTGGGTGTACCTGCTCGCCGTGGTCGTGCTGCTGGCGAGCTTCTTCGTCCCCGGCGGCCCTTCCGGCGCGGGGTGGACGCTGTATCCGCCGCAGGCCATCCTGCCCGGCACGCCGGGCACCGACTGGGGCATCGTGCTGATGCTGGTGTCGCTGGTGATCTTCATCGTCGCGGCGACGATGGGCGGGCTGAACTACGTCACCACCGTGCTGCAGGCGCGCACGCGCGGCATGACCCTGCTGCGCATGCCGCTCACGGTATGGGGCATCTTCGTCGCCTCCATCCTCGCCCTGCTCGCCTTCCCGGCGCTGTTCGTCAGCGGCGTCATGATGCTGTGCGACAAGCTGCTCGGCACCAGCTTCTTCATGCCGGCGATCGTGTCCATGGGGCGCCCGCTCGAGCATGCCGGCTGCAGACCGGTGCTGTTCCAGCACCATTTCTGGTTATACGGCCATCCCGAGGTCTACATCGTCGCGCTGCCCGCCTTCGGCATCATCTCGGACCTGATCAGCACCCACGCGCGCAAGAACATCTTCGGCTACCGCATGATGGTGTGGGCGATCGTCGCCATCGGCGGCCTGTCCTTCGTCGTCTGGGCGCACCACATGTACGTCAGCGGCATGAACCCGTACTTCGGCTACTTCTTCGCCACGACCACGCTGATCATCGCCGTCCCGACCGCGATCAAGGTGTACAACTGGGTGCTGACGCTGTGGCGCGGCGACATCCACCTCACCGTGCCGATGCTGTTCGCGATCGGCTTCATCAGCACCTTCGTCATCGGCGGCCTGACCGGGCTCTTCCTCGGCAACGTCAGCGTCGACATCCCGCTCTCGGACACCTATTTCGTCGTCGCCCACTTCCACATGGTGATGGGGGTGTCGCCGATCCTGGCGATCTTCGGCGGCATCTACCACTGGTATCCGAAGCTCAGCGGCCGCCTGCTCGACGAGACCCTCGGCAAGCTGCACTTCTGGATCACCTTCCTCGGCACCTACGCGATCTACTTCCCGATGCACTACCTCGGCTTCCTCGGCATGCCGCGGCGCTACTACGCCTACGAGGGCTACGAGTTCATCCCCGCCTCGGCGCAGGACCTGAACGCCTTCATCACCGTCGCCGCGCTCGTCGTCGGCGTCTCGCAGCTGCTCTTCCTCTTCAACCTCGGCTGGAGCCTGCGCCACGGCAAGCCCGCCGGCGCCAACCCCTGGGGGGCGACCACGCTCGAGTGGCAGACGCCGCAGACCCCGCCCGCCCACGGCAACTGGGGCGCGAGCGTGCCCGAAGTGCACCGCTGGGCCTACGACTACAGCGTGCCGGGCGCGACGCGCGACTTCATCCCACAGAACGTGCCGCAGGGCGAGGCCGGCGAGGGGGCCGAGGAGGCGGTGCCGGAGGGCCACGCATGAGACACCCTGCGCCGTCGCGGCACCATCGTCTTCAGGTCGAGGAGGAGAGTGCGGTGAGCGCTGCGCCGCGCGACCCCCGGACGCGCACCGCCCGGCGTGGCGGGTGCGCGCCCGATGCGAGGCGGCGCCGATGAGCCTGCTCGACGCCCTCGCCACCCGGCCCTGGCTGCCGCAGCCGCCGCCGCCGGCACGCCCGCCGACGCCCGCGGCGGCGGTCGGCCTGCGCGTGCTGCTGGTGGCGATCAGCGCGCTGTTCGGCCTCTTCGTCATCGCCCTGCTGGTGCGCTCGCGCCTGGCCGACTGGCAGGCGCTGGTCGGTGTGCCCGGAGCCGCGCTGGCGACGAGCGCGCCGCTGTGGGCGAACACCGCGCTGCTGGCGGCGAGCAGCGTCGCGCTGCAGGCGGCCGCGAGCGCCGCGCGCCGCGGCCGCGCCGGTGCCTGCCGGCTCGCGCTCGGCGCCGGTGCGGCGCTCGCGCTCGCCTTCCTCGCCGCGCAGGGCGGGCTGTGGTGGCAGTTCGCCGCCGCCGGCCATCTCGTCGCCAGTCACCCGGCGGCAAGCTTCTTCTACCTGCTCACCGGCGTACATGGGCTGCACCTGGCCGGCGGGCTGATCGCCCTCGGCCGCGCCGGCCTGCGCGCCTGGCGCGAGCCGGGCAGCGCGCGCCAGCGCCTCGGCGTGGCGCTGTGCGCGTGGTACTGGCACTACCTGCTCGCGGTCTGGCTGCTGCTGTTCGCGCTGCTGGCGAGCCCGCCGGACACGCTGGCGGCGCTGGCCGAGATCTGCGGCATCGGCTGAACCTTCGGGGAGACTTCGATGAACTCGCATGCACCTGCCCGGATCAGCGCCGCCGAGCGCGGCTGGCCCGGCGTCGTCGCCGACTGGGCGGGCGACCGCCAGACCTTCCAGGTGCCCTGGGGCAAGGCCATGATGTGGATCTTCCTGCTCTCGGACACCTTCGT
>JANJTU010000296.1 GCA_024710965.1 Thauera sp. | reverse complement strand
GCGCATGGCGGGATGACTCCGCAGGGCAAGCGTGACTTCATTGCCGCGCTGCAGAGTGACCCGTCGGCAGTGGTGGCGATGGTCGGTGACGGCGTCAATGATGCGCCGGTGCTCGCCCAGGCGCATGTTTCGGTCGCGATGGGGGGAGGTACCGAGCTTGCCTGCAACCAGGGCGACATCGTGCTGATGAGCGAGAATCTGGCGGGGCTGGGGCGCGGCGTGGACCTCGCCCGGCGCACCTTGAAGGTCATCCGGCAGAACCTGTGGTGGTCCTTCGTCTATAACTTCACGTCGGTCCCGCTCGCGATGGCGGGGCTGGTCACGCCCTGGATGGCAGGCATCGGCATGGCGGGCAGTTCGCTGCTGGTCGTGCTCAATGCCTTGCGCCTGCAGCGCGTGCCGCGCCAGTCCTGAGCAGGGCGGCGCGAGGAAAGGACATGGAAAGCCTCTATCTGCTGATTCCGATCTCGGTCGTGCTGGTGTTCATCATCGGCGTCCTGTTCTGGTGGTCGCTGCGCAACGGCCAGTACGACGATCTCGAAGGGCCGGCCTATCGCCTGCTCCTCGATGATCGTGATGAGCTGCCCGCGGCACGGCAGCAGGGCGGCCCCGAGCGCGCCGACGACACCCCGCACGATGCGTCTGCTGCATCTGACCGCGCACGCGCCGGCGACTGATTTTGAGCTGTTTGACCTAGGTCAACCCATGCCCTGACGGAGTCGGCATACTGCAGCCATGGTTATCGATTCGCGGGGCTTCAGCGGCCCGCTGGATAACGCAGGTTTTATGTCTCTCTGTTGGGGTTGGGGGTGCGTGCAGACGCACCCTTTTTTTTTGCGTTTCGGGTATTCGCGATGGCCCGAACCTACGCATTTGTCAGCCCCTGTCAGCCTATCTCAAGGATCGGTGCGGCTCTGAGCGTTCTTGCTTTCCCCTGCTGCCGCACTGCAATACAATGTTGATCTGTATCAAATTGAGGTTCCGGCCTCAGCGTATTCTCCGTGCCGACGTTGCCGGGGAATCCGCCTCGCGGTCGGGTGGCGTTGCTCAAAAAGGGGTTTTCAAACTAAGAGGTGACTCACATGCAATCGCAAGCGACTTATAACTATAAAGTCGTGCGCCAGTTCGCCATCATGACGGTGGTGTGGGGTATCGTGGGCATGCTGGTCGGCGTCATTGCCGCCGCGCAGCTCGTCTGGCCCGAACTGAACGTTCACGAATTCCTGCACTTCGGCAGGCTCCGTCCGCTTCATACCAACGCGGTGATCTTTGCGTTCGGCGGTTGCGCGCTGTTCGCCACGTCCTACTACGTTGTGCAGCGCACCTGTCATACCCGGCTGTTCGCCCCCGGGCTGGCTGCCTTCACCTTCTGGGGCTGGCAACTGGTCATCGTGCTGGCGGCGATCACGCTGCCGCTGGGCTACACCTCCTCGAAGGAGTACGCTGAACTCGAATGGCCGATCGACATCCTGATCGCGATCGTCTGGGTGTCCTATGCTGTCGTCTTCTTCGGCACCATCGCCAAGCGCAAGGTGTCGCACATCTACGTGGCGAACTGGTTCTTTGGCGGCTTCATCCTCACCGTCGCCCTGCTGCACATCGTCAACAGCGCCGCGATCCCGGTGTCGCTGACGAGCATGAAGTCCTATTCGGCCTATGCCGGCGTGCAGGACGCGATGATCCAGTGGTGGTACGGCCACAACGCGGTCGGTTTCTTCCTCACCGCCGGCTTCCTCGGCATGATGTACTACTTCGTGCCGAAGCAGGCCGAGCGTCCGGTGTATTCCTACCGCCTGTCGGTGGTGCACTTCTGGGCGCTGATCTTCACCTACATGTGGGCCGGCCCGCACCACCTGCACTACACCGCGCTGCCCGACTGGACCCAGTCCGTGGGCATGGTGTTCTCGCTGATCCTGCTGGCGCCGTCCTGGGGCGGGATGATCAACGGCATCATGACCCTGTCGGGTGCCTGGCACAAACTGCGCACCGACCCGATCCTGAAGTTCCTCATCACCTCGCTGTCCTTCTACGGCATGTCGACCTTCGAAGGTCCGATGATGTCGGTGAAGACGGTCAATGCGCTGTCGCACTACACCGACTGGACGGTCGGCCACGTGCACTCCGGCGCGCTGGGCTGGGTGGCGATGATCTCGATCGGTTCGATCTACTTCCTGCTGCCGCGCATGTACGGCAAGACCGAGATGTACAGCGTGAAGCTGATCAACGCCCACTTCTGGATCGCGACCATCGGCGTCGTGCTCTACATCGCCTCGATGTGGATCGCCGGCGTGATGCAGGGCCTGATGTGGCGTGCGACCAACCCCGACGGCACCCTGACCTACTCCTTCGTCGAGAGCGTCAAGGCCAGCTACCCGTTCTGGACGATCCGTTTCGTCGGCGGCGTGCTGTTCCTGCTCGGCATGGTGCTGATGTTCTACAACATGCTGAAGACCATCGCCGGCCAGAAGGCCTACGAAGCGCCGGTGCTCGCCCCTGCGGCGGCCCACGCCTGAGCGGAGAACAAGAACATGGCTCAATCGAAACACGAAAAGATCGAACGCAACGTATTCCTGATGATCGTCCTCACGCTGCTGACCGTCAGCGTGGGTGGTCTGGTGGAAATCGTGCCGCTGTTCTTCCAGCACTCGACGACGACGCCGATCGACCAGAAAGGCAACCAGCTCGACGTCAAGCCCTACGCGCCGCTTCGTCTGGTCGGCCGCGACATCTACGTGCGCGAAGGCTGCTACAACTGCCATTCGCAGATGATCCGTCCGTTCCGGGCCGAGACCGAGCGCTATGGCCATTACTCGGTGGCGGGCGAGTACATCTACGACCACCCCTTCCAGTGGGGCTCGAAGCGCACCGGCCCGGACCTGGCGCGCGTCGGCGGCCGCTACTCGGACGAGTGGCAGCGCGTGCATCTGCTGAACCCGCGTGACGTCGTGCCGGAGTCGAACATGCCGGCCTTCCCCTGGCTCGATCGTCCGGTCAAGGCCGACGACATCCAGCTGAAGATGCGGGCGCTGAACAAGGTTGGCCTGCACAAGTACAGCGAAGAGGAAATCGCCGCTGCGCCGGCCGCGCTCGAAGGCAAGACCGAGCTCGATGCCGTCGTCGCCTACCTGCAGGGGCTGGGCAAGGCACTCCAGAACGTGAGGTAAGGGGAGGGACGCGCCGTGGATATCAACGATCTCAGAAGTCTGATCACCGTCATGGGCCTGCTGTGCTTTCTGGGCATCTGCGCCTGGGCCTACAGCAAGCACGCGAAGGCGGGTTTCGATGAGGCGGCGCGTCTGCCCCTGACCGATGACGACCTGCCGGCCCCCGGCGGCCGGCCAGAAAAAGAGGGAAAGACAAATGGCTGACTTTATCAGCGGTTTCTGGAACATGTATGTGATGGTCCTCGTGACCCTCTCCATCCTGTTCTGTGTGTTCGTGCTGGCGTCGAACATGACCAAGCGCGAGGACGGTCCGGTGGAACTCCACGGCCACGTGTGGGACGAGACGCTCGCCGAGTACAACAACCCGCTGCCGCGCTGGTGGATGTACCTGTTCTGGATCACCATCGTGTTCGCGGTGGTGTATCTGGCGATCTACCCGGGCTTCGGCAACAGCAACGCCGGCCGCGGCCAGCTCGCGCAGTACGAGTCCGAGGTCAGGATGGCGGACGAGAAGTACGGGCCGATCTTCGCCAAGTACAAGGATATGGACCTGATGGCGGTCGCCGCCGATCCGGAAGCGAACGCGATGGGTCAGCGCATGTTCCTGACCTACTGCGCGCAGTGCCATGGTTCGGCCGCCCAGGGGGCAAAGAGCTTCCCCAACCTGACCGACGACGAGTGGCTGTGGGGGGGCGAACCCGACACGATCAAGGCCACCATCACCGGCGGACGCATGGGCGTGATGCCGCCCTTCGGCCCGGCGCTGGGTGCCGAGGGCGTCAAGGACGTTGCCAACTACGTGCGTTCGCTGTCCGGCCTGGCCCACGACTCGCTGCGCGCGCAGCGCGGCAAGGACGTGTTCGCCACCAACTGCGTCGCCTGCCATGGCGCCGAGGCCACCGGCAATCCGATGCTCGGCGCGCCGAACCTGACCAACAAGTCCTGGCTCTACGGTTCGTCGGAAGCGACGATCATCGAGACCGTCACCAACGGCCGCAACAACCAGATGCCGGCCTTCGGCGAATTCCTCGGCGAGGACAAGGTCCATCTGCTGGCGGCCTATGTGCTGAGCCTGAGCAAGAAGTGACGCAGTAAGGCAGTAACCGTGCTTCATCCCCGGGGGGAGGGGGTCCTCCCGGGGCTTTCAGAACGATAACAACAAGAATTCGCCGACGACGCAGCCATGAACAGCCCATCCCCGAAGCCGCACAAGGCGGCGAGTTCGAAGTCCCCCGAGCATCAGGACACCCTGTACGAGTCGCGCAAGAAGCTGTACGTCCGCGCCGTCACCGGCGTGTTTGCCAACTGGCGCTGGGCGCTGGTTTGGATCACCCAGATCGTTTTTTACGGCCTGCCGTGGTTGTCGTGGAACGACCGGCAGGCCGTGCTGTTTCATCTCACCGAGCGCAAGTTCTATATCTTCGGCTGGGTATTCTGGCCGCAGGACGTGTTCTTTCTCGCGATCCTGCTGATCATCTCCGCCTACGCGCTGTTCTTCTTCACCGCGATCGCCGGCCGCCTGTGGTGCGGTTACGCCTGTCCGCAGACGGTCTATACGGAGATCTTCATGTGGATCGAGCAGAAGATCGAGGGCGACCACGTCAGGCGGCAGAAATTCGATCAGGCACCGATCACCGGCGCCAAGCTCGCCCGGCGCGGGGCCAAGTTTGCCGTGTGGGGGCTGGTCGCGCTGTGGACCGGCTTCACCTTCGTGGCGTATTTCTCGCCGCTGGACGAATTGCTGGGCTCGGTGGCGACACTCGGCTTCGGGCCGTGGGAACTGTTCTGGATCCTGTTCTACGGCGCCTTCACCTACCTGTTTGCCGGCGTGATGCGCGAGCAGGTGTGCAAGTACATGTGCCCGTATGCGCGTTTCCAGGCGGTGATGTTCGACCCCGATACCCTGGTCATCACCTACGACGAGGAGCGCGGCGAGCCGCGCGGCACGCGCAAGAAGGGCATCGACCCGCGCAGCGTCGGCAAGGGCGACTGCATCGACTGCGGCATCTGCGTCCAGGTCTGCCCGACCGGGATCGACATCCGCAACGGACTCCAGTACGAATGCATCGGCTGTGCGGCCTGCATCGACGCCTGCGACCAGGTCATGGACAAGATGAGCTACCCGCGCGGCCTCATCCGCTACTCGACCGAGAATGCGATGAAGAAGCACTGGGGCCGCAAGGAGATCGTCGGCCACGTGTTGCGGCCGCGCACCCTGATCTACGGCGGCGTCCTTGCCCTCATCTGCATTGCCTTCGTCTGGGGCCTGGCGACACGCGAGCCCTTGCGGGTCGACGTCATCCGCGACCGCGCCGCCCTTGCACGCGAGCTCGAGGGCGGCCTGATCGAGAACGTCTACCGGCTGCAGGTCATGAACATGACCGAGGCGCCGCGCCGCTTCCGCTTCGAGGTGTCCGGGCTGCCGGGCGTGAGCATCGGCGGCGAGTCGCGCATCGAGGTCGGGCCTGCGGCCACGCAGTCGGTGACCCTGCAGGTGCTCGTGCCCTACGACGCCGGCAAACCGGGCTCGAACCCGATCGCCTTCCAGGTGACCGCGGAAGACGATCCCGCGCTGAGCCTGCGCGAAGAGACCACCTTCCTGTTCCCGCGTTAACATGAGTACGACCTTGACCGACAAGACTCCCGCTCCCTGGTACCGCCAGGGTTGGCCCTGGTTCCTGATCGCGCTGCCGGCGGCGGCCGTGATCGCCGGCATCATCACGCTGGTGATCGCGGTGAAGACCTTCGACGGCCTCGTCGTGGACGACTACTACAAGGAAGGGCGCGCCATCGTGCAGACGATCGGTCGCACCGAACGTGCGCGCGAACTCGGCCTGAGCGCCGGACTGCGCGTGCGCAGCGAGTCGATCCGGATCGCGCTGGCGGCGCCGGTTGCCGGCAGCCTGCCCGAGCGGATCATCGTCACCGTGGCGCACCCCACCCGCGGCGGGCAGGACCAGATCCTGGTGTTGAGCGGCATGAACGGCGTGTTCGAAGGTGCGCTGGCACCCCTGAGCACCGGTCGCTGGCTGTTCCAGATCGAAGACGAGCTCCGCAGCTGGCGCATGAACGGGGCCGCTTACCTCCCGACAGAGATGGAGATCCGGATCGACCCATCCGGGTCCTGACCCGTCTGTCCTGAAAGGAGGTGTAGCATGGCCTGGAATCTCTTGATCGGTAGCGATATCGGTCTGCTCAGCCTGTTTACGATCGGATTCATCATCGTAATGGCGGTCTACCTGATGCGGTTCGCCAGACGCCACATGGCAGAGGACGAGCAGAAGGCGAAAATCGGTCATCGGTGACCGGCTGCGGTCATCGACGGCAAAGGAGAGAAGCGATGCTGAAATGGATTCAGGTGCTGTGGCCCTCCTTCCTCGTGGCCGCGGGTGCGGAGGCCGTCTTCTTTACCGTGATCGACCCGAAGGAGTTGTATCTGTTCGGCGAGCCGGTCGACTTCGGGCCGCTGGCGACTTACTCGATCGGCTTCATCGCCTTCTGGGTAGTGTGCGCCGCTTCGAGCCTGAGCACGGTGCTGCTGCAGCGCACCGCCGATGAGATCAACCGCCGCCACTGAGGGCCAGGAAACGACGACGGCCCGTTCCCGGGCCGTCGTCGCGTCGGCGCTGCGCAACGTGTCAGCGATAGACCAGCACCGGGGTCTTGCTGTGCGTGAGCACTTTCTGCGTTTCGCTGCCGAGCAGCAGGCCGGCGATGCCGCGGCGGCCGTGCGAGGCCATGAAGATCAGGTCGCAGGCGTGGCGGTCGGCGGCGTCGATGATCGCTTCGTAGGGCACTTCGTTCACGATGGTGTCGGTGCTCGCGGCGACGCCGGCCGCCTCGGCGACTTCCTTGGCCTTGTTCAGGATGTTTTCCGCTTCCGCCGCGGCCGACTTGGCAAATTGCTCGGGCGTGGTCGGATCGATCAGCGCGCCTTCGCCGTAGATCGGCATCGGAAAGTCGGGTTGGGCGTAGAAGAATGTGATGCGTGCCCCGGCATCCTTCGCGAACGAAACGGCACGGGCAACAGTGCTTTCCGACAGGGCTGAGCCGTCGGTTGGAACCAGAATGTGCTTGAACATGGCAGCGCTCCCTTTTGGGTTGTCAGGCACTTGATTATAGCGATTGAATGAGGGGCGCCCTGCTTGATGGCGGTCAAACATTCGGTGGCTGACGCAGCGCGCGCGGCTCCGGCAAGGGGGAAAGGGACATGAATCTCACGTTTCTCGGTGCGGCGGGGGAGGTGACTGGCTCCTGCCTGCGCGTCGATCATGCCGGCGGCGCTTTCCTGGTCGATTGCGGTCTGTTCCAGGGCGGACGCGAGGCGGATGTCAAGAACCGGCAGGCGCTCGATTTCGACCTGAAGGCGATCGACTTCGTCCTGCTCACCCACGCCCACCTCGATCACAGCGGCCTGCTGCCGCGGCTGGTTGCGCTCGGCTACAAGGGGCCGGTGTTCGCGACCGCGGCCACCGTGGACCTGCTCGGCGTGATGCTGATGGATTCGGCCCATATCCAGGAGAAGGAGGCCGAATGGGCCCTGCGCAGCACCCGTCGCCGCAGCGCGCGTCGGCGGGACATGAACCCGCTGTACACGGTCGAGCAGGCGCGTACCAGCCTGTCGCGGCTGCGCGCGGTCGGCTACGAGGTGGAATGCCATCCTGGCGGTGGCGTGCGCTGCCGCTTCCGCGACGCCGGCCACATCCTCGGCTCCGCCCTGCTCGAGATCGACATCGACGAACGCGGGCACAGCCGCCGCCTCGTCGTCTCGGGCGACCTCGGCCAGCCCACCCGGCCGGTGCTGCGCGACCCGGTGCATATCGACCGCGCCGACTACCTCTGCATCGAGTCCACCTACGGCAACCGCGCGCACCGCTCCTTCGCCGCCACCTGCGACGAACTGGCGGCCGCCGTCAACCAGACGCTCAAGGGCCACGGCGGCAACGTCGTCATCCCGGCCTTCGCCGTCGGGCGCACGCAGGAACTGCTGTTCGTGCTCGCCGACCTGGTGCGTGCCGGGCGGATCGATCGGCTCGACGTGGTGGTCGATTCGCCGATGGCCTCGGCGGTCACCGAACTCACGCTGCGCCACGACGACCTGTGGGACGACGAGACGCGCGCGCTGCACGCCTGGATGCGCGCGCACGCCGACCGCTTCCGCCTGCGCTTCGTGCAGGACGTCGAGGAGTCGATGGCGCTCAACAGCGTGCGCGGCGGGCTGGTCATCATCTCCGCCAGCGGCATGTGCGACGCCGGCCGGATCAAGCACCACCTGCGCTACAACCTCGGGCGGCGCGAATGCTCGATCGTCATCGCCGGCTTCCAGGCCGCAGGCACGCTCGGGCGGCGGCTGGTCGACGGCGCCCGGCAGGTGTCGATCTTCGGCGAGCGCATTCCGGTGCGGGCGCGCATCCACACCATCGGCGGCCTGTCGGCACATGCCGACCAGCCGGCGCTGATTGGCTGGCTGCGGCACCTGCGGCAGGCGCCACGGCAGACCTTCGTCGTGCATGGCGAGCCCATTGCCGCCGCGGCGCTCGCCGACGCCATCCATCGGCAGCTCGAGTGGCCCGCTCCGGTGGTGGCCGAGCCCGGGCTCCGGTATGCCCTATCCTGAGTATGTCCCGTTGCGACCCCGCCAAGGAGCTCCCGCCATGCAGAACAAACGACGACCACCCCGCTCCCCGCGTGCGGTTGAGCGCAGGCGATGGCGCGACGCCGGGCCCGCCGGTGATGCCGTGTATCGCTCGCTCGGCCGCCTGCACCGCAGCGTGGAGGACTCGGTCGACCCGCTGGGCATGACCGCGCCGATCGTACATGCGCAGCTGGCCTGGCTGGTGCATCCGCAGGAACTCACCGAGCGCCTGATCAGCCTGTCGTCCGACCTCTGGCGCCTGCAGTGGCACAGTTGGGAGCGCATGCTTGGCCGGCCGAGTGAAGATCCGATCCTGGCCAACGCGGATGATGCCCGTTTCGCCGACCCGGTGTGGACGGACGCCCCGACGTGGGACCTGACCAAGGAGTGGTACCTCGCCTTCACCCGTCACACGGAGGACATGCTCTACGACACGCCGGGCCTGGCGGGGCAGGAACGCCGGCGCGCGGCGTTCTGGTGGCGGAAGTGGCTCAACGCGGTGGCGCCCACCAACTACCTGTGGACCAATCCGGTGGCGATGCGCAAGGCGCTCGAGAGCCGTGGCGACAGCCTGGTGCGCGGCGCGCGCAACCTGCTTGCCGACCTCCAGGCGGGCCACGTGCGCATGACCAACCCGGACGACTTCCGCGTCGGTGGAAACCTCGCCACCACGCCCGGCGCGGTGGTATTCCGCAACCGCCTGCTGGAACTCATCCACTACGCGCCGACACAGCCGCAGGTGCATGCCAGACCGGTGGTGATCGTCACGCCGTGGATCAACAAGTTCTACGTCCTCGACCTGACGCCGAAGAAGAGCATGGTCCGCTTCCTGCTGGACCAGGGCTTCGATGTCTTCATCACGAGCTGGAAGAACCCCGACGCGTCGATGCGCGACACGCGCTTCGATGATTACCTGCTCGACGGCGTCGACGCCGCGGTGCGCACCGCATGCGCGTTCAGCGGCGCACGCCAGGTCCATGCCGTCGGCTACTGCATCGGTGGCACCGCGCTGGCGATGTACATGGCCTGGGCCAACCGGCGCTACGGCGAGGCGGCGATGCCGGTGGCCGACTGGACGCTGCTCACCACCCTGGTCGATTTCCACAAGCCGGGCGACATCGAAGTCTTCATCGACGAAGGCAGCATCCGCTACCTGGAGGCGCAGATGGCGCACAAGGGTTTCCTCGACGGCAAGGAGATGGCCGCCGCCTTCCGCCTGCTGCGCTCGAACAGCCTGATCTGGCACTACGTGGTGCACGGCTGGCTGTACGGCGAGACGCCGCCGCCGTTCGACGTCCTGTACTGGAACATGGACACGACACGGATGCCGCAGGCGATGCACGCCTGGTACCTGCGCGAGCTCTACCTCGAGAACCGCCTGATCGAGCCCGAGGCCCTGACGGTGGCGGGCGAGGCGCTCGACCTGTCGACCATCCACCAGCCGCTCTACGCGGTGTCGGCCGAGGACGACCACATTGCGCCGTGGCGCCAGACCTTCAGGGTGAACAACCACGTCATGGGCGACAAGCGCTTCGTGCTGTCGAGTTCAGGGCACATTTTCGGCATCGTCAACCCGATGGTCCATCCGCCCCGGCGCAGCTACTGGGTGGGCGTGGCACACCGTTCGGATTCCGCCGAGGACTGGCGCCGGCGGGCCGAGAGCCATGCCGGCAGCTGGTGGGAGGACTGGATGCGCTGGCTCAAGCCGCGGGCCGGCGAAGCCGTGGCCGCCCGCCCCGCCGCGAGCGGGGCTTTCCCTGCGCTGGCAGCGGCGCCGGGCGACTATGTGCTCGAGCGCTGAGCGCCGGCTACACCCTCTCAGGCGTGGTAACGCGCCAGGCGGGCGGGGTCGTGCAGCTTGATGCGCTTGCCCTGCACGCTGATCAGGCCCGCTTCGCTCAGGTCGTGGAAGATGCGCGACAGGGTTTCCGGGGTCAGGTTCAGGCGCGAGGCGATCACCTGCTTGCTCGTCGGCAGGGCGATTTCGCATGGGGTGTCGCTGTCGGCGACCTGCAGCAGGTAGCCGATCACGCGCTGGATGCTGGAGCGCAGCGAGTAAGTCTCGACGTCCTGGATCAGGCCGTGCAGGCGGATCGCCATGCCTGCCAGCAGCTTGTGGGCAAAGGTCGAGTCCTGGTCGATCAGTTCCGTCACCACCGCCTGGCCGACATGCACGAGCATGGTCTCGCTCAGCGCTTCGGCGAACACGGGATAGGGCCGATGCATGAACATCACCGCTTCGCCGAAGCTCTGCATCGGGCCGATGATCTCGACCACCTTCTCGGTGCCCTGCGCCGACGAGAAGGCGAGCTTGACCTGGCCGGACACGACGAAGTAAAAGCCGTGCGGCTGGTCCCCGCGCTGGAACAGCACCTCGCCGCGCGCCACGTGGCGGTCGCGCGTGTAGCGGGCGACGCGTTCAATGTCGGCATCCGACAGTTCGCTGAACAGTGGGATGCGGTGGAGCAGGGCGGGGATGTCGAGCGGGGTGTGGGCCATGGGGGGGCTCTCCGGAGCGGGAAGCGATTCTAATTTGGGCGGATGCCGGCGCGGGAGCCTGCCTGCGCACCGCGCCGCCACTTGTTATCGGTGAAAGGGGAAGCGATGTACTTTGCGGTCAAACATCTTCACGTCACGTGTGTCGTCCTCAGTGCCACCGGCTTTCTGCTGCGCGGCTTCTGGATGCTGACGGGCAGCCCGCTGCTGCGGCACCGGCTGACACGCGTGCTGCCGCACATCGTCGACAGCTTGCTGCTGTTGAGTGCGCTCACGCTCGCCGCGATGATCGCGCAATACCCGTTCGTCGCCGGCTGGGTCACAGCCAAGGTCGCTGGCCTGCTCGCCTACATCCTGCTCGGCACCGTGGCCCTCAAGCGTGGCCGCACGGCCGGCGTGCGTGCCGCCGCGTTCGCCGCGGCCGTCGTCGTCTATGCGTGGATCGTGTCGGTCGCGCTCACCAAGGATGTCGCCGGCTTTCTCACGCTCGCCGCTGCCTGACACACGGCGCATCAGCGCATCGCGGGCTGGTGCTGGATCAGCTTCTTGAGGCCGGCGGGGTCGAGCAGGCGAATGTGCTTCTGCTGCACGGCCACCAACTGCTCTTCCTGGAAGCGGGAGAAAGCGCGTGAGACGGTTTCGAGCTTCAGCCCGAGGTAGGAGCCGATCTCCTCGCGCGTCATGCGCAGGTGGAACTCCGCCGCCGAGAACCCGCGCGCAGTAAAGCGCTGCGACATGTTGAGCAGGAAGGCGGCCAGGCGCTCTTCGGCCCGCATCGAGCCGAGCAGCATCATCACCCCGTGGTCGCGCACGATCTCGCGGCTCATCACCTTGTGGAACTGGTGCTGCAGGCCTTCGACCTCGTGCGACAACTCTTCGAGCTTGGAATAGGCGATCACGCACACCTCGCTGTCTTCCAGCGCCACCGCATTGCAGCTATGGGCTTCCGTGCTGATGCCGTCGAGGCCGAGGATCTCGCCGGTCATCTGGAAGCCGGTCACCTGCTCGCGGCCGTCTTCGAGCAGGACGTCGGTCTTGAACGAGCCGGCGCGGATGGCGTAGATCGCCTCGAACGGGTCGCCCGCGCGGTAGAGATTGTGCTGGCGCTTGATCTTGCGCCGCGCACCCACCAGTTCGTCGAGCCGGCTCAGCTCGTGGTCGGACATCCCGAAAGGCAGACACAGCTCCACGAGGTTACACTGCGAACAGGCCGTCTTCAGCCCGTTCATGGTGATTGGCACTGTTGCCCTCATCTGCACGATAATCCCGCTTTCCTGACAAGTAGCGCTGAAGTGGATAGAGTGTGACGACTCAGCCACACTCGTTGATCCACGTCAACCAAAAATTCACGGTGTTCTGCCATTGTTCGGCACACACCGCAGCAGCAAGATCATGACCAGCCAGAACGAACTCATCTTCGATCCGCAACTCATCCGTCGATTCGATATCAACGGACCGCGGTATACGTCCTACCCGACAGCGGACCGCTTCGTCGAGGCCTTCAACGCCGAGGCGCTGAAGGACTGGCTGGCAAAACGGGCTATCGGCGGCGTGAGCAAACCGCTCTCATTATACTTCCACATCCCTTTTTGTAACACGATCTGTTACTACTGCGCCTGCAACAAGATCATCACCAAGGATCATGGGCGCTCCGCCAAGTATCTGAAATACCTGGCGAAAGAGATCGAGATGCAGGCCGGCTGTCTGGGCGGCAGCCGCCAGGTGACGCAGCTGCACCTGGGCGGCGGCACGCCGACCTTCCTGTCGCACGACGAGTTGCGCGAACTGATGGCCGCCGTGCGCGAGCATTTCACCCTCGTGCCCAACGGCGAGTATTCGATCGAGGTCGATCCGCGCAAGGTCGATTTCGACACCGTGAAGCTGCTCGCCGAACTCGGCTTCAATCGCATGAGCGTCGGCGTGCAGGACTTCGCCGAAGACGTACAGCAGGCGGTCAACCGCATCCAGAGCTTCGACGAGACCAAGCTCGTCATCGACGCCGCGCGCGCCACCGGCTTCAAGTCCGTGAGCCTCGACCTGATCTACGGCCTGCCGCGGCAGAACGTGATCAGCTTCAACCGCACGCTCGAGCAGGTGCTGGAGATCTCGCCCGACCGCATCTCGCTCTACAGCTACGCCCACCTGCCCGGCCTGTTCAAGCCGCAGCGGCGCATCCAGACGAGCGACATGCCCTCGGCCGACACCAAGCTCCAGCTGCTGCAACTGGGCATCCGCCGCCTCACCGAGGCCGGCTATGTCTACATCGGCATGGACCACTTCGCCAAGCCCGACGACGAACTCACCGTCGCCCAGCGCCAGGGGCGCCTGCACCGCAACTTCCAGGGCTACTCGACCCAGGCCGAATGCGACCTGCTCGCCTTCGGCGTATCGGCGATCGGCAAGATCGGCCCGGTGTATTCGCAGAACGTGAAGACGCTCGACGAATACTACGACGCGCTCGACCGCGACGAACTGCCGGTGCTGCGCGGCATCGAGCTCACCGCCGACGACCTGCTGCGGCGCGCGATCATCCAGGCGCTGATGTGCCACTTCGAGCTGTCGATCCAGTCGATCGAGATCGCGCACCTGATCAACTTCCGCGACTACTTCGCCGAGGAACTCGCCGACCTGGGCGAAATGGAAAAGGCCGGCCTGCTCAAGATCGAGGGCGACTGGATCAGCGTGCAACCCGCCGGCCGCCTGCTGGTGCGCGGCATCGCCATGGTCTTCGACCGCTACCTGCGCGCCGACCGCGAGCGCGCACGCTATTCGCGGGTGATCTGATCGGCGTTGCGGTGCAGCACGACGTAAAATGACGGCTTTGCGTTCGCGCACGCCTGCCCGGAGCCGTCATGCCTGACACCGGTTATCTCGCCGTCTTCCTCATCGGCCTGCTCGGCGGCACGCACTGCGTGTCGATGTGCGGCGGCATCGTCGGCGCGCTCACGGTCCAGGTGCAGATGCCCGGCGGCCGCCCGCAGTGGCCGCTGCACCTGGCCTACAATTTCGGCCGCATCGCCACCTACACCGCGCTCGGCGCGCTGGTCGGCACGCTCGGCTCGGTCGGCATGCTCTACGACGGCGTGCTGCCGGTGCAGCTCACGCTGTACGTGCTGGCGAACCTGATGCTGGTCGCGCTCGGCCTCTATCTCACCGGCTTCACCAGGCTGCTGGCGCCGGTCGAGCGCGCCGGCCACGTCATCTGGCGGCGCGTGCAGCCTGCCACCCGCCGCTTCCTGCCCGCGCGCGGGGTGAAGCAGGCACTGCCGCTCGGCCTGCTGTGGGGCTTCATCCCCTGCGGGCTGACCTACTCGATCCTCGCCACCGCGCTCGTCACCGGCTCGGGCGCGCGCGGCGCCGGGCTGATGCTCGCGTTCGGCCTCGGCACGCTGCCGAACCTGCTGCTCGCCGGCATGCTGTTCAAGCGCTTCCGCGACTTCACCCGCCATCGGCGGGTGCGTTTTGCCTCCGGCGTGCTGGTGCTCGGCTTCGGCGTGTTCGGGCTATTCCACGCGCCCACGCTCGGCGGGCAACTGTGGAGCGGGGTGGTGTGCGCCACCTGAGGCGCTGAGCCCGGCCGGCGTTGCGGCCTGCGGCGCGGGCGCGGCGGCGTGCTCCGCCGACAGCGCGCGCAGGATCGGACAGGGCGCCGGCGCTTCGGTGTGGTGGCAACACTGCACCAGTTCGCTCAGCGCATCGCGCATCTGGCGCAGCTGCTCGATCCGCGAATCGATCAGGTCGATCTTCGCCTGCGCCGCCGCACGCGCGCGTTCGCGATCGGTGTCGGCGTTGAGTGCGAGCAGGGCATCGACCTCCTCGAGCGAGAAGCCCAACTGCTGCGCGCGGCGGATCGCGCGCAGGCGGGCGAGTTCGTCCAGGCCATAGACCCGGTAGGTGCCGTGCTGCCGGCGTGGCTCGGCGAGCAGGCCGCGGCGCTGGTAGTAGCGGATGGTCTCGACGCCGACTTCGGCCGCCTTCGCCAGCGCGCCGATGGTGAATTCACGCGTTGTTTCGCGGTCCATGCTTGACTCCGTACCTTGGTACGGGGTTTACACTGCGCCCCATCATCGATTTCCGCAAGAGGGCAAGCCCATGTCCGACACGACGCTGAAGACGGCGGTCAGCGCAAGCACCCCGACGCCGGCCACCCCGGCGCCGGCCACCCGGACGACCACCGCCGGATCTGCCACCGCGACGCTGGAGCTCGCCGTCACCGGCATGACCTGCGCCGCCTGCTCGACCCGGCTGGAAAAGGTGCTGAACCGCCTGCCCGGCGTGCACGCGAGCGTCAACCTCGCCACCGAGCGCGCCACGCTGCGCTTCGCCCCCGGCACGCTGACGCTGGAGGCGGCCACCGCGGCGGTCGAACGCGCCGGCTTCGGCGCCACCGCGGCAGCGCGTGTCGAGCGTGCGGCCGAGCGCGCGCGCCAGCGCGCGGAATGGCGCGTCGAGCTCAAGCACTTCTGGATCGCCGCGCTGCTGACGCTACCGCTCGCCGCGCAGATGCCGGCGATGTTCGGCCTCGGCCCCGGCGGCGACGCGCACCACGACCTCGTGCCGCGCTGGGCGCAGCTGCTGCTGGCGACGCCGGTGCAGTTCTGGATCGGGGCGCGCTTCTACCGCGGCGCCTGGGCTTCGCTGCGCGGCGGCGGCGCCAACATGGACGTGCTCGTCGCGCTCGGCACCTCGATGGCCTACTTCTACAGCCTCGCCGTCACCCTCGCCGACCGCCACGAGCTGCACGTCTATTTCGAGGCCTCGGCGACGATCATCACCCTGATCCTGCTCGGCAAGCTGCTCGAGGCCCGCGCCAAGGCGCGCACGACGGCGGCACTCGATGCGCTGCTGCGGCTGCAGCCGAAGATGGCGCGTGTCGAGCGCGACGGCGAACTGGTCGAAGTGCCGGTCGAGTCGCTGCAGCCGGGCGACGCCTTCGTGCTGCGCCCGGGCGACGCGGTGCCGGTCGACGGCGTCGTCGAGCAGGGCGAGTCGGCGGTCAACGAGGCGATGCTGACCGGCGAGAGCCTGCCGATCGACAAGCGCGCCGGCGACACGGTCTTCGCCGCCACCCTCAACGGCAACGGCCTGCTGCGCTGTCGCGCCACCGGTGTCGGTGCCAGCACGCTGCTCGCCGGCATCATCCGCCTCGTCGAGCAGGCG
>JANJTU010000267.1 GCA_024710965.1 Thauera sp. | reverse complement strand
ACGACGCCGGGCTGCAGGCGCTCGGCATCGACCCCGGGCTGCGTGGCGAGAAGCTGTCGGTGGAGCAGTACGTCGCGATCGCGAACGAGTGCGTGAGGCGTGAGGCGTGAAAAAGCCGGCGGGTGCCGGCTTTTTCGTGGGGTGGGCTCGCTTACTTCTTGCTGAGCGGGCAGGTGTTCATGCCGAGCATCGTGTAGGCGGGGCACCAGCCGAGCAGGCCGGTGGCAAGCGGGACGATGCCGATCCAGGCCCACACTGGGCCGCCGAACACCGCCCAGGCGAGCAGCGCGATACCGGCCACGATGCGAAGGATCTTGTCGGCGCCACCAACGTTCGTTTTCATGTGTGTTCTCCTTGGATCGGATGAGGTGAGTGACCGCATTGGAGCACGCACGGCCGGCTGCGGTCTGTAACCGAGGTTACACAGCCCGCGCTCGGTCGAAAATGCTACGCCCATCCGTCCCGTAGCAGGCGCCCGGGAGCGGGTTTCTCAGGCAGCGCCCTTGCCCTCGGAGGCCATGCGACGCAGCCCGGATGGATCGACGATCTCGATCTGTTCGCGGGCGAGCTTCACCAGGCCTTGCTCGGCGAAGCTCTTGAGCAGGCGGCTGACGATCTCGCGCACGCTGCCGAGCTCGTCGGCGAGCTGCTGGTGGGTGACGTGCAGCAGGCGGCCCTTGCCGAGCAGCAGTGCGGCCAGGCGCTGATCGAGCTTGCGGAAGGCGACCTCCTCGATCAACTGCATCAGGTCGGCGATGCGCTCGGCAAATAGGTGGAAGACGAAGTCTCGGAAGGGGCGCTCGGCCATCATCTCGTCGAACACGGCTTTCGGCAGCAGCATCAGCAGGGTGTCGGACTCGGTGACGCCGCGCGCGTTGTAGTCCTCGTGGCCGAGCAGGCAGGACGAGGAGATGATGCAGGTCTCGCCCGGGCCGACACGGTAGAGCGGCAGCTCGCGCCCGCTCGGCGCGCACTTGCTCACCCGCACCGTGCCCTCGACCACGAAGGGGAAGCCCTCGCAGGCCTGGCGGTCGTCGAACAACATCGCGCCCGCGGGAACGCGCATCCACTGCGCGCCGTGCAGCAGACGGGCGTGGGCGGATGCGGATAGCGCACCCAGCACCGGGTAGCAGCGCTCGAGGCGCTCGGTTTCGGTCTGAGCCGTCGGTGCGGAGTCGGTGTGCGTGGTCATGGGCGCATTGTCGTACATAAGGATGACGGCCGGCGCGCGCTCACACGTCGGGCGCAAGCTCCAGCACCACGGGTGCGTGGTCCGACGGACGCTCCAGGCGGCGCGGCTCCTTGTCCACGCTGCAGCTGCGGCAGGCCTCGCGCAACGCCGGCGACACCAGCAGGTGGTCGATGCGCAGGCCGAAGTTGCGGCGGAAGGCCATCATGCGGTAGTCCCACCACGAGAATGCGCGCTCGGGCTGCTCGAAGAGGCGGAAGGCGTCGATCAGGCCCAGGTCCTGCAGCGCGCGGAAGGCGGCGCGTTCGGGTGCGGAGACGTGGATCTCGTCCTTCCAGTCCGGGTGGGCATCGCGGTCCTCGGGGGCGATGTTGAAGTCGCCCGCCAGCACCAGGCGTTCGTGCGTCTTCAGTTCCTCGCGCAGCCAGTCGGTGAGCGCCGCGAGCCAGCGCAGCTTGTACTCGAACTTGTCCGAGCCCACCGCCTGGCCGTTGGGGAAATAGCCGCACACCACGCGCACGCCGCCGACGGTGGCGGCGATCAGCCGCTGCTGCTCGTCCGCGAAGCCGGGGATGTTGCGCACCACGGCCGCCTCGTCGAGCGGCTGCGGGCTCAGGATGGCGACGCCGTTGTAAGTCTTCTGGCCGGTGAACACCGCGTGGTATCCGGCGGCCTCGAGCTCGGCGCGCGGGAAGGCCTTGTCCTCGAGCTTGAGCTCCTGCAGGCACAGCGCATCGGGCTGGTTGGCGGCGAGCCAGTCCAGCACCTGCGGCAGGCGGACCTTCAGCGAATTGACGTTCCAGGTGGCGATCTTCATGCAGGTGGCGATCCAGGGGTGAGCGGTGAATGGCCTGCCCCGGTGCCGCGCCGCGCACGGCGTCGGGATGGCACGGCGGCCACGGGCAGGGGGCGCGTTGCCGCCATTGTGCCAGCGGCGACCATCCCGTCGCCATCGTCGCGCCGCGCACAAGGAAACGCCGGGCCGCCCCAAGTTTCCTTGACCCCCTCGGGGGGCGGAAACGTCGACGACGTTTCCTTGGGGGCACGCTCAAGGAAACGCCGGGCCGCCCCAAGTTTCCTTGACCCCCTCGGGGGGCGGAACCGTCGACGACGTTTCCTGGGGGCACGCTCAAGGAAACGCCGGGCCGCCCCAAGTCTCCTGGGCGCAGTCAGTACGCGTTGCGATCCTTCACCACCAGCAGCGCGGTCTTGACGATGATCCAGAGGTCGAGCCCGAGCGACCAGTTGCGCAGGTAGTCGAGGTCGAACTCGATGCGCTTCTGCATCTTCTCGACCGTCTCGGTCTCGCCGCGGTAGCCGTTCACCTGTGCCCAGCCGGTGATGCCCGGCTTGACCTTGTGCCGGATCATGTAGCCCTTGATCAGCTTGCGGTAGGTCTCGTTGTGCGCGACCGCGTGCGGGCGCGGGCCGACGATGCTCATGCGGCCCTGCAGCACGTTGATGAACTGCGGCAACTCGTCGAGCGAGGTGCGGCGGATGAAGGCGCCGAAGGGCGTGATGCGGCTGTCGTTGCGGGTGGCCTGGCGGACGTTGTCGCCGTCGTCGCACACCGTCATCGAGCGGAACTTGTAGACCAGGATCTCGCGCCCGTCGAGGCCGTAGCGGCGCTGCTTGAAGACCACCGGCCCGGGCGACGAGCGCTTGACGCCGATCGCCACGGCGAGCAGCACCGGCGCCAGCAGGACGAGGATCAGCAGCGCCAGCACGATGTCCGAGGCGCGCTTGAGCACGTTGTTGAAGCCGGTGAAGGGGGTCTCGCACACACCTACCACCGCCATGCCGCCGACGTTGTCGAGGCGGCCCTGGATCAGGTCGGTGACGAAGATGTCGGGCACGAAGTAGATCGACGCCGTGGTGTCCTTGAGCTCGTCGAGGATGGCGAGGATGCGCGGCTGCGGCGCCATCGGCAGGGCGAGGTAGATCGCCTCGACATGGTGGCGCTTGACGAAGTCGGCCAGCTCGCCGATCCGCCCCAGGAGCGGCACATCGCCGCTCGCCGGCAGGCGCGCGGGCGGGCGGTCATCGAAGAAGCCCACCACCCGCGTGCCCAGATAGGGGTGGTCGTGGAACTGGCGCACCAGCTGCAGGCCGATGTCGTTGATCCCGGCGACGACCGCGACGCGCTGGTTGCCCTCGAGCGCCATCCACTTCGGCAGCGCCATCCGCGCCGCGAGCTGGGCGGCGATCAGCGCCGCCGGCGTCACCGCGACCCAGGTCGCCAGCATGCTGCGCGGGAAGTAGTGCAGGTAGCCGGCGACATAGCCGAAGCCGCCCGCGATCGCGACGAACAGGAACCAGTTCGTCACCACCTTGCGCACCAGGGTGCGCGGGCTTTCGTGCAGGCCGATATTGCCTGGAAATGTCAGGGCGAACGTCAGCGCGCCAAGAATCATGTATGGCGGGCTCAAAAGACGCTCGCCGTAATAGGCCGCGCAGGCATAGAGCACGGCGATGACGGTAATCGGATCGACAAAAGCCTGCACCGCGCTGCTCAGCGTGAAACTGGTGCGCAGGAAATTGCCTTGCCTTTCAATGGCTGCAAGCATGGTTTCGACTGGCCTCGCATGGTGCGGAGCAGCATGCAAAAGATCTATGAACACTGGAAGCGAACGGTCACGGTGGCCGGACCTCTCTCCCGCTTGCGCCGGATGCTACGCGATGCGGCGGCCGGTCGGCGTCGATTTGTAACCAAACATCTTCTTTGTCATCGTCCGCATGTCATCGCGCGGCGGTCGCCCGGCGCCGATGGTGTGTGCCCGTCTGCCGCGAATAGTGCTGTTCAAGTTGAATAAAAACAATTAGTTGGGATTAATGGCCTTCGCTGTCGTCCGGATTTGTATGGCCTTTGCTTAGCGACCGGCGCCGCCCGGCCGCAGCGGCGAGCGCCGTTGCGGCGCCCTTTAATGTGCTTACAAGCTTTCGTCCACGGAGATTTATTTCGACTAGACTCGCCCCACAATGAGCAGTCGAGACATGAGGCCGGATATCGGCATGAAGTGTTCCAGATCAGTGTTTTGTTTCATTGCCATGACCTTGGTGGGGGTGGCCGACAAGGCCCGCGCCGACGAGGGCGATGCATTGAATTTTCACGCCAGCCAGGGCATTCGCTATGAAAGCAATCTGTATCGGCTGGACGATGGTGAGCCGGCTCCGGGCGGCAAGGCGCACGATACGGTGAGCGAGACCGGGGTCGGGCTCAAATTCGATCGCAGCTATAGCCGGCAAAGAATTATTGCCGATTTGAATCTCCTCAGCGCCAGGCACGCAATTCATGATGATCTCGATCACGACAGCCCCGATGCCAGGCTGGCATGGGAATGGGGCTTTGGAAGTCGCTGGACCGGCGTGCTGAGTCACGCCTATCGGCAGAGCCTGACCGGCTTCGACGAGACCAGCGGCACCGCGCGCAGCCTGAACATCTACCGCCGCTCGCTCGCCAGTGCCGACTACTGGTGGCACCCGCGCTGGGCGGTGGGCGTCGGCCTGGCACGGACCGAAAGTCGCTTCGACGAGGACGATCGCGATGCCTCGGAGTTCGACTCGGACACGGTCGACCTGAACCTGAGCTACCGCCCGCCGACCGGCAACCGCGCCGTGCTCACGCTGCGCGACACGGACGGCCGCTACCCGAACCGGCCGGTGCAGCCGGGCTCGATCCGGGATTACCGGCAGCAGGAAGTCCGCCTCGGCGGAGAGTGGCAACTCACTGGCGCAACAAGGCTTTCCGGCTTCATCGGGCAGACCCGCGTGGAATACGCCCTGGCGCCGGAGCGCGACTTCAACGGCACGATCGGCCGCCTCGGCGTGGTCTGGAATGCCACCACGAAGACTTCTGTGGCGCTCAGCGTGCGGCGCGAGGTGGGTGCTCAGCAGGACGTCGCGGCCAACTATGCGATCACCGAGGCGGTGACGCTCGCGCCGCGGTGGATGGTGAGCGACAAGGTCGTGCTCGGTGCCGGGCTCGAGTGGCGGCGCCGGGACTATGGCGGTGATCCGCTCGGCGACGACCCCGAGGCGACACAGACGAAGCCGGCCGATGGCAGCTACCGCTACGGGCTCCTCGCGGAGTACCGGCCGATACGGGCGCTGAGCCTCGCCGTGCGCGTGCAGCGCCAGGTGCGCGAGGCCTCGACGGCCCTGAGCGGCTATTCCGCCGACACGGCCGACGTGTCGATGCGATTCCAGTTCTAGTCGCACCAATTCGAACCGGCAATTCGGGTGCCATAGGCGCCATGCACCGCATTGGTGTTTTCTGCACCGCTACGGTGCAGGGCGTGCGCGTTCCTGGCGCCTCCTGCAGGCGCATGAATTGCGGCACCGGTATCGGTGGAAATAAAAATTTGCAATTTGCGTACTCAATTGCAAATTAATTTTTTAAACATTGACGCTGTTGGGGCGCATTGCTATGTTGCAGAGCAATATAAAGCCATTCGCACGGCGCGGGCCGGAGAAACGAATGGCCCCGTCGCCCCAATGACGATCTGAGTCTGCGGCCGGTTTTCGAATCGACTGCATGCGGAGAGAGGTTGAGCCAATGTTTTCGATCACGGAAAAATGTGTGCTCGTTGCGGCCTGCATGGCTGCCGCGATACCGGTGGCCACTGCCGGAACGGTCACCCTGGCGGGTGAAGGCGTCACGATCCGCTACGAGGACAGGGCCGCCGGCGTGCTCGGCGCGCCGTCGCTGATCGCGACCAGCCTGATCGCCGCGCCGGCGAGTTTCGCGGGTGTCGAGCGCGCGGCAGCTGTGGCCGGCCCGCTTGCGCCTGTGCCGGGCGCCGTCAGCGTGTCGGCGCTGGTGCGCGAGGAATTGCCCCGGTCCTTTGCCGAGCGGGCGGCGCTGCGCTTTGCGCTCGACGATGACGGCGGTCGCGAATCCGGCCTCTACTCGCTGCTGATCGCCGGCCTGGGGCTGTTCGGGCTGATCATCCGCCAGAGACTGGCGGCAATTTCGCGCCTTCCGCATTCTCCGGCATTCCAGTAAGCCAGTTGCGTGCCTGTTGGCGCGCTCAATTGCGCCGGCTTCGGCGCAATTTGGCGATTTCAGTTCCGCATCAATGAACGGGTAATCCGATGGCTCTGGCTATACATTTCTCAATTCCGGCTGCATTGCTCGTGGCGCTGACGCTGGGCGCCTGCAGCGAGGGCGGCGCGGAGGCAAGGCCTGCATTCGGGATCATTGCCAAAGTGAATGAGCAAGAGATCCGGGCGGCCGAACTGAGTTCGGTGCTGGCGCCGGCCGCCGCGCAGGCGGTGGACGAGGCTGCCTACGATCTCGCGCTCGAACGCCTGATCGACCAGGAGTTGATGGTGCAGCAGGCGCGGGAGCGCAGCCTCGACCGCGATCCGCGGGTGCTCAGCTCGATCGAGGCGGCGCAGCGCGAGATCCTCGCCCGCGCCTATCTGGAGCAGGTCACGAGCGCGACGGCGCCGCCGAGCGACGCCGAGATCGCCGCCTTCTACGCCGCGCATCCCGAGCTCTTTGCCGAGCGCCGCATCTACAGCCTGCAAGAGCTGCAGATCCAGCTGCCGGCGGCGCGCTTCGACGAGCTCCAGGGCCGGGTCGCGCGCGCCGTCGGCGTGGGCGAGGTCACGGCCTGGCTGGCGCAGGAGGGGATTCCCTTCCAGATCGCCAATGCGGTGAAGCCGGCCGAACAGTTGCCGCTCGACAGCCTGAAGGGGCTCGCCGGCATGCAGGACGGCCAGATGGCGCTGAGCCCGACCGAGGCCGGCGCGCTGCTCGTCCATCTGGTCGCATCGCGCCGCCAGCCGGTGGACGAGGCCGGCGCGCGGCCGATGATCGGCCGCTACCTGACTAATGCGCGCAAGGTGGCGCTGGCGAAGGCCGAAATGGAGCGGCTGCGCGACGGCGCCCGCATCGAGTACGCCGGCGAGCCGGCGGCCGTGCCCGGCCCGATCGCGCGTGCTCGCACCGAGACCGCTGCCGCCACCGCGTCGGACGGCCTGCCCGGCGTGGCGGCGACCGATTCGCATCCGGCGCCCGCGCCCGTATCCCCCTGATCTAAGGAAGACAGAGCATGTTGTCGTTGTCGAGAGCGTTCGTAATCCCGTTTCTGATGGTCCTGGTGTGGCTCAACGCGTGGGCGGAGCCGGCAGTGCCTGCCGCACCGGCCATGCCTGTCGCCGAAGTTGCACCGGCCGCGCCGGCCCCTGCAGCCGATGTCGGGCGCGAGTACGTGCTCGGGCCGGGCGACATCGTCCGCATCAACGTGTTCCAGAACCCGGAGCTCGCCACCGAAGGCCGGGTGTCGGAGACCGGCGCGCTGACCTTTCCGCTCATCGGCAGCGTGCCGCTGGGCGGGCGCACGGTGTCCGACGCCGAGGCGCTGATCGCCGACCGTCTGCGCCAGGGCGGCTTCGTGCGCGAGCCGCAGGTCACGGTGCTGCCGGTGCAGATCCGCGGCAACCAGGTGGCCGTGCTCGGCCATGTGAACAAGCCCGGCCGCTACCCGCTCGACACCTTCAACGTGCGCGTCACCGACATGCTTGCCAACGCCGGCGGCATCGCCAGCGGCGGTGACGACGTCGTCGTCCTCGTCGGCACGCGCGACGGCCAGCGCATCCGGCGCGAGCTCGACCTGCCGACGCTGTTCCAGCGCGGCGAGGTCGATGCCGATGTGCTGCTCGAACCCGGCGACGTGATCTACGCCCGCCGCGCCGACGTCTTCTACATCTACGGCGTGGTGCAGCGCCCGGGCGCATTCCGGCTCGAACGCGACATGAGCGTGATGCAGGGCCTCGCCACCGGCGGCGGCACGACGGCGCGCGGCACCGTGCGCGGCCTGCGCATCCACCGCCGCGGCGCCGACGGCAGCCTGCAGGTGATCGAGCCCACGCTCGACGACAAGCTCGCCGCCGACGACATCATCTACGTCAAGGAAAGCTTCTTCTGAGGCGGGACCAGTCATGACCCTTAGGCAATTCCTGCGCATCCTGCGTGCGCGCTTCGCGGTGATCGTCGCCGTCGCTGCGGTCGTCCTTGTCGCCGCCCTGGCGGTGAGCCTGATGCTGCCGAAGAAGTACACCGCCGAGACGGTCCTGGTCGTGGACGCGAAGTCCTCCGACCCGATCGCCGGCGGCATGATCCCCTCGCCGATGATGCCCAGCTACATCGCGACCCAGGTGGACATCCTCGGCTCCGAGCGCGTCGCGCTGCGCGTCGTCGAGCTCGCCGGCCTCGAGCGCATGCCGCAGCTGCGCGAGCAGTGGCAGCTTGCCACCGAGGGCGCGGGCGACATCAAGGCCTGGATCGCCGCCGCGCTGCGTTCCCGGCTCGAGGTCAAGCCCGCGCGCGAGGGCAACGTGATCCGGCTCGCATTCACCGCGTCCGAGCCCGAGTTCGCGGCGACGATCGCCAACACCTTCGCCCGCGCCTACATGGAAACCGCGCTCGAACTCAAGGTGGAGCCGGCGCGCCAGTACGCGGCCTGGTTCAACGAGCGCACGAAGGGCCTGCGCGACGAGCTCGAGGCGGCGCAGAAGCGCCTCTCCGATTACCAGCAGCAACACCAGATCATCGCCGCCGACGGCCGTCTCGACGTCGAGAATGCGCGCCTGGCCGAGCTCTCGAGCCAGCTCGTGGCGGTGCAGGGCCAGCGCGCCGAGAGCCGCTCGCGCCAGAGCCAGGCCGGCGCCGCCGAGTCGCTGCCGGAAGTGACGCAGAACCCGCTCATCGCCAGCCTCAAGGCCGAGCTCGCGCGCCGCGAGGCCGAGCAGGAACAGGTCCTCGGCCGCCTCGGCCCCAACCATCCGGAAGTGGCCAAGCAGGCCGCGGTGATCGAGTCGCTGCGCCAGCGCCTCGCCACCGAGACCCGGCGCATCGCCGCCTCGCTCGGCACCTCGAGCCGCATCAGCGCCGCGCGCGAGGCCGAGATCGCCGCCGCGGTGGAGGAGCAGAAGGCGCGCGTGCTCGAACTGAAGGCGCACCGCGACCAGATCGCCGTGCTCCAGCGCGACGTCGAAAGCGCCCAGCGCGCCTACGAGCAGGTCGCGCAACGCCTCACCGCCACCAGCCTCGAGAGCCAGACGCAGCAGACCAACGTCGCCATCCTCACCCCGGCCAGTGTGCCGATGTGGCCGTCCGGGCCGCGCCTGCTGGTCAAGCTCGCGCTCGCGCTGGCCGTCGGCGGAGTGCTCGGCGTGGGCATGGCGCTGGTCATCGAACTGATCGACCGGCGCATCCGCGGCGAGGACGACCTCGCGCGGCTGCGCGGCGTGCCGGTGCTCGCCAGCGTGCCCGGCACCGCCCGTCGCGTTGCCCGTGGCCGGCTGGTCGGCCGCACTGCAGGAGGATACTGAGCCCATGAATGCACCCCTGACCAGCACCCTGGATATGCCGGGCGAGAACTCGATCGGCGCCATCCTGACCGCCGCCGGCCGGCTGCAGGCGGGCGAGAAGGAGCGCATCGCACGCCTGCAGCGGGACAAGGGCCTGCGCTTCGGCGAGGCGGCGGTCCAGCTTGGCCTCGCCAGCGAGCGCGACATCCGCTACGCCATGGCGCGCCAGTTCGACTACCCCTACCTGCAGCGCGGCGAAAGCGGCGTGGCGGCGAGCGTGGTCGCCGCCTACAACCCGTTCTCGGCCCAGTCCGAGGCGCTGCGCGCGCTGCGCAGCCAGCTCATGCTGCGCTGGTTCCACCGCACCGCCGGGCGCCGCACGCTCGCCGTCGCCAGCGCGCAGACGGGCGAAGGGCGTTCCTGGCTGGCCGCCAACCTCGGCGTGGCCTTCTCGCAGCTGGGCGAGCGCACGCTGCTGATCGACGCCGACCTGCGCAAGCCGACGCTGCACACCCTGTTCGGCGTCGACAACCGCAGCGGGCTGTCGACGCTGCTGCTCGGGCGGCCGGCGCCCGACGCGATCCGGCGCGTGCCGGATCTGCGTTCGCTCGCCGTCCTGCCCGCCGGCATCGTGCCGCCGAACCCGCAGGAACTGCTCGCCCGTCCGCTGTTCGGCAAGCTGCTCCAGCAGTACGCCGCCAGTTTCGACATCGTCATCATCGACACGCCGCCGGGCGACAGCTGCGCCGACGGCGTGATGGTCGCGGCGCGCGCCGGCGGCGCCCTCATGGTCGCTCGCCGCCATGTCAGCCGCGCCGCCGCGGTGAGCCGCTACGTCGAACAGCTGCAGGAAGCCGGCGCGCTGGTGGCCGGTGCGGTAATCAACGGAGACTGACCATGGGCCGCTTCATCGACGATCCGCAGATTGCCGCCGCAGCGGCGCCCGCGCCGCAGGCCGCACGCCCGCTCGTGAGCGTCGTCATCCCGTCGTACAACCGCGGCCACACCATCGCCGCCTGCATCGACAGCGTGCTCGCGCAGACGCTGCAGGACTTCGAGATCGTCGTCGTCGACGACGCCTCGGCCGACGACACGCGGGCGCAGGTCGCCGCGATCCGCGATCCGCGCCTGCGCTACATCGCCCACGAGCGCAACCGCGGCGGCGCCGCGGCGCGCAACACCGGCGTGCAGGCGGCGAGCGGCGACTTCATCGCCTTCCTCGACAGCGACGACACCTGGGCGCCGCGCAAGCTCGAGCTGCAGATCGCCTGCCTGGGCGAGCGCGGGCCCGAATACGGCGTGGCCTACACCTGGTTCATCGGTCGCGACAAGGACGGGCAGGAGGTGTCGCGCTCGGACCACAGCCTCGACGGCTGGGTGTCGGACGCGCTGCTGGTGGCCAACTACGTCGGCACCTTCTCCAGCATCGTCGTGCGCCGCGACCTGCTCGAGCGCGTCGGCGGCCTCGACGAAGAGCTGCGCAGCTGCCAGGACTGGGACCTGTCGATCCGCCTGAGCCGGGTGACCAAGCTCTGCTGCGTCGAGGACTACCTCGTCTCCTACCTGCACAACGGCGCCGACAAGCACCGCATCTCGTCCAACCCGCGCTCGCTGATCCAGGGCCACCGCCGCATGCTGGAGAAGTTCGCCGACGACTACGCGCGCCTGCCGCGGGACAAGGCGGCGCGGGCGCTGAAGGGCTTCCTCGACGTCTTCGCCAGCGCCGGCTCCTTCCCCGACGTGTTCCGCCTCGGTTGCCGCATCGTCGCCACCCGGCGCGACCTGCGCGGCCTCGGCCTGTCGTGCATGGCGATGGCGCGCGCGGCGAAGCGACGCATGACGCGACAGTTCGGCTACTGAGCGTGGGCAGCACGGCGCACTCCCCCCCTCCGGCGCTGCTGACCGGCGTCGCGTTGCTCGTCGCGCTCGCGCTCGGGCTCGTGCTGCCGCTCTACGCCGACGCGATGGGCGACAGCTACGTGCGGCTGCTGGCGTTGCCGGCGCTGCTGGTGCTGGGTTTCCTGTTTCTGCTCGACCGCGTGCTGCTGCTCGGCCTCGTGCTGCTGTTCCGCGCTGCCGCCGACCTCGTCTTCGAGACCACGCGGGTCTCGCTCGGCGGCCTGTCGATCGGTTTCGGCGGCCTCGTCAATGCCTTCGTGATCCTGATCGCGGTGCTGCTGGTGGCGGCGAAGCCGGAGCGCTTCCCGCGCCGCATCGCGCCGGCATGGACGGGCTTCCTCCTCGCCGCGCTGATCGGCGCGGTGAGCGCGCCCGAGCGCGGCGACGCGGTGCGCAGCTTTCTCGGCCTGCTGTCGTACTTTGCCGTCTTCGTCGGCGCCTTCTACTTCGTCCGCGGCCCGCGCGAGTTCAAGGTCTGCGTCAAGCTCGTGCTGCTGTCCTCGCTGCTGCCGGCCGCCTACGCGCTCGTCGAGCTCGCCCTGCACGGGCTCGGCGGCGGCCTGCAGGGCTTTCGCCTGAAGAGCACCTTCAGCCACCCGAACATCTTCGCCTTCTACCTGACGCTGGTGCTGTCGATGGCGGTGTACGCGCTGAAGAGCCCGCTCATCGCGCTGTCGCCGCTGCGGCGCATGGCGCTGAGCGCCTACCTGCCCCTGCTGCTCGGCCTGCTGCTGCTGACGCAGACGCGCAGCGCCTGGGTGGCCTGCTTCGCGATCTTCGCCCTCTATGCGCTGATGTTCGAGCGCCGCTACCTCGTCTATCTGCTGCTCGCGCCGCTGCTGGCGCTGCTCGTGCCGGGCGTGCGCGAACGCCTGCTCGAGCTCGGCAGCGGCAACGAGGTGGTGCAGTACGCCCGCCTCAACTCCTTCGCCTGGCGGCTGCAGATCTGGGAGTTCGGCCTGCGCTGGATCCGCCCCGAACACCTGCCGCTCGGCTACGGCCTGGGCGCGTTCAAGCACTTCGCCCCCACCTTCTTCCCCTATTCCGGCGGGGTGAACTTCGGCGCGCACAACATCTACGTGCAGATGCTGTTCGAGCTCGGCGTGCTCGGCCTGGCGAGCTTCGCATGGCTGTTCGCCCGCCTGCTGGCGACGCTGCGGCGGATGGCCGCGGTGGACCGCCTCGGCGCCTTCGTCGCCATCGCCCTGGTCGTCGAGTACCTGATCATCTCGGCGTCCGACAACATCTTCGCCTACCTCGCTTTCAACTGGTACGTCTGGTTCGTGCTGGGCGCCGCCTGCGCGGTCGCCCTGAGCCGGACGGAGACCGTGGCCGGAGCCGTTCAAGCGAAAGGAGACAGCACATGAACAACAACAAGCAGCAGCTGCCGCGTAACGCGGCCGGGCGCGTGCGCGCGCGGACGTCGTGGCTGGCAGCGCTCGGCATCGCGCTGGCGGTGGCCGGCGTCGAAGCCGGTGCGCAGGAGTCGGGCACAGGCGGCTGGGGCAGCTTCGAGACCCCGTTCGCGGCGACCTCGCCGTGGAACAGCCGGCCGGTCGGCCCCCGCTTCGGCGACTTCGTCATCCCGAGCTCGGACTACTCCCCGTCGGTGGCCGAAGGGGCATGGTCGACCGGCGTCTTTCTCGCCGGCAGCGAGGACCCGCCGGTGAAAGTGATCGGCCTGCCCGGCAGCAAGGGCGTCTGGGACCCGGACGCCGGCGTGCACCGCGAGGTCGACATCCCGCGCTGGCCGACGGGCGTGATCCCGGCCAGCGCCGCCGACGGCCATGCGGACATCGTTGATCCGGTCGCCGGCATCGTCCATTCCTTCTTCAAGCTGCGCCAGGTGGATGGGCAGTGGATGGCGGCGCAGTACGCCTGGAGCCGGCTCGACGGCCGCGGCTGGGGCGACCCGGCGCACTACTTCCAGGGCGCGCGCGCGGCCGCGGTGCCGACCTCGGGCGGCCTCATGCGCAAGCACGAGATCGCCGACGACCGGCCGCTGTATCGCCATGCACTGGCGATGTCGCTGACATACAACGCGCTGTCGCCCAACCCGGCCTATGTCTTTCCGGCCACCTCGGCCGACCGCGATGCGGCGACGACCAATACCGGCAAGATCCCGGAAGGCGCGCTGATGATGCTGCCGCCCGAGTTCGACGTCGACAGCATCCAGACGCCGGCCGTGCGCAAGGTCGCCGAGACGCTCAAGACCTACGGCGCCTACGTGGTGGACCGCAATCGCGGCACGCCCTACGTGATCTACGTCGAGAACGGGTCGGGCTTCAACCTGCATCGCGGCGGCTGGAACACCGTCGCCGCAGCGGATCTCGAGCGCATCCGCCAGGGGCTGCGGCAGGTGGTGGACGTCGAGGGCTGGGTCGATGGCGACGGTCGGGCCGTGGAGCCGGAACGCAAGCTCAACCTGCTGTCGATGCGCGGGCCATGGACGCGGCAGACCGGCACGGTGTCCGGCAGCTTCGAGACCCGGGAGCAGGCCGTCGTGTTCCCTCCGGCCGCGAGCGCGACGGTGATGGTGAACAGCAGCGGCCGCAGCCTGCACCCGGTCGCATGGGCGCTCCCGGTCGCCGGACAGGGCTATCGCCTGCGCGCGATCGCGACCGGCGGCGCGCGCCTGCGCCTGCAGCTGCGCGACAAGGCGAGCGGCGCAACGCTGTTCGACAGCAAGGAGCTCAACAACGACGAGGTCGCCGATTTCGTCTGGCCGGACGGAGCGGTGACGCCGGTGGTGACGGTGATCGGTGGCACGGGCACGGGCTCGACGGTACGCGGCGAGCTGTTGAGGACGGGCGAATGAAGCGGCCGGTGACGCGTCCGCCTGTCGGGCGAGGTGCGTATGCAGCGTGATCCCGAGTGGGCCGCGGACTTGCGCCGCTACGGCCTGCGCCGCCCCTTCCTGAAGGAGCAGTCGATCTGGGTGGTTGCCGTATATCGCTTCGGCCGCCGCGTCGATGCACGGCCGGACGGCGTCGCCAAACGGCTGCTGACGGCGGCCTACTGGCTCGCCTTCCGCGTCGTCGAAACCGTGGTCGGCATCAGCCTGCCCAAGGCTGCGCGCATCGGCGGCGGGCTGCGCATCTGGCACTTCGGCGGCGTGTTCGTGCATCCCGACGCGGTGATCGGGCGCAACTGCACGCTGCGCCAGGGCGTGACGATCGGCAACCGCCACGAGGGCGGCCCGGCGCCGGTGATCGGCGACGACGTCGAATTCGGCGCCTACGCGCAGGTGTTGGGCGGTGTGCGCATCGGCCGGGGCTGCCGCATCGGGGCGCTGTCGGTGGTGCTGTGCGACGTGCCGGACGGCGCAACCGCGGTGGGGGCGCCGGCGCGCATCGTCCACGCGCGCGCGGTCACGGCGCGGCGCGTGACGGAACAGGAGGTGCATGCGGTGGAAGACGAGGATCTCGTTGCGGAGGGCGGACGTTGAGGATCGCCTACCTGATCAACCAGTACCCGAAGGTGAGCCACAGCTTCATCCGGCGCGAGATCCTCGCGCTCGAGCGCCAGGGCTTCGACGTGCTGCGCCTCGCCGTGCGCGGCTGGGACGCCGAGCTCGTGGATGCCGAGGACCGCGCCGAGCAGGCGCGCACGACCTACCTGCTGCGGGACGGCATGGGGGCGCTGGCGAAGGCGTTGGTGCGGGTCGCGCTGCACAGCCCCGGCCGCTTCCTCGCGGCGCTGCGGCTCGCGCTGCACATGGGACGCCGCGCCGACCGGCCGTGGCCCTACCATCTGATCTATCTTGCCGAGGCCTGCCGCGCGC
>JANJTU010000079.1 GCA_024710965.1 Thauera sp. | reverse complement strand
CTGCTGATGGCCATCGAACTGATGCTGCTCGCGGTGAACATGAACTTCATCGCCTTTTCGCACTATCTCGGCGACATCGCCGGGCAGGTTTTCGTTTTCTTCATCCTCACCGTCGCCGCAGCCGAGTCCGCGATCGGCCTGGCGATCCTGATCGTCATGTTCCGCAACATGCGCACGATCCACGTGGATGATCTGGACAGCCTCAAGGGTTAAGGAAGCGTCACGATGACGGACATGCAGACTCTCTATCTCCTGGTGCCGCTGGCACCGCTCGCCGGTGCGATCCTGGCCGGCCTGTTCGGGAAGACGATCGGCCGTGCGGGGGCGCACATCGTCACCATCCTCGGTGTCGCGGTCGCGCTGGCGGCCTCGGTCGTGGTGTATCAGGACGTGCAGGCGGGCAACACCTTCAACGGCACGCTCTACACCTGGATGGTGGCCGGCGGCATCACCTTCGAGGTCGGCTTCCAGATCGACACGCTGACCGTGATGATGATGCTGGTGGTCACCTTCGTGTCGCTGATGGTGCACATCTACACCATCGGCTACATGGCGGAAGACCCCGGCTACCAGCGCTTCTTCAGCTACATCTCGCTGTTCACCTTCTCGATGCTGATGCTGGTGATGTCGAACAACTTCCTGCAGCTGTTCTTCGGCTGGGAAGCGGTCGGCCTCGTCTCCTACCTGCTGATCGGCTTCTGGTACGACCGCCCGACGGCGATCTACGCCAACCTGAAGGCCTTCCTCGTCAACCGCGTCGGCGACTTCGGCTTCCTGCTCGGCATCGGCCTGATCGCCGCCTACGCCGGCACGCTGAACTACGCCGAGGTGTTCGCCAAGGCGGGCGAACTCGCGGCGCAGGACATGGCCGTCACCGGCTGGCCGCTGATCACCGCGATCTGCATCTGCCTCTTCATCGGCGCGATGGGCAAGTCGGCCCAGGTGCCGCTGCACGTCTGGCTGCCCGACTCGATGGAAGGCCCGACCCCGATCTCGGCGCTGATCCACGCCGCGACGATGGTGACCGCGGGCATCTTCATGGTCGCGCGCATGTCGCCGCTGTTCGAGCTCTCCGACACGGCCCTGTCCTTCGTCCTCGTGATCGGCGCCACGACCGCGCTGTTCATGGGCTTCCTCGGCATCGTGCAGAACGACATCAAGCGCGTCGTCGCCTACTCGACGCTGTCGCAGCTCGGCTACATGACCGTGGCGCTGGGCGTGTCGGCCTACTCGGCGGCGGTCTTCCACCTCATGACGCACGCCTTCTTCAAGGCACTGCTGTTCCTCGGTGCCGGCTCGGTGATCATCGGCATGCACCACGACCAGGACATGCGCAACATGGGCGGGCTGTGGAAGTACATGCCGATCACCTGGTTCACGTCGCTGCTCGGCTCGCTCGCCCTGATCGGTTTCCCGTTCTTCGCCGGCTTCTACTCGAAGGACTCGATCATCGAGGCGGTGCACGCATCGACCATCCCGGGCGCCGGCTACGCGCTGTTCTGTGTCCTGCTGGGCGTGTTCGTCACCGCCTTCTACTCGTTCCGCATGTACTTCCTCGTCTTCCACGGCAAGGAGCGCTTCGGCAACGCGCACGGGCATCATGATCACCACGGCGACCACGACGACGAAGAGCCGAGCGCCGACCATCACCACGGCCTCGCCCCCGGGCAGAAGCCGCACGAGTCGCCCTGGGTGGTGACGCTGCCGCTGGCGCTGCTCGCGATCCCCTCGGTGCTGATCGGCTTCTTCACCATCGAGCCGATGCTGTTCGGCGAATGGTTCAAGGGCGTGATCTTCGTCGGCGACAACCACGTCGGGCTGAAGGAACTCGCCGCCGGCTTCCACGGCCCGGTGGGCATGGCGCTGCACGGCCTGCAGACCGCCCCGTTCTGGCTCGCCATGGGCGGCGTCGCGCTGGCCTGGTTCTTCTACATGGTCAAGCCGGGGATTCCGGCCGCGATCCAGCGCACCTTCAAGCCGATCCACAGCCTGCTCGAGAACAAGTACTTCTTCGACCGCTTCAACGAGATCTTCTTCGCCGGCGGCGCCCGCCTGCTCGGCCGCGGGCTGTGGAGGGCCGGCGACCAGGGCCTGATCGACGGCGTCGCGGTCAACGGCACGGCACGGCTGGTGGGCTGGGTGGCGCAGATGTCGCGCCTGTTCCAGACCGGCCACCTGTACCAGTACGCCTTCACGATGATCATCGGCGTCTTCATCCTGCTCACCTTCTGGTTCAACCGCGGGTAACCAGGGTGTGCAGGGACGCCAACAGCTGAACTCTCAAGGAAACGCCGGGCCGCCCCAAGTTTCCTTGATCCCCTCGGGGGGTGGAAACGTCGAAGACGTTTCCCGGGGGGGCCTCATAACAAGATCGAACGCGCCGCTCGCGGCGCTCTGAACGGAAAGCAACGATGACGGACATTCCTCTCCTCAGTCTGGCGATCTGGGTGCCGATTCTCGGTGGCCTGCTGGTGCTCGCGACCGGCTCGGATCGCAATGCCCCGCTGGCGCGGATGCTCGCCTTCGCGGTCGCGGTGGCTGGCTTCGTCGTGACCATTCCGCTCTACACCGGCTTCGACGTCTCGACGAGCGCGATGCAGTTCGTCGAGCTCACCGCCTGGGTGCCGCGTTTCAACATCAACTACCACCTCGGCGTCGATGGCATCTCGGTGCTGTTCGTGCTGCTCAACGCCTTCATCACCATCATGGTCGTGATGGCCGGCTGGCGCGTCATCGAAGAGAAGGTGGCACAGTACATGGCCGCCTTCCTGATCATGTCCGGCCTGATGAACGGGATCTTCTCCGCCCTCGACGGCGTGCTGTTCTACGTCTTCTTCGAGGCCTCGCTGATTCCGCTCTACCTCGTCATCGGCATCTGGGGCGGCGCCAACCGCGTCTATGCCGCGATCAAGTTCTTCCTCTACACGCTGCTCGGCTCGCTGCTGATGCTGATCGCGCTGCTCTACCTGTTCATGCAGTCCGGCGGCAGCTTCAGCATCCTCGACTGGCACCAGCTGCCCCTGCCGATCGAGCCGCAGATCCTGATCTTCCTCGCCTTCCTGATCGCCTTCGGCGTCAAGGTGCCGATGTGGCCGGTGCACACCTGGCTGCCCGACGCCCACGTCGAGGCCCCCACCGGCGGCTCGGTCGTGCTGGCGGCGATCGCACTCAAGCTCGGCGCCTACGGCTTCCTGCGCTTCTCGATGCCGATCGTGCCCGACGCCGCGCAGGAACTCGCGCCGCTGGTGATAGCCCTGTCGCTGATCGCGGTGGTGTACATCGGCTTCGTCGCCCTCGTGCAGACCGACATGAAGAAGCTCGTGGCCTACTCGTCGATCTCGCACATGGGTTTCGTCACCCTCGGCTTCTTCATCTTCAACCCGCTCGGCGTCGAAGGTGCCCTGGTGCAGATGATCTCCCACGGCTTCGTCTCGGGCGCGATGTTCCTCTGCATCGGCGTGCTCTACGACCGCATGCACTCGCGCCAGATCGCCGACTACGGCGGCGTGGTGCACACGATGCCGAAGTTCGCCGCCTTCTTCATGCTGTTCGCCATGGCCAACTCCGGCCTGCCCGCCACCTCGGGCTTCGTCGGCGAGTTCATGGTCGTGCTCGGCGCGGTCAAGTTCAACTTCTGGGTCGGCTTCATCGCCGCCACGACGCTGATCCTGGGCGCCGCCTACTCGCTGTGGATGTACAAGCGTGTCGTCTTCGGCAAGGTCGCGAACAAGCACGTGGGCGAGCTGGAAGACCTCAGCGGGCGCGAGTTCGCCTTCCTCGGCATCCTCGCGCTGTGCGTGCTGGCCATGGGTCTGTATCCCTTCCCCTTCACCGAAGTGATGCACACCTCGGTCAACGAACTCCTGCGGCATGTTGCCGTGAGCAAGCTCTGAGCGCCGGGCCCCGAGCGCCATAGAGACACTTAACGGACTGGTCAGAAGATGAACTTTGTCGTCCCCGACTTCTACCCCGCAGCGGCCGAGATCTTCGTCGCCGTGATGGCCCTGGTGATCATGCTGGCGAGCGCGTTCGCGCGCAGCATCGCCCGCGGCCTTGCCTACTACCTCACGCAGTTCACGCTGATCGCGGCGGCCTTCATCACGATCGCGACCATGCAAGGCGAGGTCGTCTACACCTTCAGCAACCTGTTCATCGGCGACCTGATGGGCGACTTCCTGAAGCTGATGATCTACTTCTCCACCGCGATCGCGCTGCTCTACGGCCGCGGCTATCTCGCCGACCGCAAGATCGACAAGCCCGAGTACTACCTGCTCGCGCTGCTGATGACGCTCGGCATGATGGTGATGGTCACCGCCAACCACATGCTGCCGATGTACATCGGCCTCGAGATGATGTCGCTCGCGCTGTACACGATGGTCGCCTTCGACCGCGACTCGGCGCGCTCGACCGAGGCCGCGATGAAGTACTTCGTGCTCGGCGCGCTCGCCTCCGGCCTGCTCCTCTATGGCATGTCGATGGTGTACGGCGCGACCGGCACGCTGGAGTTCTCCGCCATCGCCCAGGCGGTGTACAACCAGTCCTCCAACCAGACCGTGCTGATGTTCGGCCTCGTCTTCCTCGTCGCCGGCATCTGCTTCAAGCTCGGCGTGGTGCCCTTCCACATGTGGGTGCCGGACGTCTATCAGGGCGCGCCGACCGCGGTCACGCTGATGATCGCCACCGCGCCCAAGCTCGCCGCCTTCGCGATGGCGGTGCGCCTCCTGATCTGGGCCCTGTTCGACATCGCCGAGGAATGGCAGACGATGCTGATGCTGGTGGCCGGCGCCTCGATCGTGCTCGGCAACCTCGCCGCGATCGCGCAGCAGAACATCAAGCGCATGCTCGCCTACTCGGGCATCTCGCACATGGGCTTCATGCTGCTCGGCCTGCTCGCCGGCGTGGTCGAGGGCGACCGCCACTTCGCGCTCAACGCCTACAGCTCGGCGATGTTCTACGCCGTGTCCTACGTGATCATGAGCCTGGCCTCGTTCGGCATGCTGATCCTGCTGTCGCGCGCCGGTTTCGAAGCGGAGAACATCGACGACTTCAAGGGCCTCAACAAGCGCAGCTCCTGGTTCGCGCTGATGATGATGTTCGTCATGTTCTCGATGGCGGGCATCCCGTTCTTCATCGGTTTCTTCGCCAAGCTGTCGGTGCTGCAGGCGGTCGTCGCCGCGGGCTACTTCTGGCTTGCGGTGCTCGCCGTGGTGATGTCGGTGATCGGCGCCTTCTACTACCTGCGCGTGGTGAAGGTGATGTACTTCGACGCTCCGGTCGATGCGTCGCCGATCCACGCCCCGGCCGAGGTGCGCGTGATGCTGTCGGCCAACGGCCTGGCGATCGCCGCGCTCGGCATCGCGCCGCAGATGCTGATGTCGCTGTGCGCCTATGCGCTGCTCGGCTCGCTCTGACGCCGCGGGCGCGGCCGCGCCCAGCGGCCGCCTGACGGACGCCGGGCGCCGATGAGCCCGGCGGCCGGCGTCTATCTGCTGTTGGCCATCGCGTTCACGATGGCCAACCTGCCTTTCGTGTTCGATCGCATCTTCTTCGTGCTCAAGCCGCGCACGGCGGGCAAGGGCCTGGGCTGGCGCCTGCTCGAGCTCGTGCTGCTCTACTTCGTCGTCGGCGGCCTCGCGCTGCTGCTGGAGGCGCAGGGGCATGGCAGCGTCTATGCGCAGAAGTGGGAGTTCTACGCCACCACCTTCTGCCTCTTCCTCGTGTTCGGCTTTCCCGGCTTCGTGTTCCGCTATCTCTGGCACGCGCCGCGCAAGGCGGGGGTGCCGCGCGCATGAGCGGCCACCCGGCGCGCGACCCGCTCGAGGAGGTCGAGCTCTCCAGCGAGCCGGTGTTCGATGGCGTGCTGCTGAAGGTGCGGCGCGACCGCGTGCGCCTGCCCGACGGCAGCGAGAGTGGGCGCGAATACATCCGCCACCCCGGCGCCGTGGTCGTCGTCGCCGTGCTGCCCGACGGTCAGCTGCTGTTCGAACGTCAGTTCCGCTATCCGCTGCGCCGCGCCTTTGTCGAACTGCCGGCGGGCAAGATCGACGCCGGCGAGGACATCCTCAGCTGCGCCCGGCGCGAGCTGCGCGAGGAGACCGGTTACGAGGCGGACGACTGGCGCTACATCGGCGTCATGCATCCGTGCATCGGCTATTCGGACGAACGCATCGAGATCTTCCTCGCCCGGGGCCTGCGCCACGTCGGCCACGCCTGGGACGATGGCGAGTTCCTCGAGGTCCTGACTCTCTCGCTGGAGGCGGCCGAAGCCGCGATCCATGCCGGCGAGATCACCGACGGCAAGACCATCACCGCCCTCTACCGCACCCTGCCTTTCCTGCGTCCGGCCGCCGCCTGAGCGGAGACCGTCAGCCGGGCGCGGACGGCCGTCGGAACGGCGCACGCTCCGCAAGCTCGTCGAGGTAGAAGCCGATCCCGCTGCGCTCGCGCGCCAGATAGTCGTCCACCGCGCTGCGAAAGCGCGGATCGGCGATCCAGTGTGCGGAGAACGTGCGCACCGGCAGCAGGCCGCGCGACAGCTTGTGCTCGCCCTGGGCGCCGCCCTCGAAACGCTGCAGGCCGTGCGCGATGCAGTATTCGATCGCCTGGTAGTAGCACAGCTCGAAGTGCAGGAAGGGCAGGGGCTCGAGCGCGCCCCAGTAGCGTCCGTAGAGCGCCGCGCCGTCGTGCAGGAAGAAGGCGGCGGCGACCGGTTCGCCCGCGCGCTCGGCGATGAGCAGGCGCACGCCGTCCGGCAGCCGTTGCGCGAGGCGGGCGAAGAACGCCGGTCCGAGGTAGGGGGTGGAGCGGTGCAGGGCGTAGGTCATCGCGTAGCAGCGATGGAGGAAGGCCCAGTCGGCGGCGGTCGCGTCGTGGCCGTCGTGCCAGCGCAGGCGCAGGCCGTGGGCGGCGGCGCGGCGCCGTTCCTGGCGGATCTTCTTGCGCTTGTCGTGGTTCAGGCTGGCGAGGAAGGCGTCGAAGTCGGCGTAGGGGCCGCCCTCGATGCGATTCTGCCAATGGAACTGCACCCCTTCGCGGATCATCAGCCCGGCCTCGGCCAGCAGCGCGGCTTCGTCTGCTTGCGGAAAGAGCAGGTGGAAGGACGACAGACCGCTCGCTGCCACCGTCTCCAGCACGCCGCGCAGCAGCGCCTGGCGGGCGGCGCGGTTGCGGCCGAGCAGGCGCGGGCCGGGAATCGGCGTGAACGGCACCGCGGCCAGCCACTTCGGGTAGTAGCTCAGGCCGTGGCGGGCGTAGGCCTGCGCCCAGGCCCAGTCGAAGACGTATTCGCCGTAGGAGTGCTGCTTCAGGTACAGCGGCAGGGCGGCGATGAGCTCGCCGTCCTGCCACAGGCTCGCGTGGCGCGGCTGCCAGCCGGTGCCCGGGCCGACACAGCCGCTGCGCTCGAGGGCGTCGAGGTAGGCGTGGCGCAGGCAGGGCGGGGCGGCGGGGGCGAGTGGGGCGTTCGGGGCGTTCGGGGCGGTCGCGTGCAGGAGGCCGTCCCAGGCCTCGGCGTCGACGCTGGCGAGCGAGTCGAGGAGCAGGAAGCCGTGTGGTCGGGTCCGCTGTGGTTGGGTCCCGTGTAGTCGGGTCATGGGCGCTCTCGTGGCGGGAGCCGGGCGTCGGCCGGTGCATGGCCGGTGGGCGGCGGGGGATGCTGCCTCATTTTTGTGCACTGCGACGATACGCTTTTGCGACATCGACTTGCAAGCGCTGTCCACGTCTTATCCACAGCCTTGCGCACGCAGCTTGTGGGTTGTCGCTGCCTTCCGCGACGGCGCCGCGCGGTGCAAAAAGCAGCCCCGGCCCTGTTACCCGGCGCGGTCGAAACGGTATAGTCTCGCCCCATGAATGCAAGCGCCCACCCTCCGATCTCGATCGCCGTCGCCCAGCTCAACCTCACCGTGGGCGATCTCGTCGCCAATGCCGATCACATCATCCACGCGATCGGCGAAGCCCGCGCCGCGGGCGCCGACATCCTGCTCACGCCCGAGCTGGCCTTGTCCGGCTACCCGCCGGAAGACCTGCTGCTGCGACCCGATTTCTACCGCGCGTGCGCGCGCGAAACGGCGCGCATCGCCGAGGCCGCACAAGGCATCCACGTGGTTCTCGGCCATCCGGCGGAGTCGGCCAGCGGGCGCTTCAACGCCGCCTCGGTGATCCGCGACGGACAGATCGTCGCCAGCTACTACAAGAACCTGCTGCCCAACTACGAGGTGTTCGACGAGGAGCGCTACTTCGAGGCCGGCGCCGTGCCCTGCGTGTTCGAATGCAAGGGGCTGCGCTTCGGCGTCAACATCTGCGCCGACGTCTGGGAGTCCGGCCCCGCCGAGGCCGCCCGTGCCGCCGGCGCCGAGGTCCTGCTCGCGCTCAACGCCTCGCCCTACCACATGAACAAGCAGCAGCAGCGGCTGCAGGTGCTGCGTGACCGCATCCGCGAGACCGGGCTGCCGGTGCTGTACTGCAACATGGTGGGCGGGCAGGACGAGCTGGTGTTCGATGGCGGCTCCTTCGCGCTCGACCGCGACGGCCGCCTCGCCTACCAGGCGAGCTCCTTCGAGGAGCGCATCGACGTGCTCCGCTTCGAGGCCGGGCAGTGGACGAGCGCGGTGATGGCGCCGCCGCGCGCGCTCGAAGCCGAGGTGTACGAGGCGCTCAAGACCGGCGTGCGCGACTACCTCGGCAAGAACCGCTTCCCCGGCGCCATCATCGGCCTGTCGGGCGGCATCGACTCGGCGCTGACGCTGGCGGTGGCGGTCGATGCGCTCGGCGCGGAGCGGGTGCGGGCGGTGATGATGCCTTCGCCCTACACCGCGCAGATGAGCCTCGACGACTCGCGCGAGATGGTGCGGCGGCTCGGCGTGCGCTACGACGAGATCCCGATCGAGCCGGCGATGAAGGTCTTCGCCGAGCTCCTCGCGCCGCAGTTCGCCGGCCTGCCCGCCGACACCACCGAGGAGAACCTGCAGGCCCGCATCCGCGGCATGCTGCTGATGGCGCTCTCGAACAAGACCGGCGCCATCGTGCTCACCACCGGCAACAAGAGCGAGATGGCCACCGGCTACGCGACCCTGTACGGCGACATGGCGGGCGGCTTCGCGGTGCTGAAGGACCTGTACAAGACCTTCGTCTTCCGCCTGTCGAACTGGCGCAACCGCCAGGGGGCGGTGATCCCGCAGAACATCATCGACCGCCCGCCGTCGGCCGAGCTGAAGCCCGACCAGAAGGACCAGGACAGCCTGCCGCCCTATGAGGTGCTCGACGCCATCATCGAGGCCTACATGGAGCGCGACGAGTCGCCGCGCCAGATCGTCGCCGCGGGCCATGCGGAAGCGGACGTGCGGCGCGCGGTGGCGATGCTCAAGCGCAACGAGTACAAGCGGCGCCAGGCGCCGGTGGGCATCCGCGTCACCCCGCGCGGCTTCGGCAGGGACTGGCGTTATCCGATAACATCGCGTTACCAGGACGAGTTCTGAGGCGGACGCGCGCGCCCCTGCCGGCCGGCCGCGAGAAAAAACGAGGAGATTTGGATGAAGAAGATCGAAGCCGTGATCAAGCCGTTCAAGCTGGACGAGGTGCGTGAGGCTCTGTCCGAGGTCGGCATCACCGGCCTCACGGTGACCGAAGTGAAGGGCTTCGGCCGCCAGAAGGGCCACACCGAGCTCTATCGCGGGGCGGAGTACGTGGTGGACTTCCTGCCGAAGATCAAGGTCGAGGTCGTGCTCGGCGACGACATGGTCGAGCAGGCGGTCGAGGCGATCGTGAAGGCGGCGCACACCGGGAAGATCGGCGACGGCAAGATCTTCGTCATCCCGGTCGAGCAGGTGGTGCGCATCCGTACCGGCGAGACCAACGAAGCGGCCATCTGAGTCAGTCGCGCGCGCTGTTCTGCGCGCGCATCAGCACCAGCAGCGCGCCGCCCCCGCCGTCGTGCGGCCCGGCCTGGCAGAAGGCGAGGATCTCCTCGCGCTGCGCCAGCCAGCCGCGCGAGAGCTGCTTCAGGATCGACACCTTGCCGGGCGAGCCCAGGCCCTTGCCGTGGATCACGCGGATGCAGCGCCGGCCCTGGGCGAGGCTCGTGTGCAGGAACTGGGCGAGCGCCGCGCGCGCCTCGTCGCGGGTGAGGCCGTGCAGGTCGATCTGGCCCTGCAGCACCCAGCGCCCGCGGCGCAGGTCGCTCAGCACCCGGCGCGGCAGCCCGGGGCGGAGGAAGGCCGCCTCATCGCCCATGTCGAGGCGGTCCTCGAAGGTCAGCGGCGTCGCCAGCGACTCGTCGAGCGCCGCGCGCTCGTCCGCCTCGCGCTTGACCGGGGCGGGCGGCGGCGGCGGCCTTTCCAGCTCCACACGGTTGCGGCTGTCGATCGGACGGGCGTCGCCGACCACCTGGCGGAACAGTGCCGACGGGTCCGCCTGGTCGGCCCCGGCGGGCAGGACCATGGCGGTCGGGCGCGGGGCCGCGGGCGCCTTCGCATCCGCCCGCTGGCGGGCGGCATGGCGCACGGCCGTGTCGAGTTCGACGCGGCCGGTGTCGCGCAGCGGAATCACGTCCTCGTAGGCGGCGCGCAGCGGGTCGGCGATGCGGGCGGCGGGCGGCGCGGCCCCGTCCTCTTCCGCGGCAGGCTGCGGGCGCGGCAGGGGCGCCGGGCGCGGGCGCTCGATTTCGGCACGCTGGGCGTCACGCAGCGGGCGCGCAGCGCCGACGGTCTTGCGGAACAGGGCGAGGTCGGCCTCGTCGATGGCGGCCGGGGCGCCCGGGCCGGGGGCGGCTGTCGACGGGGTTTGGCGCGCGGACGCCGGCGCCGATTCTGGGGTGGAGTGGGGGGTCGATTGCGGGCTGGATTTCCGCGCGGAGTCGTCCGCGGCGGGTGACGGTTGGCGCGCCGCGTCGTCGGCCTCACGCAGCAGGCTGCGCAGGCCGGCGAACGGGTGGTCCGCCGCCCGCGCGCCGGCGCCTTGCGCGCCGGCGGCGGGCGAGGCGGAGCGGGGGCGGCGGGCCATCGTCGGGCTCAGCCGCCGAGGCTGTCGAGGTAGCGCTCGGCGTCGAGCGCCGCCATGCAGCCGGTGCCGGCCGAGGTCACCGCCTGGCGGTAGATGTGGTCCTGCACGTCGCCGGCGGCGAATACGCCGGGGGTGCTGGTCTGCGTGGCGTTGCCGCTGCGCCCGCCCTGAGTGATCAGGTAGCCGTTTTCCATCTCGAGCTGGCCTTCGAAGATGTCGGTGTTGGGCTTGTGGCCGATCGCGATGAACACGCCCTGCAGCCCCATCTCGCGCGTCGCGCCGGTGTTGACGTCCTTGATGCGCATGCCGGTGACGCCGCTGTTGTCGCCGAGGATCTCGTCGAGCGTGGCGTTGAGCGCGAGCTCGATCTTGCCCGCCGCGACCTTCTCCATCAGCTTGTCGATCATGATCTTCTCGGCGCGGAACTTCTCGCGCCGGTGCACCAGGGTGACCTTCTTCGCGATGTTGGCGAGGTAGAGCGCCTCTTCGACCGCGGTGTTGCCGCCGCCGACCACCGCGACTTCCTGGTTGCGGTAGAAGAAGCCGTCGCAGGTCGCGCAGGCCGACACGCCGCGGCCGGCAAACTTCTCTTCCGAGGGCAGGCCGAGGTACTTGGCGGTGGCGCCGGTGGCGATGATCAGCGCGTCGCAGGTGTATTCGCCGCTGTCGCCGATCAGGCGGAAGGGCTTCTCGGCCAGCTTCGCGGTGTGGATGTGGTCGAAGATCATCTCGGTGGCGAAGCGCTCGGCGTGCTTCTGGAAGCGCGCCATCAGCTCCGGACCCTGCACGCCGTCGGCGTCGGCCGGCCAGTTGTCGACGTCGGTGGTCGTCATCAGCTGGCCGCCCTGGGCGAGGCCGGTGACCATCACCGGGTTCAGGTTGGCGCGGGCGGCGTAGACCGCGGCGGTGTAGCCGGCGGGGCCGGAGCCGAGGATCAGCAGGCGGGCGTGTCGGGTGCTCATGGGGGCGTTCCAGCGGGTTGCGAAAGAGAGCGCGATTATAGCCGAGCCCGTCGGCGGGCCGTTCCGATGGCCGCGATAGGCACGCTTGATCGCCCGCCCCTCGTTGCCGCGCGGCGGGGCGGCGGCGATCAAGCCGCGAAGATTCGTTTACACTGGCCGCGAACTTTTCGCCCGACAAGTTGGCGCAACCTGTGTTGATCGGAGTGAACATGTCCCAGCCCACCGCGGTATCCATCGTTGCCCTCAAGACGTTTCCGCTCTTCCATGGCCTGTCGGACGAGGTCCTCACCAGCGTCGCCCGCGTATCGATGATGCGGCGCTTTCCGCGCGGCCAGGCGGTGGTGTGCGCGGGCGACCGTCCCGACTACGTCTACCTCGTGCTGACCGGCAGCCTGAAGGTGGTCGTCAGCGACGAGGACGGGCGCGAGGTGATCCTCTCCATCCTCGGCCAGGGCGAGCTCTTCGGCGAGATGGGCATGTTCGACGAGCAGCCGCGCTCGGCCTCGGTGATCGCGGTCGTGCCCTCCGACCTGGTGCTGATCCCGAAGCAGGATTTCCGCCACATCATGCAGGACAGCTTCGACGTCGCCTGGCGCATCATGTGCAACCTCGCCGAGCGCCTGCGCAACGCCGACCGCAAGATCGAGAGCCTGGCGCTGATGGACGTCTATGGCCGCGTCGCCCGCCTGCTGCTCGAGATGGCCGAGGACGTCGAGGGCCGGACGGTGGTGGTGCGCAAGATCTCCAAGCAGGACATCGCGAAGATGATCGGCGCCTCGCGCGAGATGGTCAGCCGCGTCATGAAGGATCTCGGCCAGCAGGGCCTGATCGAGGAGACGCCGAAGGGCATCGTCCTCTGCGAGCGCCTCGGCTCGGTCTGACGCGCCCCGCGGCGGGGCGCGCCGTGCCGATCAGGGCTTTGTGAGCAGGCGCAACGCCGCAGCCGGGCGGGGCGGGGGATCGCTTATAATTTCGCGGTTGTTCCCTTCCGGCTGCGCTGCCTTCCTCCCATGCTGTCTCGCCCGTCGTCCCGTTCCCAGCCGCTGCCCGAACGCATCTCGCTGTTGCTGCAGGAAGCCCGCTGGCTGATCCTGGGTGTCATGTCGCTCTATGTCGGGCTCATCCTGCTCGGCTACAGCAAGACCGATCCCGGCTGGTCGCACGCGGCCGAGGTCGCGCGCGTGGCCAACCCCGGCGGGCGCTTCGGCGCGTGGCTGGCGGATCTCCTGCTCTACCTCTTCGGCATGTCCTCGTGGTGGTGGGTGGTGTTCCTCGGCTACGGCCTGATCTGGGGCTTTCGCCGCCTCAAGAACCAGCTCACGCTCGATCACCGCTCCTTCGCCATCGTCATGGCCGGCTTCATCGTCGTGCTGCTGACGAGCAGCGCGCTCGAGTTCCTGCGTTTCCATTCGCACGGCGCGCCGGTGCCGCTCGCGCCGGGCGGGCTGCTCGGCATGGAGCTGGGGCAGGTGGTGCAGCGCTACTTCGGCTTTACCGGCGGCACCTTGCTGCTGCTCGCGCTGCTGGCCTCGGGGCTGTCGCTGTTTACCGGGATCTCGTGGATCGCCGTGGTCGAATGGGTCGGCTTCGCGCTCGAGCGCGCGGTGATCGGCGTCCATCAGGGCTGGCTGCGCTGGCAGGACCGGCGCGTGGGGCGCGAGGTGGCGCAGAAGCGCGAGGCGGTGGTGGAGACGCGCCGGCGCAAGACCGAGAAGGCGCCGCCCCCGCCGCTGCGCATCGAGCCCGCCGCAGCCGCCGTGCCGAAGTCCGACCGCGTCGACAAGGAGCGCCAGCAGACCCTGTTCGCGAACCCCGCCGAAGGCGCGATCCCGCCGCTGGCGCTGCTCGATCCGGCCTCGGGCGAAGTCGAGCCGCCGTCGCCCGAGGCGCTCGAATTCACGTCGCGCCTGATCGAGACCAAGCTCGCCGACTTCGGGGTCGAGGTCAAGGTGCTCGCGGCCTATCCGGGCCCGGTCATCACCCGCTACGAGATCGAGCCGGCCACCGGCGTCAAGGGCAGCCAGGTCGTGAACCTCGCCAAGGACCTGGCGCGCGCCCTGTCGCTGATCTCGGTGCGCGTCGTCGAGACCGTGCCGGGCAAGTCGTGCATGGCGCTCGAGCTGCCGAACCCGAAGCGGCAGATGGTGCGCCTGTCGGAGATCGTCGGCTCGAAGGTCTATCACGACATGGGCTCGCCGCTCACCGTCGTGCTCGGCAAGGACATCGGCGGCCAGCCGGTGGTGGCCGACCTCGCCAAGATGCCGCACCTGCTGGTGGCGGGCACGACCGGCTCGGGCAAGTCGGTGGGCATCAACGCCATGATCCTGTCGCTGCTGTACAAGAGCGAGCCCGACCGCGTGCGCCTGATCATGGTCGATCCGAAGATGCTCGAGCTGTCGATCTACGAAGGCATCCCGCACCTGCTCGCGCCGGTCGTCACCGACATGAAGCACGCCGCCAACGCGCTCAACTGGTGCGTGGCCGAGATGGACAAGCGCTACAAGCTGATGGCGGCGGTGGGCGTGCGCAACCTCGCCGGCTTCAACAAG
>JANJTU010000248.1 GCA_024710965.1 Thauera sp. | reverse complement strand
CTGTCGCCGTCATACCCGGCTGCGTTGCCAAACGCACCGCCTCGCGCTTGAACTCGTCCGAGAACTTCCTTCTTGTTCGCATCGATTCCTCCTAGACACATGTTGCCATGCAATGTGTCCGGAGAATCGGGAGCAGGCCAGGTGGCGAGTTCGTCGAGCAACAGCGCGACGCGCTTCATCTCGCCCAGTTGCAGGTAGTTCGTGCCGGGATGAGCCACTTCGAGCAGTTCGGCCACCACGCGCTCATGCACCTCGGCGTTCTGGCGCAGATCGATCGGCGCGAGATGGAAGCCGAACACCGACACGGCACGACGGATGTGGCGGAGCCGCCCACGGGCGAGTTCGGCCGAGCCGTGGGCGACGAGCGAGTCATGCACGACGTCGAGATCGGCGGCGAGCGCCGCGGGGCTTGCGTAGGGTTCGACCGCGGCGGTCGTGTCGGGGCCGCCGCACAGGCACTCGCGGGTCGCCTGCACGCGGGCACGGATGCCTGCGACGGCGCGGCGGTAGGGCTCATCGCTGCGATGGGGCGAGCGGTCCGGCGAGGCGTCCGCGAGCGCAGTCAGCGCGTCGGACACAGGCACGAGAAGCGCGGCCAGCGAGAGTTGCGAGGCGAGGATCCCGAGTTCGGCGAGGTAGTGCTCGAGCACGCGTTCGCACTGCATGCGCAGCGCCTTGTCCAGCATGTCGGCGGTCACGTAGGGGTTGCCGTCGCGGTCGCCGCCGATCCAGCTGCCGACCTGCAAGAAGGATGGAAACTCGCGTCCGGCGAGCGTGTGGTCGCGTTCGGCCAGTGCGTCCTCGACGGCGGCATGCAGGCGCGGGACTTCGCGCAGGAAGGTGGTGTCGTGGTAGCCGAGGCCGTTGTTGACCTCGTCGACGACCGACAGCTTGGCCGGGCGCAGCATGCGTGTCTGCCACAGCGTCAGCACGCCGCGGCGCAGCGCGTCGTGGTTCTCGCGGCGCTCTTCCGGTGTGAGCGTCATGCGGTCGCGCTGGTCGAGCAGGCGCGCGATCGCGGTCTGGCAGTTGAGGATGCTCTTGCGCTGCACCTCGGTCGGGTGCGCGGTCAGCACGGGCACGACCTGTGCGGTGGCGAAGAAGCCGGCGAGGGCCGCTGCGTCGAGGCCGGCGTCGAAGGCGCGGTTCATCGCGTGTGCGAGGCTGCCTTCGCGGGGCGCCGAGCCGGCGATCAGGTGCGCGCGCGAGCGGCGGATGTGGTGCTGGTCCTCGGCGAGGTTGGCGAGGTGGGAGAAGTAGCTGAAGGCGCGCACGACGTGCAGGGTGTCGGCCGGCGACAGCGCATCGAGCGTCGCCTCGAGTTCGCTGCGCGCGCTGCGGTCGGCGTCGCGGTGGAAGCGCACCGCGCGCTGGCGGATGTGCTCGATGCAGGCGAACACGGCCTCGCCTTCCTGCTCGCGCACGGTGTCGCCGAGGAGGCGGCCGAGCAGGCGGATGTCCTCGCGCAGCGGTTCGTCCTTGCTCGAGCCGTTCGGTTCATGTGCTTCCATCGTCGCCTCCTCGCCGGCGCCTGCCTGCGGCTGGCGTCCGGGCGATGCCCGGACAGGGTGTAAAAAAGGCCGGCACCACAGCCGGGGAGAGCTTTCTCGTGGTGCCGGACCAAGGCAAAAGACGTGGGCCGCTCAGCGCCGGCGGAAGGCCTCGCTGCCGGCGAAGCGCGCCGCGGCGCCGAGCTCGCGCTCGATCGCGAGCAGGCGGTTGTACTTCTCGACGCGGTCCGAGCGGCTCGCCGAGCCGGTCTTGATCTGGCCGCAGGCGGTGGCCACGGCGAGGTCGGCGATCGTGGTGTCGCCGGTCTCGCCCGAGCGGTGCGAGGCGATCGCGGCGTAGCCGGCCTTGCGCGCCATCGCCATCGCCGCCAGGGTCTCGCTCAGGGTGCCGATCTGGTTGGGCTTGATCAGGATCGAGTTGGCGATGCCCTTGTCGATGCCCTCGGCGAGGATCGTGGTGTTGGTGACGAAGAGGTCGTCGCCGACGAGCTGCACGCGGCGCCCGAGGCGGTCGGTGAGCTGGCCCCAGCCGCTCCAGTCGTCCTCGGCCATGCCGTCCTCGATGCTGAGGATCGGGTAGTCGTTGACGAGCTCGGCGAGGTAGCCGACGAATTCGGCGCGGCTGTAGTCGGCGGCCTCGCCTTCGAGGCGGTAGCGGCCGTCGGCGTGGAACTCGGAGGCGGCACAGTCGAGCGCGAGCGAGATCTCGGTGCCGGGCCGGTAGCCGGCGCGCTCGACCGCTTCGAGGATGAGCTCGAGCGCCTGGCGCGTGCCGGCGACGTTGGGGGCGAAGCCGCCCTCGTCGCCGACCGAGGTCGGGAAGCCTTCCTTGTCGAGCAGGCTGCGCAGGGCGTGGAACACGCCGACGCCGGCGCGCAGCGCGTCGCCGAAGCGCTCGAAGCCGTGCGGCACGATCATGCATTCCTGGATGTCGAGGCTGTTGTTGGCGTGCGCGCCACCGTTGATGACGTTCATCAGCGGCACCGGCAGCGTCGGTGCGAGGCCGTCGACGGCGAGGTGACGGTAGAGCGGCAGGCCGCGCGCCGCGGCGCCGGCGTGGGCGGCGGCCATCGACACGGCGAGGATCGCGTTGGCACCGAGGCGGGACTTGTCGGCGCTGCCGTCGAGCTCGCACAGGATGTGGTCCACCGCGGCCTGGTCGGTGGCATCGACACCGGCGAGCGCGGCGGCGATCGGGCCTTCGAGGTTGGCGAGCGCCTGCAGCACGCCCTTGCCGCCGAAGCGCGCGGCATCGCCGTCGCGCAGCTCGAGCGCTTCGCGCGTGCCGGTGGAGGCGCCGGAGGGCACCGCGGCGCGGCCGACGTGGCCGGAGGTCAGGTGCACCGTGGCGGCCAGCGTGGGGTTGCCGCGGGAGTCGAGGATCTCGAGGCCCTCGATCGATCGGATTTCGTACATGGTCATCGTCTTCCTGGTGGGGTGGGGGAGGGCGCAGGGCGGTTTCTTCGGGACGAGTGTCGCCGCCGCGGGGCTCGCGCCCCGCGGAACCTGGCTCTGGCGCCGTGTGACCCTTTCTGTCTTAGAGGATGAAGCGGGTGTTGACGAAGTTCGACTTGTTGCCGAGGACGATGCTGTCGAGCAGCTTCTTGCTCGCCTCGGTCTGCTTGGCGGCGACCATGGTGCGGATCGAGAACGAGCGCAGCGCGTCATGCACCGACAGCGTGCCCTCGGCCGAATCCTTGCGCCCGGCGAAGGGGAAGACGTCGGGGCTGCGCTGGCACTGGCAGTTGATGTTGACGCGGCAGACCTGGTTCACCAGCGGATCGACGAGCTGGGCGATCTGGTCGGGGTCGGAGCCGAACACGCTGACCTGCTGGCCGTGGTCCGAGCTGATGACGTAGTCGAGCGCGGTCTCGATGTCCTCGAAGGGCGCGACCGGGATCACCGGGCCGAACTGCTCCTCGCGGTAGAGCTTCATGCCGGCCTTCACCGGGAACACCACGGCCGGGTAGAAGAGGGTTTCGACCGCGCTGCCGCCGTCGGCGTTGAGCACCTTCGCACCCTGCGCGACGGCGTCGGCGATGCATTCGTTCATGTAGTCGACCTTCTGCGTCTCGGGCAGCGGCGTGATCGTGACGCCCTTCTCCCACGGCATGCCGATCTTCAGCTTCGCCAGCTCCTCGTTGAAGCGGCGCAGGAACTGGTCGGCGATCGCCTGGTGCACCAGGATCATCTTGAGCGCGGTGCAGCGCTGGCCGTTGAAGGACAGCGTGCCGGCGATGCACTCCTTGACCGTGAGCTCGATGTCGGCGTCGGGCAGGATGATGGCGGCGTTCTTGGCCTCCAGCCCGAGCACTGCGCGCAGGCGGTTGGTCTTGGGGTGGGCCTTCTTGAGCTGGTCGGCGACCTTCGAAGTGCCGATCAGGGCGAGCACGTTGACCTTGCCCGAGGCCATGATGTGCGGCACGACGACGCTGCCCTGGCCATAGACGATGTTGATCGCCCCGGCCGGGAAGGCGCTGCGGAAGGCTTCGAGCATCGGGTAGTAGAGCAGCACGCCGAAGCGCGGCGGCTTGAACAGCACGACGTTGCCCATGATCAGCGCCGGGATCAGGGTGCAGAAGGTCTCGTTCATCGGGTAGTTGTACGGGCCCATGCACAGCACGATGCCGAGCGGCGAGCGGCGGATCTGGGCGATCGTGCCGTCGACGATCTGGAAGCGCGAGTTGGCGTTGTCCAGGCCCTTCAGCTCGGCGATGGTGGCCTTGATGTAGTCGATGGTGCGGTCGAACTCCTTTTCCGAGTCGGCCAGGCTCTTGCCGATCTCCCACATGATCAGGTTCACGATCTCGCGCCGGCGGGCCACCAGCTGGTTGGTGAAGTTCTCGACGCAGGCGATGCGGTCGGCCACCGACATCGTCGGCCACTGGCCGCGGCCGTTGTCGTAGGCCTTCCACGCCGCGGCGATCGCGGCGTCGGCCTCGTCGGTGCCGGTCACCGGGAAGCTGCCGAGCTCGACCGGGCTCAGGCTGCCGTCGGCGGCGCGCACATGCACCGGCGAGAACACCGCGCGCGTGTCGCCCTTCCAGATGCGCATCTCGCCGTTGAGCAGGATCGAGCGCTGGTGCAGCGGCGCCAGCACGCGGCACTCGGCGGGGATGTCGGCTTCGGTGGGGAAGAGCTGGTGCAGCCGTTCCTGCATCGGGGTCGGCTTGACTTTGGTATCCATGATCGGTGTTTCCTTGCGGGGCGGGGGTGGGGGCGAAGGTTCTGGCTGAGGGGGGCGGCTCAGGCCGCCTCGGTTTCGGCGCCAGGCCAGGCCAGGCGCAGCAGGTTGGTCGTGCCGGGGGTGCCGAAGGGCACGCCGGCGGTGACGATCACCGCCTCGCCCGGGCGCAGCAGGCCGTCCGTGCGGCAGCGGGCGACGGCGGCGTCGACCATCTCCTCGACCGTGCCGGTGGCGTTCGACACGCGCGGGCGGATGCCCCAGGCCACGGTCAGGCGGCCGGCGACGCGGGGCGAGGGCGTCAGGCAGACGATGCGCGACTGCGGACGCTGGTGCGCGATGCGCAGCGCGGTGGCGCCCGAGGCGGTGAAGGCCACCGTGGCGCACACCGGCATCATCGCGGTGATGCTGCGGATCGCGGTGCCGATGGCGTCGGTGCCGCTCGCCTGCATGTTGGCGGCCACCGTCTCGACGTACTGGCGGTGCAGCGGGTCGGCCTCGGTGCGGCAGATGATGCGCGACATCATCTCGACCGCCTCGATCGGGTACTGGCCGGAGGCGGACTCGGCTGACAGCATGACCGCGTCGGCGCCGTCGAACACCGCGGTGGCGACGTCCGAGGCCTCGGCCCGCGTCGGCGCCGGCGCCGACACCATCGATTCGAGCATCTGCGTCGCCACCACCACCGGCTTGCCGGCGGCGCGCGCCAGGCGCACGAGCTTCTTCTGCAGGCCGGGCACTTCCTCGGCCGGCAGCTCCACGCCGAGGTCGCCGCGTGCCACCATGATGCCGTCGGCGAGCGCCAGGATGCCTTCGATCTCGGTGATCGCCGAGGGCTTCTCGATCTTCGCCATCAGCGCCGCGCGGCCGTCGATCAGGGCCTGTGCCTGGGCGATGTCGGAGGCGCGCTGGACGAAGGAGAGCGCGACCCAGTCGACGCCGAGCGCGAGCGCGAAGTCGAGGTCGGCGAGGTCCTTCTGCGTCAGTGGCGACAGGTCCAGCGTCGCCGAGGGCACGTTGACGCCCTTGCGGTTCGACAGCGTGCCGTCGTTGAGTGCCACCAGTTCCAGCGTCTGCGCGTCGGCCGCGGTCACCTGCAGGCGGATGCGGCCGTCGTCGAGCAGCAGCAGGTCGCCCGGCTTCGAGGCGGCGATGATCTCCGGGTGGGGCAGGCAGACGCGGCTGGCGTCGCCTGGTGCCGGGTCGGCGTCGAAGCGGATCACATCGCCGCGCTTGAGCGCCACCGCGCCGTCGGCGAAGGTGCCGATGCGCAGCTTGGGCCCCTGCAGGTCGGCGAGGATGCCGATCGGCCGCCCGCTCTCGGCGGCGATGGCGCGGATCAGCTCGGCGCGGGCGGCGTGGTCCGCGTGCGTGCCGTGGCTGAAGTTCAGGCGGAACACGTCCGCGCCGGCGCGCAGCAGGGCGCGGATGGTGTCCGCGTCGGAACTGGCGGGGCCGAGGGTGGCGACGATCTTGGTGTTGCGCGAGCTGCTCACGGTGTCTCCTGGGGGGCGGGCGATGGTGCGTGCGGTGGGCGTGCGTTGTGGGTGCGTGATTGCGGGTACGTGAGGCGGGCGACCCGGGCTCAGTGGCCGCTGGCGCGGGCGCCGCGGCGGTAGCGCTCGATCAGGGCGGCGGTGCTGGCGTCGTGCGGGTTGGCGTCGGCCTCGCCGGCGAGGTCGTCGAGCACGCGCGCGGCGAGCTGCTTGCCGAGCTCGACGCCCCACTGGTCGAAGGAATTGACCCCCCACACCACGCCCTGGACGAAGGTGCGGTGCTCGTAGAGCGCGATCAGCGCGCCCAGGCCGAAGGGGTCGAGGCGTTCGAGCAGCAGCGTGTTGCTCGGCCGGTTGCCGGGGAAGACGCGGTGCGGCACGAGCGCGCGGACGCGGTCCTCGGCCAGCCCCGCGGCGCGCATCTCGGCCTCGACCTCGGCGGCGGACTTGCCGCGCATCAGGGCCTCGGCCTGCGCCACCATGTTGGCGAAGGCGACGCGGTGGTGGTGGGCCAGATGCGCCGGGTGTTCGAGCACGCCGATGAAGTCGATCGGCGCGAAGCGCGTGCCCTGGTGCAGCATCTGGAAGTAGGCGTGCTGGCCGTTGATGCCGGGCTCGCCCCAGATCACCGGGCTGGTCTGGCAGCCGACCGGGCTGCCGTCGAGCTTCACCGACTTGCCGTTCGACTCCATGTCGAGCTGCTGCAGGTAGGCGGGCAGGCGGTGCAGGCGCTGGTGGTAGGGGGCGATGACCTGGGTCGGTGCGTCGAGGAAGTCGATGTTCCAGATGCCGAGCAGGGCCATGATCACCGGCAGGTTGTGCTCGAGCGGCGCGCTGCGGAAGTGCTCGTCCATCGCGTGCGCGCCGGCGAGCAGCGCGTCGAAGCGCGCGGCGCCGATCTGCAGCACGATCGGCAGCCCGATCGCGCTCCACAGCGAGTAGCGGCCGCCGACCCAGTCCCAGAAGCCGAACATGTTGGCGGTGTCGATGCCGAAGCGGCTCACCGCCTCGGCGTTGGTCGACACGGCGACGAAGTGGCGCGCCACCGCGGCCTCGCTGCCGGCGCGCCCGATCAGCCAGGCGCGCGCGGTGTGGGCGTTGGTCAGCGTCTCCTGGGTGGTGAAGGTCTTGGAGGCGACGATGAACAGCGTCGTCTCCGCATCGACCGCCTTGAGCACGTCGTCGATCTGCACGCCGTCGACGTTGGAGACGAAGTGCAGGCGCAGGCCGGGCTGGGCGTAGGGCTTGAGCGCCTCGCACGCCATCAGCGGGCCGAGGTCGGAGCCGCCGATGCCGATGTTCACCACGTCGGTGATCGGCTTGCCGCTGTGGCCCCGCCAGGCGCCGCTGCGCACCGCGTCGCTGAAGTGGCGGATGCGCTCGCGCACCGCGACGACGTCGGCGACGACATCGCGGCCGTCGACCGTCACCACGGCGCCGGCCGGCTGGCGCAGCGCGGTGTGCAGCACGGCGCGGCCCTCGGTGGCGTTGATGCGCTCGCCGCCGAACATCGCCGCCGTGCGCTCGGCCAGGCCGGCCTCGCGGGCGAGGCGGAACAGCAGCGCCAGGGTGTCGTCGGTGACGCGGTTCTTCGAGTAGTCGAGGAAGAGGCCGCAGGCTTCGGCCTGCATGCGTGTGGCGCGCGCCGGGTCGGCGGCGAAGAGTGCGTTCAGGTGGCGCTCGCCGAGCTCGGTGCGATGGGCGGCGAGGGCTTGCCAGGTGGTGTCTTGAGCGGGGCTCGTCATGGTGGAGGAACCTCTACGAATGGCTTCGTCGTGAATGGTCTTCGGGTATGCCGTGTGGGCGGCCTAGCGCGCCATTGTGCCTGCGGCGCGTGCATCGCAGCCGACCGCAAGCGGCATTTCCAGCGCCTGCGCCGCGCCGAGCAGGGCGGCGTAGGGGGCGTGGATGACGTAGGTCGGGATCGGCGCCAGATAGGCGGCGAAGCGGCCCTTGGCCTCGAAGCGGGCGCGGAAGGCGGAGGCAGCGAAGAAGCCGCCCAGGCGCGGCACGATGCCGCCGCCCACATACACGCCGCCGCGCGCGCCGAGCGTCAGGGCGAGGTCGCCGGCGACGCTGCCGAGCAGGGCGCAGAAGGTGTGCAGCGTTTCGACGCAGAAGGGGCAGCTGCCGGCCAGGCCGCGCGCGCTGATCTCGGCGCTGTCGAGTGCCAGCGGCGATTCGTCCTCGAGCCGGCGGATGGCGTCGTGCAGCGCGACCAGGCCGGGGCCGGACAGCGCGCGCTCGGCCGAGACGTGGCCGTAGCGCTCGGCGAGCACGGCGATGATGTTCGCCTCGCGCGCATTCGACGCCGCCAGCGTGACGTGGCCGCCTTCGCCGTCGAGCGGCACGTAGCCGGCGCCGCAGGGCACCAGGCCGGAGATGCCCAGCCCGGTGCCGGCGCCGATCAGGCCGATGGTGTGGGCCGCGACCGGCTCGCCGCCGCCGAGCTGTTCGCGCTCGGTGCTGCCGAGCTGCTGCAGCGAGAGCGCGAGCGCGGTGAAGTCGTTGATCAGCAGCAGGCGGGCGAGGTCGAGCTCGGCGCGCAGGCCCTCGACGGAGAAGGCCCAGTGGTGGTTGGTCATGGCGACGTGGTCGCCGGTCACCGGGTTGGCGATGCCGAAGGCGGCCACCGGCGGCGGCTCGAGGCCTTCGAGGCGCAGGTAGTCGCGGATCGCCTCGGCCGGGCCGGCGTAGCCGGCGCAGGGCAGCACGCGGATGTGCGTGGGCTGGGCGCCGGGCGCGGTGACGATGGCAAAACGCGCATTGGTGCCGCCGATGTCGCCGACGAGGCGCGGGGAGAGTTCAGAGCGTCCAGTAAACACGGCAGGGCACCTGATCCTGTTGCAGCGCGGTGCGGACCGGGTAGGTCTCGACCGGGCCGGGTTTGAGGGCTTCGCACAGCACCGACCACTTGGCGGCGCCGGTGAAGTGCAGCGCGAGCGTGCGCGTGTCGAGCAGCGCCGCCGGGCTCAGCGAGAGGCGGTCGTGCGGGGCCTTGGCCGGGCGCACGGCGACGCAGTCGGTGCCGGCAGGCTGCGGCTCGAACCAGGCGGGCGCACCGGGCTGCGGCGCCGGCAGGGTGTCGGCGGCGGGGAACAGCGAGGCCGTGTGGCCGTCCTCGCCCATGCCGAGCAGCACCATGTCGAAGGGGCGGGGCAGGGTGCCCACCACCTCGGCGGCGGCGGCGAGCCCCGCCCACGGGTCGGGCGCGCCGTTGTACAGAGGCACGAAGCGGGCCTCGGCGGCCGTGCCGCGCAGCAGGCTCTCGCGCACGCTGCGCGCATTGCTGTCGGCGTGGTCGTCAGGCACCCAGCGGTCGTCGGCGAGGGTGATGGCGACGCGGTCCCACGGGAAGCTGGCGGCGGCGAGGCGGGCGAACAGGCCGCGCGGCGTGCGCCCGCCCGAGAGCACGAGGCTGGCGCGGCCGCGCTGGTAGATGCCTTCGCGCAGGGTCTGCAGCACCAGCTCGGCGAGCGCGGCGTCGAGCGCCGCCGTGTCCGGGTGCCGATGGATCTCGAGCGCCATCACAGCTCCTCGTGCCAGTGGAAGCCTTCGCGGCCGGGCAGGGCGGTGGAGGCCGCCGGGCCCCAGGTGCCGGCGGTGTAGGGCTTGGGTGCGTCGGCCGACTTGTGCCAGCTCGACAGGATCGGCTCGACCCACTTCCATGCCGCCTCCTGCTCGTCGCGGCGCACGAACAGCGTCAGGTTGCCGCGCATGACGTCCATCAGCAGGCGCTCGTAGGCCTCGAGGCGGCGGGTCTGGAAGCTCTCGGCGAAGTCGAGATCGAGCGACACCGGGTTGAGCTGCATCTCGTCGCCGGGGCGCTTGGCCTGCAGGTGCAGCTTGACGCTTTCCTCGGGCTGCATCGTGATCACGAGGCGGTTGTTGCGCAGCGGCGCGGCGCCCTTGCCGAAGATCGAGTGCGGCACGGCGCGGAAGTTGATGACGATCTCGGCGAGGCGCTCCTGCATGCGCTTGCCGGTGCGCAGGTAGAAGGGCACGCCGGCCCAGCGCCAGGTGTCGATGTTGGCCTGCAGCGCGACGAAGGTCTCGGTGCGGCTGCCGGCGCCGACGCCGGGCTCGTCGAGGTAGCCGGGCACCGGCTGGCCGCCGCTGGCGCCGGCGCGGTACTGGCCGCGCACGGTGCGCAGCGGCACTTCGGCCTCGGCGATCGGGCGCAGCGCGCGCAGGATCTTGAGCTTCTCGTCGCGCACCGCGTCGGCGTCGATCGAGGCCGGCGGCTCCATGGCGACGATGCACAAGAGCTGCAGCAGGTGGTTCTGCACCATGTCGCGCAGCGCGCCGGTCTTGTCGTAGAAGCCGGCGCGCGCCTCGACGCCGATCTGCTCGGCCACCGTGATCTGCACGTCGCTGATCCATTCGCGCCGCCACAGCGGCTCGAACAGCGCATTGCCGAAGCGCAGCGCGAGCAGGTTCTGCACCGACTCCTTCCCGAGGTAGTGGTCGATGCGGTAGATCTGGCGCTCGCCGAAGTAGCGCCCGACTTCGTCGTTGATCTCGCGCGAGGAGGCGAGGTCGTGGCCGAGCGGCTTTTCCAGCACGACGCGGCTGGCCGGCGTGATCAGGCCATGCTCGTGCAGGTGACGGCAGATCGCGGTGAACAGCACCGGCGCGGTGGAGAGGTAATAGACCTGGCTGCGGCGGGCGACGTCGCCGAGGCATTCGGCGAGCGCGCCGAAGCTGGCGGCGTCGAGGGCGTCAAGCGCGCGGTACTGGATGCGCGCTTCGAAGGCCTGCCAGCGGGACGCGTCGAAGTCGGCCTTCAGGAAGCGCTGGCAGTGTTCGCGGGCGATCTCGCGGTAGTGCGCGGTGTCGATCGATTCGCGGGCGATGCCGATGATCGAGACGTCGGCGCCGAGCATGTCGTCGCAGTGCAGGTGGTAGAGCGCGGGCAGCAGCTTGCGCATGACCAGGTCGCCGGTGCCGCCGAAGAGTACGACATCCTGTCCGGGTTGTTCTGACATCGTGGCCTCGCGGAGTTGAGGTGGGGTTGGGGGCTTCGTGCTTCGTTGATGGAACTATAAGTAGTAAAACTACAGAATGCAAGTGCCAATTTGCTCACTCTCGCCGACGCACGGCGAACTCCGCAAGCATGGGCGGCATTCGCTTTGTTAATGGATATTGCGTGCCTTTATGAGTGCTGTGGCGGGGGTGGCGGGGCTGACGGCGGAGTCGTGGCGGGGCGGTGATGTGAAAAGCGGTTGCTTTTGAAATGTAGTCAAACTACACTCCGACTACACCTTCAGCAGAGAGAACAACGATGGCCCTCCACCCGACGCTCGTTGCCGTGACCGAGCGCATCCGCGCCCGCAGCGAATCCTCCCGTCGCGCCTATCTGCAGCGCGTCGACGATGCCTCGCGTGCGGGGCCGTTGCGCGGTTCGCTGTCCTGTACCAATCTCGCGCACGGCTTTGCGGCCGCGCCCAAGGGCGACAAGATCATGCTGCGCGAGCAGCGCCGGCCGAACCTGGCGATCGTCTCGTCCTACAACGACATGCTGTCGGCGCATCAGCCGCTGCACGCCTTCCCCGAGTGGATCAAGGAGGCGGCGCGCGAGGCCGGTGCCACGGCGCAGTTCGCCGGCGGCGTGCCGGCGATGTGCGACGGCGTCACCCAGGGCCAGCCGGGCATGGAGCTGTCGCTGTTCTCGCGCGACGTGATCGCGCTCGCGACCGCGGTGTCGCTGTCGCACAACATGTTCGACGCCACGCTGTGCCTGGGCGTGTGCGACAAGATCGTGCCGGGGCTCTTGATCGGCGCGCTCGCCTTCGGTCACCTGCCGACCATCTTCGTGCCCGGCGGGCCGATGGGCTCGGGCCTGTCGAACAAGGAAAAGGCGGCGATCCGCCAGCGCTACGCCGCCGGCGAGATCGGCAAGGCCGAGCTGCTCGAGGCCGAGGCGCGCGCCTATCATTCCGTCGGCACCTGCACCTTCTACGGCACCGCCAACAGCAACCAGATGCTGATGGAGGTGATGGGCCTGCACCTGCCGGGCGCGGCCTTCGTGCCGCCGGGCACCGCGCTGCGCGAGGCGCTGACGCGCGAGGCGGCGCGCCAGGCGGTGGCGATCAGCCGCGAGGGCAGCCGCTTCACCCCGGTCGGGCGCATGGTGGACGAGCGCTGCATCGTCAATGCCATCGTCGCCCTGCTCGCGACCGGCGGCTCGACCAACCACACCCTGCACCTGGTGGCGATCGCGCGCGCGGCCGGCCTCCACATCGACTGGGACGACTTCGATGCGCTGTCGGCCTGCGTGCCACTGCTCGCCCGCGTCTATCCGAACGGCAGCGCCGACGTGAATGCCTTCCATGCCGCCGGCGGCACCGGCCTCTTGATCGGCGAGCTGCTCGACGCCGGCCTGCTGCACGAGGACGTCGACACCGTGGTCGGCCCCGGGCTGTCGCGCTACCGCCGCCAGCCGGTGCTCGAGGGCGGCCGCCTGCAGTGGGTGGATGGCCCCGCGGCGAGCCTCGACCCGAGCGTGCTGGCCTCGACCGCCGAGCCCTTCTCTGCCGACGGCGGCCTGAAGGTGTTGTCGGGCAACCTCGGGCGCGCGGTGACCAAGGTCTCGGCGGTGAGCGCCGAGCTGCGCGTGGTCGAGGCGCCGGCGCGCGTGTTCCACTCGCAGGAGGCGCTGATCGCGGCCTACAAGCGTGGCGAGCTCGAGGGCGACTTCGTCGCCGTGGTGCGCTTCCAGGGCCCCAAGGCGAACGGCATGCCCGAGCTGCACGGCCTCACCCCCACGCTCGCCAACCTGCTCGACAAGGGCCAGCGCGTGGCGCTGGTGACCGACGGCCGCATGTCCGGCGCCTCGGGCAAGGTGCCGGCGGCGATCCACGTCACCCCGGAAGCCTGCGACGGCGGCATGATCGCGCGCGTGCGCGACGGCGACATCGTCCGCGTCGATGCCGAGACCGGCACGCTGGAACTGAAGCTGGCCGCCGACGAGCTGGCGGCGCGCGCGCCGGCGCCGGCCGATCTCGCGCCCAACCAGGCCGGCATGGGACGCGAACTCTTCGCCACCTTCCGCGCCGCGGTGTCCGGCGCCGAGGACGGCGCGATGACCTTCGGTCTGGGCGCCTGAGCGCCGGCCGCCAGCCCCGACCGCAGCACACCCGTTCTGGCGTCGGGGCCGGCGGCGCAATCGACCGGACCCAAGGATTACGGCGCGCCGCACGCACCAGCGCGCGCGCCCAAGCCACGCAACCGACGTAACCACAATCGAGGTCGTTCATGGAATCGAAGCAACAGACGCTGGATCGCATCCTGGGGCTCGGCCCCGTCATGCCGGTGCTGGTCATCAACGAGGTGGCCGACGCCGTGCCGCTGGCGCGCGCGCTGGTCGACAACGGCGTGCGCGTGCTGGAGGTGACGCTGCGCACGCCGCACGCGCTGGCGGCGATCGCCTGCCTGGCCGAGGCCGTGCCCGAGGCGGTGGTGGGGGCGGGCACCGTGGTGTCGCCCGAGCAGCTCGCCGCGGTGGAGCGCGCCGGGGCGCGCTTTGCCGTGTCGCCGGGGCTGACGCCGAAGCTGATCGCCGCCGGGCGCGACTCGGCGCTGCCGCTGCTGCCGGGGGTGATGACCGCCTCCGAGGCGATGACCGCGGCCGAGAACGGCTTCACCCGGCTCAAGCTCTTCCCCGCCCAGCAGGCCGGTGGTGTCGGCATGCTGAAGGCGATCCATGGCCCGCTGCCCGAGCTGCGCTTTTGCCCGACCGGCGGCGTGACGGTGGATAATGCGCCCGAGTTTCTCGCGCTGCCCAACGTGATGTGCGTCGGCGGCTCGTGGCTGGCGCCCGACGCGCTGGTGCGCGCGGGGAACTGGGACGAGATCGGTCGCCGCGCGCTTGCGGCGGCGCAGCTGCGCCCGCGCTGAGCGACCGTCGCCGGTGCGCAGCGCGGCCGGCACCATACACGGCACAGGAAGCAGGGTTCATGGGGCAGGTCGAACATCCGGAGCGCTTGTCGCGCGCCCAGGCCTACGCGGCGGGGCCGCGGCTGATCGCCAACATCGGCGGCAGCACGGCGCGTTTCGTGCTCGAAGTGGCGCCCGGCCGCTTCGAGCAGGCGCGCAACTTCGCCTGCGACGACTACGAGGGCGTCGAGGCGGTGTGCCGCGCCTACCTCGCCGGCATCACCGGGCCGCACCCGCTGCATGGCTCGATGGCGCTGGCGAGCCCGATCGAGGGCGACCTGGTGCGCATGAGCAACCGCGACTGGGCCTTTTCGATCGAGGCGCTGCGATCGGCGCTGGGACTGCAGACCCTGCTTGCGGTCAATGACTTCATGGCGATGGCGATGGCGCTGCCGCGCCTCGGCGCGGAGCAGCGTCGCCAGGTCGGGGGCGGCAGCCCGCGTGACGACGGCGTCATCGCCCTGCTTGGCGCCAGCACCGGCCTCGGCGCCTCAGCGCTGATCCCGAGCGGCGGGCGCTGGCTGACGCTCGCGTCCGAAGGCGGGCACGCGAGCTTCTCGCCGACGAACGAAACCGAACTGTTGGTGCTGCGCCATGCGTGGCGGCGCTCGCCGCAGGTGTCGGCCGAGCGCCTGATCTCGGCTTCCGGCCTGGAGCTGATCTACGCGGCGCTGGCGGAGGACGAAGGCGCCACCGGCGAGGCGCCGGGCGCGGACGAGATCATCCGGCGCGCGCTCGAGGCGGGCGATGCGCTGTGCCTGCGCGTGCTGGAGTGCTTCTGCGCGATGCTCGGCACGATGGCGGCCAACCTCGCCGTCACGTTCAACGCCACCGGTGGCGTCTTTGTCGGCAGCACGCTGGTGCGCCGGCTCGGGGCCTTCTTCGAGCGCTCGGGTTTTCGCCGCGCGTTCGAGAACATGGGCCGGCACTCCGATTTCGTCGCCGCGGTGCCGACCTACATGATCCTCAGCGACCAGTGTTCGCTGCTGGGCGCGGCCGAGGTGCTGCGCAACCACCTGCACGACCACGCCGGCTCCGGCCCGCTGCTCGAGCGCATCCGCGCCGGCATGGGCACGTTCAGCCCGGCCGAGCGCCGGGTGGCGAACCTGGTGCTGGAGCAGCCGCGCAGCGTGCTCAACGACCCGGTGGCCGAGATCGCGGCGAAGGCCGACGTGAGCCAGCCGACCGTGATCCGCTTCTGCCGCTCGCTCGGCATGCAGGGGCTGTCGGACTTCAAGCTCAAGCTCGCCTCCGGGCTCACCGGCGCGGTGCCGGTGCGCCACAGCCAGGTGAAGGTGGGCGACCGCGCCGGCGCGCTGGTCGGCAAGGTGCTGGACAACACGACCTCGGCGATCATGAGGCTGCGCGACCAGCTCGACTCGGCCGCGGTGGACCGCGCCATCGAGCTGCTGTCGGCGGCGCGCCGGATCGAGCTCTACGGCGTGGGCAACTCCAGCGTCGCCGCGCTCGACGGCCAGCACAAGTTCTTCCGCTTCAGCATCCCCACCAACGCCTACATCGACGCCCACATCCAGCTCATGGCCGCGCGCATGCTGGGCGAGGGCGACGTCGTCGTGGCGATCTCGAAGTCGGGCAACCTGCCCGAGATCCTGCAGGCGGCCGACGCCGCGCTCGCAGGTGGTGCGGGGGTGGTGGGGGTCACCCCCCCCGGCTCGCCGCGGGCGCCGCGCGCCACCGGGGGGGGCGTAGTGGGCCA
>JANJTU010000232.1 GCA_024710965.1 Thauera sp. | reverse complement strand
TCGCGCACGCGCTCGACCGCGTGGCGGCCGACGGGTACGGCGTGGGTGTGGGTGTAGAAGCGCGTCGCGAAGGGCTCGCGCGCCGAGTTGCGGTCCAGGCCGTGCACGGGACGGCTGGCGTAGCGCGTCAGGAAGGCGCTCTTGATCAGGCCCTGCGCGTCGATCGTGGCGTCGTAGCGGACCTGTTTCAGGCGGCGGGTGAAGCGGCGCCATTCGCCGCTGCGCAGCGCCGCCAGCGGTGACTTGCGCCAGCGCCGCACCGCAACCGGGATCACCTCGTCGACGGCCGGGTGCCAGGACGGGATCTCGGCGAAGGCTTCCTCGACCACCCAGTCGAAGCGGATGCCGGGGATCGCACGCGCGGCATCGGTGAGCGCCGGCAGCGTGTGGATGACGTCGCCGAGCGACGAGGTCTTGACGACCAGTACGCGCATCAGGCGGCTCCGCGTGCGTCCTGCGCCGCGACGCCCAGCGTCGCGAGGGCGGCGAGCACGCTGTCGGGCGTGATCTCGTGCAGGCAGCGGGTGTGGCCGAGCGGGCACACCCGCTCGAAGCACGGCGAGCATTCGAGGCGCAGGTAGCGCACCGCGACGCGGTCGGAGAGCGGCGGCGTGTGGTCAGGCGTCGAGGAGCCGTACACGGCGACGAGCGGGCGGTCGAGGGCCGCAGCGACGTGCATCAGCCCGGAGTCGTTGGTGACGGCTGCGGCGCACAGTCCCAGCAGGTCGACGGCATCGCCGAGCTGGGTGCGGCCGCACAGGTTATGCACACCCTCGGCCGCGTGCGCGGCGATCTCCTCGCCGGCCGGCGCATCCTTGGCGGAGCCCAGTACCCAGACCTGGTAACCGCGCGCGACGAGCTTTGCCGCGAGCGCGCCGTAGTGCGCGAGCGGCCACTGCTTGGCGGGGCCGTACTCGGCGCCGGGCATGAAGGCGATCGCGGGGCGCATCGCGTCGAGGCCCAGTTCGCTGCGCAGGCGCGCCTGGTTGGCCGGGTTGGCGACCAGGCGCGGGCGCGGGAAAGACAGCGGCAGTGGCTTGCCGGCGGCGCGGCCGAGCGCGACGAAGCGCTGCACCGTCATCGGCAGCGCGGCCTTGTCGAGGCGGCGCATGTCGTTGACGAGGCCGTAGCGCATCTCGCCGCGGAATGCGGTGCGCCGCGGGATGCCGGCGAAGAAGGGGGCCAGCGCGGACTTCAGCGAGCCGGGCAGCACGATGGCCTGGTCGTAGCGGCGCTTCGCCAGTTCGCGTCCCAGCCGCCAGCGCTCCTTGAGTCCCAGCTGGCCGTGGCCGAGCGGCATCGCGATGCCGCCGCGCACCTCGGGCATGCGCTCGAGGATTGCCAGCGACCAGCCCGGCGCGAGCACGTCGATCTCGCACGGGCCCTCCGCCTTGAGGGTCATGAAGAGGCTCTGCGCCATCACCATGTCCCCGACCCACGAGGGGCCGACCACCAGGATCTGCCGCGGTCGCGTCATCCCAGGTTCTGCGCCAGCCATTCCATGTATTTCGTCACGCCGATTTCGACCGGCATGAATTCCTCCGCGTAGCCGGCTGCGCGCAGGGCGCCCATGTCGGCCTCGGTGAAGCTCTGGTAGCGGCCCTTGAGGTGCTCCGGGAAGGCAATGTAGTCGATGCCGCCGCCCCCGCCGCCCGCCTTGCTCCAGTTGATCGCGGCGCGGGCGACCTCGTTGAAGCTCTGGGCGCGGCCGGTGCCGACGTTGAAGATGCCCGACACCTGCGGGTTGTCGAGCAGCCACAGGTTCACGGCGACGACGTCGTCGACATGGATGAAATCGCGCCGCTGCTCGCCCGGGCTGTAACCGTCCGAGCCTTCGAAGAGGCGCAGGCGGCCGCTTTCCGCGAGCTGGTTCTTGAAGTGGTAGGCGACGCTCGCCATGCTGCCCTTGTGCTGCTCGCGCGGGCCATAGACGTTGAAGTAGCGCAGGCCGGCGACCTGGCTCTTGATGTTCGGCAGCAGGGGGCGCAGGTGGCAGTCGAAGAGGAACTTCGAGTACGCGTACATGTTGAGCGGGCGCTCGAACTCGCGCGCCTCGCGGAACACCGGGCCCATGCCGTACACCGAGGCGGAGGAGGCGTAGATCAGCGGCACCTTGTCCGCCACGCACCAGGCCAGCAGCGCCTTGGTGTAGTCGAAGTTCACCCTCATGACGAAGCGGCCGTCCCACTCGGTGGTGGAGGAGCAGGCGCCTTCGTGGAACACCGCCTCGACCTTGCCGAAGCGCTCGCCGGCCTGGATGCGGGCGAGGAAGTCGTCCTTGTCCAGGTAGTCGAGGATGTCGGCGTCGGCCAGGTTGAGGCATTTGCGGCCGTCGCTGAGGTCGTCGACGACGAGAATGTCGCGGAAGCCGCGCGCGTTGAGGCCGTGGACGATGTTGCTGCCGATGAAGCCGGCGCCGCCGGTGACGATGATCATGCTGGGTTCCTCGTGGGTGGCCTGTGTCAGTGGCTTGGCTCGGTGACCTGACTCAGTGGCCCGTATCAGGCCGTGGGGCCGGCCGTGCTCAGCGCGGCGGCGAGTTCGGCGGGGCTGACGGTGGCGGTGCCCAGCTTGCCGACGACGATGCCGGCGGCGACGTTGGCCACCGCGGTGGCCTCGGCCAGCGCCAGGCCGCAGGCGAGCCCTGCGCCGAGCACCGCGACCACGGTGTCGCCCGCGCCGGTGACGTCGAACACGTCGCGCGCGCGCGTGGGCAGATCGAGCGCCGGCTGGCCCTTCTGCAGCAGGGTCATGCCACGCTCGGAGCGGGTGATCAGCACCGCCTCGAGGTCGAGCGCCTCGCGCAGCGACTCGCCGCGCGCGCGCAGCGTCGGCTCGTCGGCGCAGTGGCCGACCACGGCCTCGAACTCGCTGAGGTTCGGCGTGATCACGGTGGCGCCGCAGTAGCGGCCGAAGTCCGTGCCCTTCGGGTCCACCACCACCGGCACGCGGGCCTCGCGGGCGACGCGGATCATGCTGCCGACCTGGGCCAGGGTGCCCTTGCCGTAGTCGGACAGCACCACCGCGCCGGCGCCCGGCAGCGCCGCCTCGAAGGCGCGCTCGATGCCGGCCGACTCGAGCACGGCGAAGTTGTCCTCGAAGTCGAGACGGATCAGCTGCTGGTGGCGGCTGATGATGCGCAGCGTGGTGATGGTCGGGTGCTGCGGCGCCTCGAGCAGGCGGCAGACGACCTGGCCGTCCTGCAGGCGCTGGCGCAGGCGCTCGGCCGCCTCGTCGCGGCCGACGAGCGCGACCAGCTCGGTGTGCGTGCCCAGTTCGGCGGCGTTGAGGGCGACGTTGCCGGCGCCGCCGGCGCGGACCTCGTCGGCTTCCACCTTCACCACCGGCACCGGCGCCTCGGGCGAGATGCGGTTGGTCGAGCCGTGCCAGTAGCGGTCCAGCATCACGTCGCCGACGATGACGAGGCGACCGCGGGAAAATTCGGGCAGGGGAAGGGACATGGTTCGGACGGGCACTGACGGTCAGCCGCGGATTATCCCATGAAGCCGCGTGCGGCTGGGAGCGTCGCGGGGCAATCGCGCGAAGTCCTCCGGGGGCGGCGCAAGCCGCGCTCGGGCGGTGCGGGGCCGGGGCGAAGAGGGGGCCTCATGCCGTGCTTGCGCGGCTTCCGCCCTGGATGAGCGCCATGCGCCTGCGGTCGTTGATGCGACGGCCGCCGGGGAGGGCGCTCAGCGATTGAACCAGCGCAGCACCACGCCCCAGCTCTCGACGTCGATGCGCGTCACCTGGCCGCAGCCGAAGTCCAGGCTTAGCCAGCGCTCGGCCGGCAGGCCGAGCAGGTGGCCGGCTATCGCGCGCAGCGGGCCGCCGTGGGCGACGACGACGACCGGCTGCGCCGGTGCGGCCTGCTGCAGCTCGCCGAGCCAGTGCAGGGCGCGCGCGGCCATCTCGCGCGCCGACTCGCCGCCGGGGGCGCGGAAGCCCAGCGGGTCGTCGGCCCAGGCGTCAATTGCAGTGCCGATGTCGGCATAGGGGCGCAGTTCCCAATCGCCGAAATGGATTTCCTTCAGGCGCGCGTCGAGGACCGGCGTGCCCAGCGCCTCGGCGAGCAGGCGCGCGCGCGCGAGGGGACTCGCATGCAGCACGTAGTCGGCGGGCAGGAGCGGGCGCAGGCGCGCGGCGACGTCCGATGCGTCTTCGGCGAGGCCGACGTCCGCCTGGCCGTAGCACACGCCCGGCGGCACGTCCGGCCGCGGGTGGCGGATCAGGTGAAGTTCCATGCGGCGAGAATCGCGAGGTAGATGGCGAGTTCGCTGGCCTGCTGCGTGGCGCCGAGCAGGTCGCCGGTGTAGCCGCCCAGGCGGCGCACGAAGTAGCGCGCTGCCCACCACGTGACGGCGAGCGTCGCGACCAGCGCCGCGACCGCTTCCTGCGGGGTGAGCAGCGCCAACGGCAGGATGCCGAAGG
>JANJTU010000183.1 GCA_024710965.1 Thauera sp. | reverse complement strand
GCGCGACTGCCCGGGCTCGAAGCGCACCGCGGTGCCGGCGGCGATGTTCAGCCGATAGCCGCGCGCCGCCGCACGGTCGAAGGCGAGCGCGGCGTTGGTCTCGGCGAAGTGGTAATGCGAGCCGACCTGGATCGGGCGGTCGCCGGTGTTCGCCACCACCAGCGTCAGCGTCGCGCGGCCGGCGTTCAGTTCGAGCTCGCCGTCGGCGACGAAGAGTTCTCCGGGGATCATTCCTTGCGCTCCTTCACGTCTTCATTAGCCAGTCAGACGATCGGCTCATGCACCGTCACCAGCTTGGTCCCGTCCGGAAAGGTGGCCTCGACCTGGATCTCCGGGACCATCTCCGCCACCCCCTCCATGACGTCCTCGCGGGTCAATAGCGTCGCGCCGAAACTCATCAGCTCGGCCACCGTGCGCCCGTCGCGCGCGCCCTCGAGGATCGCGCAGCTGATGAAGGCCACCGCCTCCGGGTAGTTCAGCTTCAGGCCGCGCGCGCGGCGGCGCTCGGCGAGCAGGCCGGCGGTGAAGATCAGCAGCTTGTCCTTCTCGCGTGGGCTCAGTTCCATCGCTTTCTCCCGCGGCGCCAGCGCGCCGCCTCCATCGTCTTGTCAGGTATTCCAGATCCGCGGCAACTGCATCGCCCGCCCCGCCACCACCGGGCGCGCCGCCCCCCACAGGCGCGCAAACCATTCCCGCCCGGGCTCGCACCCCGGCCCCAGCCAGCGCGCCACCAGCAGGCCGGGCAGCAACGTCGCCGCGCCCTCGCCCGCCGCCGGCACGAGCGCCCGCCAGGCCTCGAGCAGCGCCGCATCGCAGCGCGGCGAAGCGACGACGAAGCTGCCGCACACCGGCTGCCCGTGCAGGCCGGGCTTGGCCGCGAGTAGCGCCCCGCCGCCCTCGACCACACCGCGCTCCAGCCACAACGGCCGGCCGTCGCGCACGATGCGGGTGCGCAGCGCCAGCTCGCCGCGGTCAAAACGCTCGCCCGCGGCGCTGCGGCCGAAGCACAGCATCTCGGCGCCGACGAAGCAGGCATCGCCCGCCAGCGCGACCTCGGTGGCGAGCTCGCCGCGCGCGCCGTCGAAGACGATGCTCTCCTGCGGCAGCCACTCGCACACCCCACCCGCCGCCACCGCGATGCGCTGCGCCAGCGTGCCACGCGGCCCGGCGCTGCGGTACCACTTGCCCGCCCCCGGCGTCGTCAGCAGCACGTGCGCGCCCTCGCCCACGGTCACCGCCACCTCCAGTTCGTCGCCGCCGGCGATGCCCGCCGGCGGATGCACCAGAATGGTGTGGCAGACGCCTTCGCCTTCCGGATACAGCGGCCGCTGCACCACCAGCGGGCCGACGTGCGCACGCTCGACCAGCACCGTGCGCAGCCCGCGCCGCTGGTAGGCAAGCCGCAAGGCGGCGCGCCACGCGGGCGTGCCGCCCCGGCTGCACGAGAGGGGAAAGGGGCGCTCGGTCACTGAGTTCATGCTAGGACATGAGCAAACGGCGGGCCAGGCCGCGGCCTCGCAGGACAAGCCCCTGTTCCGCCAGGCCCTTTTTCATGGCGCCTGGGCTCGTCGCGGCGCCTGGCCGCACATGCGCAGCGCTGCGACGCCCCATCGCGGTGCACTGCCCAAGCGACGCCCCAGAACGGTGCCTTGGCCATGGCACACAAGCCTGCGCGCGCCACGCCGGAAGATGCCTTGCGGGCGCCTGGCGCCACCTCAAGCCAGCTGCCTGCGCCCATCCCGCGCTCGGCCCCGCCGCCCATCCGCAGCGGGCACCGCGGCTACTTGCGCATCAGCACCACGTCCTTGGCCGGAATCTCGCACTGCCAGCCAAAGCGGGCGGCGATGCGATGGAAGGTGGCGGCGCGGTAGAAGACGACGTGGGTCGGATCGCGCCGGTAGTGCCAGCGCGCGAAACGGGCATCGTCGGTCTGGAAGCAGGTCATGATGCCGAGCCAGCCGCCCGGGCGCAGCAGCGCGTCGAGGCGGGCGAACTCCTCGAACGGGCGGTGGAAATGCTCGACCACCTCGGTGCAGGTGACGAAGTCGTAGCGCCGCTCCAGCACGGCCGCATCGGGCGCGAAGAAGGGGTCGTAGAGCGCGACGCGGTGGCCGGCCGCCTCGAGCATGGCGGCGAGCGCCGGACCGGGGCCGCAGCCGAAGTCGAGCCCCGCGCTGCACGGTTCGAGCCGCGCCAGCAGCGGGCCGGCGAGGCGATCGAGAAAGCGGCGGTAGCCCGTATCGGCCGGGTCGTTGCGATGCCGCCGGTACTCCTCGCGCTCGGCCGCGGCCGCGGGCAGGTGGGCCGCGAGCACGAAAGTCGCCGCGCAGGCCTCGCAGCGGCCGTAGTCGCGGCCGTCCACGCCCATGAACCAGCGCGGCGCGGCGGCCCGGCACACGGGGCAGGCGGGCGGCAGGGCGGCGGTCGAAGCATCCATGGCCGCATTCTACGCGGCCACTCGCGCCGCCCGCGCCGCGGCCCGCTGACCTCGACCCGCTGACCTCGACCTGCTGACCTCGACCCTTCCGACCTCGGCCCACCGAAGCCGGGGCTGGCGAAACGGCGCCCGCGTATCTATGGTTCAAGGACGTTTCCGCCCCGATCCAGCACGCCGGCATGAGCGGCCGATGCCGCAGGCGTGGTCGGCGGGCGCCTCGATGGGCAGCGTCTCCGGCAGCACGGCCTGCCTCCACGGCATTGCGCCCACCGGCGCCGGCGCTGCGATCGACCCGACCAGGAGACTCGCACATGGCCCGCCCCGTCTCGCCGCCAGCCCCCGCCGCCCCGCCGCGGGCCGCAATCAACGTCGAGGTCGATGGCAGCGCGAGCCTGTCCCAGGTGCTCGGCGTCCGCGCGCCGGTCGACTCCAGCCTGGCGCCGCCGACGCTGTCCTTCCGCCGCAAGCGCGAAGTGGAGCTGCCCTGGGGCGAGATCCTCGACAAGCTCGCCGCCGGTGGCGAGATCTCCATCGCCGCGCTGCGCGAATACTTCGAGCACGCCTGGAACCTCAGCGCGCCGGTGGACGATGCGCAACTGACGCGGCTGAGCGCCGCCACCCCGACCCGCATCGTCCGCATCGATCCCGGCAGCGGCGGCACGGCCGCCGGCCGCAAGCTCTTTCGCACCGACCTGACGAACCCCGCCGCACCGGGCGCCGCGCCGGTCAGCTGGGCGCAGGGTGCCACGCCCGACTCGGACATCGCGCTGCAGCACCCGAGCGGACGCTGGTACCTGCTGCAGCCGCGCGCCGGCGAAGTCCTGCGCTACGACGAGTTCATCACCGCCGCCGGCTACGAGGCCGGCTGGAAGCGCGTCGAGGGCGCCGACCTCGTCTTCGCCACCGAAACCGAAGCGAAGTCGGCCTTCACCGACTTTGCCGAAGTCGATCTGCGCCCGGCGCTCATCCATCGTGCGTTCAGGGAACTGCTGCGGCAGCGCGACTTCGCGGCCCAGGTCGCGGCGCAGGTCGAGACCGCGACGACGAAGTCGATTGAACAGCTCATCGGCCAGAGTCTGGACGTCGACGCCATCGAACGCCTGCAGGCGCAGTCGCTGCGGCTGCAGATGCGGCAGTACGACGTCGAGCGCCGGCTCGCGCGCCTCGTGTCGCAGGCGGCCGACCTCGGCTACTACCTCTTCGTCGACGGCGCGAGCTTCACCTTTCCCGACGGCCAGACGCGCGAGGTCAAGGCCGGCGAGATCTACCGCCAGTACAGCCGCAGCGCGCGGTGGACGACACGCCATGCGCGCACCGTCTACGAAGCGAAGAAGTTCCTCTTCATCCGCACCGGCACCGTCGCCCGCCAGGTCGTCAGCGAACAGGCGCACAGCGCGGTGGTGGCCGACTACAGCCGCGTCGACACCGCGCGCGACCCGGTCGCCGACACGCAGACGCGGCTGCGCCAGGCGGGCAAGGAAGTCTTCCTGTTCCACCGCGAGGCGCAGGGCTTCGTCGCCGCGGACGGCACGACGCTGCGCGCGGTGATGGAGCAGTGCAACGCCAGCGAGGCCTTCCGCCAGCGCTGCGTGGTGATGCTGCCGGTGTTCGAGGACTCGATCACCGGCCGCTCGGCGCTGGTCAAGTACAGCGTGTTCACGCATCCACTGCCGGGCGTGACGGCCACCGTGCTGCCGCGCCTGTCGCTGCTCGAAGGGCTGTCCTACCGCATGGCCTGGCAGTCGAGCCATGCCGGCGAGCTCGTCAGCAGCATCAACCTCGCGCCGGGCGAGCAGCGCGCCGTCGTCGTGACGCGCAGCTTCGCGCAGGAGACCACGGTGAGCCGCGCGTCCACCTCGGTGTTCGACCTCAGCCGCGCGGAAAGCAATGACCTCAGCAGCGAGATGGAGAACCAGACGCGCAACGAGCAGGAGCGCTCGAGCGAGCTCCAGTTCAGCTCCTCGCTGTCGGGCGGCTACCTCGGCGTCACCGCCGAGGCCAGCGCCAGCGGTGGCAGCCGCACCGCGCTGAAGCAGTTCTGCCAGGCGGTGAGCAAGGTCGCGAAGAAGGCCTCGCAGGCGGTCAACCAGCAGTCGCGCGAGGAGGTGTCGACGAGCTCGAGCTCGAAGACCGCGGTCGAGAACCGCGACGAGACGAGCGCGACGATCCGCAACATCAACGAGGGGCGCACGCTGAACCTGATGTTCCACCGCCTGCACAACCGCTACCGCGGCGGCATCTACCTCGACGAGTTGGCGTTCGAAGTCGTGCCCGGCGTCGAGCTCATCGCCGGCAGCGGCGTGTATGAATCGAGCCGCTTCGCCCTCGCCGACCTGCCCGCGGTGGCGCAGGAGTTCCGCAACACGCGCCTGCCCTTCGACCTCGACGACGGCGCCCGCGACGCCTGCCTGGCGCGCGTGCTCGATGCGCTGGAGAAGCTGCTCCACGAAGAGTATGCAAAACCGGCGGCGGCCGCCCGCGGACGCCTCGGCGCGGCTGCCACGGGCGCCGCGGCGGGACGCTCGGTCGGCCTGCTGCAGCTGGCCACGGCG
>JANJTU010000145.1 GCA_024710965.1 Thauera sp. | reverse complement strand
GGCATCCCGCACCTGCTCGCGCCGGTCGTCACCGACATGAAGCACGCCGCCAACGCGCTCAACTGGTGCGTGGCCGAGATGGACAAGCGCTACAAGCTGATGGCGGCGGTGGGCGTGCGCAACCTCGCCGGCTTCAACAAGGCGGTGAACGAGGCGCGCAAGGCCGAGACCCCGCTCACCAACCCGTTCTCGATCAGCCCCGAGAACCCCGAGCCGCTCGAGCCCTTGCCCTACATCGTCGTCGTCGTGGACGAGCTCGCCGACCTGATGATGGTGGTGGGCAAGAAGGTCGAGGAGCTGATCGCGCGCCTGGCGCAGAAGGCGCGTGCCGCCGGCATCCACCTGATTCTCGCCACGCAGCGCCCGTCGGTGGACGTGATCACCGGCCTGATCAAGGCCAACGTGCCCACCCGCATCGCCTTCCAGGTCTCGAGCAAGATCGACTCGCGCACCATCCTCGACCAGATGGGCGCCGAAACCCTGCTCGGCATGGGCGACATGCTCTATCTGGCGCCGGGCACCGGCCTGCCGGTGCGGGTGCACGGCGCCTTCGTCGCCGACGACGAGGTGCACAAGGTGGTCGATCACCTCAAGCGCAGCGGCCCGCCGGACTACGTCGAGGGCATCCTCGCCGCGGCCGAGGACGAGCTCGATGCCGCGCTCGGTGGCGGTGGCGAGGGGGAGGGCGAGGCCGATCCGCTCTACGACCAGGCGGTGGAAGTCGTCATCAAGACGCGGCGGCCGTCGATCTCGTTGGTGCAGCGTCACCTGCGCATCGGCTACAACCGCGCCGCGCGCCTGATCGAGCAGATGGAGCGCGCCGGCCTGGTGTCGGCGATGGGCAGCAACGGCAACCGTGAAGTGATCGTGCCCGCGAAGGAGGGCGAATGAAGGTTCCCGGCAAGTGTTTCTCCGTGCCGCTGCGCTGGCTGGCCGGTGTCGCGCTCGCGGCCGCCGGCAGCCTGGCGATGGCCGCCGACGGCGTCGAGCAGCTGCGCCAGTTCGTCCGCCAGACGCGCAGCGCCGAGGGCGACTTCGAACAGGTCGTCACCGCCCGCTCCGGGCGCAAGCCGCAGCAGGCCGCGGGCACGTTCGCCTTTGCCCGCCCCGGCAAGTTCCACTGGGAGTACGCGCGCCCCTACCGCCAGGTGCTGGTGGGTGACGGCGTGCAGCTGTGGACCTGGGATCCGGACCTCAACCAGGTCACGGTGCGCGAGATCGGTGACGCGCTCGGCGCCACGCCGGCGGCGATCCTGTTCGGCAGCGGTGCGCTCGAGGACAGCTTCGAGCTCGCCGACGGCGGCAGCGCCGACGGCCTCGCCTGGGTCGAGGCGCGGCCGCGCCAGGCCGACAGCGGCTTCGAGTCGATGCGCATCGGCCTGGACGACGGCCGGCTGCGGCGCATGGAGATGCGCGACAACTTCGGCCAGACCACGCTGATCACCTTCACCCGCCTGCAGCCCAACCCGGCGCTGGCGCCCGACCGCTTCCGCTTCGTGCCGCCGGCCGGCGCCGACATCATCGGCGAGGCGGTGCCGGCGCCGGCGCACTGAGCCGGCCATGGCCGACCTCTTCGAGGCCCTCGATCCGCCCCAGGTGCCGCTCGCCGAACGCATGCGGCCGAAGACCCTCGATGAGGTCGCCGGCCAGGCGCACCTGCTCGGCCCGGGCAAGCCGCTGCGGCTCGCCTTCGCCGCGCGCAAGCCGCACTCGATGATCCTGTGGGGGCCGCCCGGGGTGGGCAAGACCACGCTCGCGCGCCTGATGGCCGAGGGCTTCGACGCCGACTTCGTCGCCCTGTCGGCGGTGTTCTCCGGCGTCAAGGAGATCCGCGAGGCGATCCAGCAGGCCCAGGTCGCGAAGGCGCGCGGGCGCCACACGATCCTCTTCGTCGACGAGGTGCACCGCTTCAACAAGGCGCAGCAGGACGCCTTCCTGCCCTTCGTCGAGCAGGGCCTGGTCACCTTCATCGGCGCCACCACCGAGAATCCATCCTTCGAGGTCAATTCCGCGCTGCTCTCGCGTGCGGCGGTGTATGTGCTGCAGCCGCTCGAGGCCGAGGCGATGGCGCAGCTCTTCGAACGCGCCCGCGCCGTCGCCTGCCCGGGGCTGGCCTTCGAGGACGACGCGCGCGAGCGCCTGATCGGCTTTGCCGACGGCGACGCGCGCCGGTTGATGAACCTCATCGAGCAGGTGCAGATCGCCGCCGAGACCGCGGGCGTGGCGCCGGTGACGCCGGCCTTCGTGGACGAGGCGCTGTCGCGCAACCTGCGCCGCTTCGACAAGGGCGGCGAGGCCTTCTACGACCAGATCTCGGCGCTGCACAAGTCGGTGCGTGGCTCCGACCCGGATGCCGCGCTGTACTGGCTGTGCCGCATGCTCGACGGCGGCGCCGACCCGCTCTACCTCGGCCGGCGGCTGATCCGCATGGCGGTGGAGGACATCGGTCTTGCCGACCCGCGCGCGCTCGAGATCGCGCTCAACGCCTGCGCCACCTTCGAGCGCCTCGGCTCGCCCGAGGGCGAGCTCGCGCTCGCGCAAGCGACGCTCTTCCTCGCCTGCGCGGCGAAGTCGAACGCGGCCTACAAGGCCTACAACGCGGCGCGCACCTTCGTCGCCAGGGACGGCTCGCGGCCGGTGCCGCTGCATCTGCGCAACGCGCCCACCAAGCTGATGAAGGACCTCGGCTACGGCAAGGCCTACCGCTATGCCCACGACGAACCGGAGGCCTACGCGGCGGGCGAAGACTACCTGCCGGAAGGGATGGCCGCGCCTGGCTGGTACCAGCCCACGCCGCGCGGCATGGAAGGGCGCATCGCGGAAAAGCTCGCCCATCTGCGCGCACTGGACAGCGCCGCCAAGGCGACAAGTCCCGAGCGTCGACAAGCCGGGGATGCTGCCTCAGCGTCAGGCTCGCTCGGGAGCCGCGCCGATGGACGAGCGGACAGGCTCAATGAGTGACAGGGTGATCGGCCATGAAGCGCGCGCAGACGGACTTGGCGCGCTCGGCTTCGGCGGTGTCGCCACGCTGGTTCGCGCGCTCCACCAGATCCAGCATGAAATTGGTCAGCAGCAATACACCTTCCCGCGTCTGCACCAGCCCGCAGGCCATCTGGGCCGCTGCAGCGTCGGGAATGTCCTCGTGTTCGGCAAGCAGCGAGATCTCGTCATCGGTCAGGTCGCAGTAGTCGAGGCAGTCTCGAATCGATAGCATGCTCTACTCCTCCAGGGTTGCGCCGTCTGCCGCGGCTTTTCGTACACCATCTAAACATATTCCCCCAAGCAGAAATTGCAAGCTTAATTTGCGTTACAAACACCGTATAAATGCTTGATAGGAAAGATTAATTTTTGCACTGCGGCATTTCGGGCGGAAGGCCTGGCCGCTTCCCTTCCGATCCAGTCGCCTGCGGACATTCCTGCAAGCCAGACCTGAGCTTTCTTCACCAAGTCACTGAGCCAACAACGTTTCCGGAACAACCGATGCTCGATATCCAGCTTCTCCGCACCCAGATCGACGCCGTGGCCGCGCGCCTGGCCACCCGCGGCCTGCAGCTCGACACCGCCGCCTTCCTCGCCCTCGAGGACGAACGCAAGCAACTCCAGACCCGCACGCAGGAGCTGCAGGCCCGCCGCAATGCGCTCTCGAAGCAGATCGGCATGCTCAAGGGCAAGGGCGAGGACGCCTCCGGCGTCATGGCCGAAGTCGCCCAGCTTGGCGACGAGCTCAAGGCCTGCGAGCAGGCGCTGCCGGCCCTGCTCGAGCGCATCAACGACTTCGCCGCCGCGCTGCCCAACCTGCCGCACGACGACGTGCCGGTCGGCGACGACGAGAGCGCCAACGTCGAGGTGCGGCGCTGGGGTACGCCCGCCGCCTTCGACTTCGAGGTGCGCGACCACGTCGACCTCGGCGCGCCGCTCGGGCTCGACTTCGACACCGGGGCGAAGCTGTCCGGCTCGCGCTTCACCTTCATGCGCGGCCCGGTTGCCCGCCTGCACCGGGCGCTCGCCCAGTTCATGCTCGACGTGCAGACGCGCGAGCACGGCTACACCGAGTGCTACACGCCCTACATCGTCAACCGCGAGGCGCTCGTCGGCACCGGCCAGCTGCCCAAGTTCCGCGACGACATGTTCTGGGTGCTGCGCGGCGGCGACGAGAGCTCGGTGGAGCAGTACCTGATCTCCACCTCCGAAATCTCGCTCACCAACAGCGTGCGCGAACAGCTGCTCGCCGCCGACGCGCTGCCGATCCGGCTCACCGCGCACAGCCCGTGCTTCCGTTCCGAGGCCGGCAGCGGCGGGCGCGACACCCGCGGCATGATCCGCCAGCACCAGTTCGACAAGGTCGAGATGGTGCAGATCGTGCATCCGGAGCAGAGCTATGCGGCGCTCGAGCAGATGGTCGGCCACGCCGAGGCGATCCTGCAGAAGCTGGAGCTGCCCTATCGCGTGGTCGCGCTGTGCACCGGCGACATGGGCTTCTCCGCGGCCAAGACCTACGACCTCGAAGTCTGGCTGCCGGCGCAGAACACCTACCGCGAGATCTCGAGCTGCTCCAACTGCGAGGCCTTCCAGGCACGCCGCATGCAGACGCGGTTCAAGAACGCGCAGGGCAAGAACGAGCTGGTGCACACCCTGAACGGCTCCGGCCTCGCGGTCGGGCGCACCCTGGTCGCCGTGCTCGAGAACTACCAGCGCGCCGACGGCTCGGTGCGGGTGCCGCAGGCGCTCGTGCCCTACATGGGCGGCGTCGAGCTGCTCGAGCCGGCGCTCTGAGCGCCGCCTGCTCAGTCCCGTCGGCCCAGCCGCAGCGCGGGCAGGGCCAGGCGGGGCGTGTACGGGGCCTCCAGGCGCAGCAGGATGTCGTGATAGTTGCGCACGTTCTCGGTCATCACCACCGCCTCGCCGCCGCGCGCGGGGCCGGACTTCAGCCGCGCGGCGTACTCCGGGCGCGACAGCAGCGGCAGCACCGACTTCAGCTCCCACCACGACAGGTCGTCCTTGCCCAGGCGGCGGGCGATCGCACGCGCGCCGTTCATGTGGCCCATGCCCAGGTTGTAGGCCGCGGTCGCCACCCATGAGCGGTCCGGCTCGGCCATCTCCGCCGGCAGCTGCTCCATCAGCAGGTTCAGATAGCGCGCACCGCCGAGGATGCTCTGGCGCGGGTCGAGCCGGTCGCTGACGCCGAGGCGGTCGGCGGTGTCGGCGGTGAGCATCATCAGCCCGCGCACGCCGGTGAAGGAGGTGGCCTGCGCGTCCCAGTGCGACTCCTGGTAGGCGATCGCGGCGAGGTAGCGCCAGTCGATGCCGGTCTGCGCCTCGGCTTCGTGGAAGTGGGCGCGGTAGCGCGGCAGGCGCTCGCGGATGCGGCTCAGGAAGGTGGCGATCGCGGCGTCGTCGAGGCGGCGCACGTGGCCGAAGTAGCGATCGGCCAGGCGTGCGAGCCGGCCGCTCGCCGCGGCGTCGGCGATGAAGGCATCGACCTTGCGCGCCAGCGCCTCGTCGTCCAGGGCCAGCGCCCAGGCGATCGTCGAGCTGCCCGGCAACTCGTAGGCGATGCCGATCTCGGGGTGGATGCGCGCCGCAAAGGCGTAGTGCAGGCGGTCGGTCGCGACGAGGTCGAGCTTGCCCTGCGCGAGTTCGGCGAGCAGGGTTTCATCGCCGGCGCGGGCCGGGAAATGCATGTTCAGCGCCGGCAGGCGCTTGCGGATCCGGCTCACCTTGTCTGCCGGCAGCGAGCCGCGCCGCACGGTCACGGTGCGCCCGGCGAGGTCCGCCTCGGCGTCGATCTCGGGGCCATCGCTGCGGCCGACGATCACGTAATCCACGTCGCGCAGCGCCGCCGACCAGCGCAGCGGCAGGCGCTCGTTGCGGCCCAGTCCGGCCGCCGCCATGTGCGCCTGGCCGGTGAGGACGGCATCGAGTGCGCGCGTCGCGTCCGGGTAGAGGACGAAACGCACCGGCACGCCGAGCTCTTCGCCCAGTGCGAGCAGCAGATCGTGCTCGAAGCCGCTGCTGCGGCCGTCGCCGCCGCCGTCGTGGTTGCCCTCGCGGTAGGAGATCGCGTCGTGGCGGGTGGCGATGCGCAACTCGCCGAGCGCCGCGTAATCGGCTAGGCGCGGCACCTCCTTCGGTGCGCAACCGACGACGAGCAGCGTGACGAGACTCAGGAGCAGTGTGCGCAACAAGCTTCGTATCCCAGGGGCGAAGCGCGGATTCTGCGCGTGCGATCGGGGAAGGGCAATGTGCGCAATCGCCGCGGGGCGGGCGTGGTGCGTGGCGGCCGGGTGCGGCATGCGGCTTGCCGGCTGCCGATCGTGCGGGGCCCGTTGCCGTGGGTCCGACGCCCCGATCCCGGCGCGCGCCGTCAGTCCAGCCAGCGCGCCTCCCACTCGGCCACTTCCGGCAGGTGGCGGCGCGCATGGCGTGCGAGCCGGGCCTCGAGCTGCTCGATCAGGCGGCGCATGTCGGCATCGGGCGAGTGCGGCAGCGTCGGCAGCAGTTCGACGACGAGGTCGCCGGCCGGGCGCTCACGGCGTGCCGGAAAGCCCGCGCCGGCCACCCGCAGGCTGCGCGGCAGGGCCGGCCCGGGGTCGAGCGCGATGGTGCGTGCACCGGCCGGGTGGGGAATCCGCAGGTCGCCGCCGACCAGCATCCGCAGGGCGCTGACCGGGCGCTGCAGCCACAGGTCGCGCCCGGCGCGGCGGAACAGCGGATGCGGCGCGAGCCGCACGCGCAGGCGCAGGTCGCCCGCCTGGCCGTGCGCGGCGGGGGCAGGCTCGCCTTCGCCGGCAAGGCGCACTTCGTCGTCGTCGATCAGGCCGGGCGGCAGGTTCACCTGCAGCCAGCGCTGCTGCGTCTGCCGGCCGCTGCCGTCGCAGGCGGGGCAGGCGCGCGTGCTGCGGTAGCCACGGCCGTGGCAGGCGGCGCAGCGGACCAGGCCGCCGCCCTCGTGCAGTCGCCCCGAGCCGCGGCAAGGTTCGCACAGCCGGCTGACGCTGAGCTTCTCCTCGCCGCTGCCGGCGCAGTCGCCGCACACGCCTGCGCTCGGCAGGCACACCGCCTTGCCACCGCCGAGGAAGGCTTCCTCGAAGCTCAGCTCCAGATCGAGGCGGCGGTCCGCGCCGCGCGGCGCCTCGCCGCTACGGTCATCGGCCGACGATGTGCTCGGGTCGGGATCGGCTGCCCGGGGCTCGGCTGCGCGCTCGGTCGGGGGCTCGTGGCCTGCTGCTGCGTCGGCTGCGGTGTCGGCAGTGGCCTGCGCAGGCCCGTCGATGGTGGCGAGCAGCGTCTCGTACGCCTGGCGCAGCGCCTTGAAGCGCTCGGTGGCGGCGGGGTCGGGATTGCGGTCGGGGTGCCAGCGCATCGCCAGGCGGCGAAAGGCGCGCTTGACCTCCGGTTCC
>JANJTU010000136.1 GCA_024710965.1 Thauera sp. | reverse complement strand
GGAGCCGTCGTGGAAGAACAGGAAGACTGGAAGGCCCTCAAGGCCGACATCGAGGCCTTCATCGCCGAAGAAGGTCGTCGCCCGCGCGTGATGATCGCCAAACTCGGCCAGGACGGCCACGACCGCGGCGCCAAGGTGGTGGCCTCGGCCTTCGCCGACCTCGGCTTCGACATCGACATCGGCCCGCTCTTCCAGACCCCGGAAGAGGCCGCCCGCCATGCGGTCGAGAACGACGTGCACGCCGTGGGCTGCTCCAGCCTCGCCGCCGGCCACAAGACCCTGGTGCCGGCCGTCATCAACGAGCTGAAGCGCCTCGGTGCCGACGACATCATCACCTTCGTCGGTGGCGTCATCCCGGCGCAGGACTACGACACCCTGTACGCCGCCGGCGCCAAGGGCATCTTCGGCCCCGGCACGCCGATCCCGGCGGCGGCGCGCGAGGTGCTCAAGCAGATCCGCGCGGCTCGCAAGGCAGGGTGAGATCATGCGCGGGCGGGCACTTTTTCGGAGGCGAGGCGTATGAGCGTGCTGATGGAGCGAATCACGATGGAGCCCGGCAAGCGAGGTGGTCGCCCGTGTATCCGCGGCATGCGCATCACGGTCTATGACGTCCTGGGCTGGCTCGCATCGGGCATGAGCGAGGCAGAAGTGCTCTCCGACTATCCTGAACTGGAGGTGGCGGACATTCGGGCCTGCCTGGTGTTTGCCGCTACCCGCGAATCGCGTCTGTCGAGGCTGGCCGCTTGAAGCTGCTGCTCGATCAAAACATTTCGCGGCGTCTGCTCGGCGATCTTGAAGCAGGCTTTCCGGGGTCGTCGCATGTACAACTGCTGGGGCGGGAGTCGGCGACCGACCTGGAGCTATGGCAGCTTGCGACGGAGCAGGGGTTTGCGATCGTTACGAAAGACGTGGACTTTCTCGAAATCCAGTTGCTGCGCGGTTATCCGCCGAAAATTGTCTGGTTGAACTGCGGAAACGTTTCCAACGCCGAACTCCGTACCAGACTGCTCGCGAACGTCGATGCAATTCTGGAGGCCCTGGCGGACGGCGATACGGGCGTGGTGGAAATTGACTAAGAGACTAGAACCCATCGTGGAACTCGATCCTGTCGACCAGGTCCTCGTCGCCGGTGTGCTGGCGCGCCAGCTGCGTCCGCTCGCCAAGACCATCACGCTGATCGAATCGCAGCGCGAGGACCACAAGGTGCGCGCGCAGAAGGTGCTCGAGGCGCTGCTGCCGCACACCGGCGGGGCGATGCGGGTGGGCATCTCGGGCGTGCCGGGCGTGGGCAAGAGCACCTTCATCGAGGCGCTCGGGCTCTACCTCATCGAGCAGGGGCTGCGCGTCGCGGTGCTGGCGGTCGATCCGTCCTCGTCGGTCACCGGCGGCTCCATCCTCGGCGACAAGACGCGCATGGAGCTGCTGTCGCAGAACCCCGCCGCCTTCATCCGCCCCAGCCCCTCGGCCTGCAGCCTGGGCGGCGTGGCCGAGAAGACGCGCGAGACCATGCTCGCCTGCGAGGCCGCCGGCTTCGACGTCATCATCGTCGAGACCGTCGGTGTCGGGCAGTCCGAGACCGCGGTCGCCGGCATGACCGACATCTTCTGCCTGCTGCAGCTCCCCAACGCCGGCGACGACCTGCAGGCGATCAAGAAAGGCATCATGGAGATCGCCGACCTGATCGTCATCAACAAGGCCGACATCGACGCCGGCGCCGCCATGCGCGCCAAGGCGCAGATCAAGACCGCGCTGCACATGCTGCGCCCGGCCAGCCCGAACTGGACGGTGCCGGTGCTGATGCTGTCAGCGCTGCACAAGCAGGGCATCGCCGAGTTCTGGCGGGCGGTCGGCGACTACCGCGAGGCGCTCACCACCTCGGGCGAGCTTGCCGCCAGGCGGCGCCACCAGGCGCTGGCCTGGATGTGGGAAATGATCGACTCGGAGCTGCGCAGCCGCTTCCGCGCCCATCCGCAGGTGAAACAGGAACTGCCGCTGCTGGCGCGCGCGGTGGAAGAGGGCAGCACGACGCCCTCGGCCGCCGCATGGCGCCTGCTCGGCCATCTTCAAGCTGAAAGTACGGCGTGACCGCTCGCGGTCGGCCAAACGGAAAGATCTGATAGGAGGTCATCAATGCAAGACATCATTCGTCAGCTGGAGGCGAAGCGCGAGAAGGCCCGCCTCGGCGGTGGCCAGAAGCGCATCGACGGCCAGCACGCCAAGGGCAAGCTCACCGCCCGCGAACGCATCCTGCTGCTGCTCGACGAGGACAGCTTCGAAGAGTGGGACATGTTCAAGGAGCACCGCTGCAACGAGTTCGGCATGAACGCCGACCACATCCCGGGCGACGGCGTCGTCACCGGCTACGGCACCGTCAATGGTCGCCTGGTGTTCGTGTTCTCGCAGGACTTCACCGTGTTCGGCGGCTCGCTGTCCGAGACCCATGCGGAGAAGATCTGCAAGGTCATGGACCATGCGATGAAGGTCGGCGCGCCGGTGATCGGGCTCAACGACTCGGGTGGCGCGCGCATCCAGGAAGGCGTCGACTCCCTCGGCGGCTACGCGGACGTGTTCCAGCGCAACGTGCTCGCCTCCGGCGTCGTGCCGCAGATCTCGCTGATCATGGGGCCCTGCGCCGGCGGCGCGGTGTATAGCCCGTCGATGACCGATTTCATCTTCATGGTGAAGGATTCGTCCTACATGTTCGTCACCGGCCCCGAAGTGGTGAAGACGGTGACGCACGAGGAAGTCACCGCCGAGGAACTGGGCGGCGCGGTGACGCACACGAGCAAGTCGGGCGTGGCCGACCTCGCCTTCGAGAACGACGTCGAGGCGCTGATGATGACCCGCCGCCTGGTCGGCTTCATCCCCTCGAGCAACCGCGAGAAGCCGCCCGCGGTGCCGGCGATCGACCCCGCCGACCGCCTCGACCATTCGCTCGACACCCTGGTGCCGAGCAACCCCAACCAGCCCTATGACATGAAGGAGCTGATCGTCAAGATGGTCGACGACGGCGACTTCTTCGAGCTCCAGCCCGACTACGCCAAGAACATCATCATCGGCTTCGCGCGCATGGAAGGCGCGCCGGTGGGCATCGTCGCCAACCAGCCGCTGGTGCTGGCGGGCTGCCTCGACATCAAGAGCTCGATCAAGGCGGCGCGCTTCGTGCGCTTCTGCGACGCGTTCAACATCCCCGTGGTCACGCTGGTGGACGTCCCCGGCTTCATGCCCGGCACCGCCCAGGAATACGGCGGCATCATCAAGCACGGCGCCAAGCTCCTCTACGCCTATGCCGAATGCACGGTACCGAAGGTCACCCTCATCACGCGCAAGGCCTACGGTGGCGCCTACGACGTGATGAGCTCGAAGCACCTGCGCGGCGACGTGAACTTCGCCTGGCCGAGCGCCGAGATCGCGGTGATGGGGCCGAAGGGCGCGGTGGAGATCATCTTCCGCGAGGAAAAGAACGACCCGGCCAAGATCGCCGAGCGCGAGGCAGAGTACAAGACCCGCTTCGCCAACCCCTTCGTCGCCGGCGCGCGTGGCTTCATCGACGACGTCATCATGCCGCACGAGACGCGCAAGCGCGTCTGCCGTTCGCTGGCGATGCTCAAGGACAAGGAACTCGAAAACCCGTGGCGCAAGCACGGCAACATCCCGCTCTGATTGCCGCACGAGGATCTAACTAAATGTTCAAGAAAATCCTGATTGCCAACCGTGGCGACCAGCCGCGCAGCGGCGCAGCGACGAAGTCAAATTGCCTGGCGGGCGAAGCACGCTGCGATTTCACCGCGGAGACCATGCATGTTTAAAAAGATATTGATTGCCAACCGCGGTGAAATCGCCTGCCGCGTGATCAAGACCGCCCGCAAGATGGGCATCGCCACCGTCGCCGTCCATTCCGAGGCGGACAAGGACGCGCTCTTCGTCGACCTGGCCGACGAGGCCGTGTGCATCGGTCCGGCGCCGTCGAAGGAATCCTACCTGGTGATGGACAAGATCATCGCCGCGTGCAAGCAGACCGGCGCGGAAGGCGTGCATCCGGGCTACGGCTTCCTGTCGGAGAACGCCGAGTTCTCGCGCCGCCTGGAGGAGGAGGGGATCAAGTTCATCGGCCCGAAGCATTACTCGGTGGCGAAGATGGGCGACAAGATCGAGTCGAAGAAGCTCGCGATCGAAGCCGGCGTGAACACCATCCCCGGCTACAACGACGCCATCGCCGGTCCGGACGAGGCGGTCGAGATCGCCCGCAGGATCGGCTATCCGGTGATGATCAAGGCCTCCGCCGGCGGCGGCGGCAAGGGCCTGCGCGTGGCCTTCAACGACCAGGAGGCGCACGAGGGCTTTGCGTCCTGCGTCAATGAGGCCCGCAACGCCTTTGGCGACGACCGCGTGTTCATCGAGAAGTACGTGCTCGAGCCGCGCCACATCGAGATCCAGGTGCTGGGCGATGCGCACGGCAACTACGTCTACCTGAACGAGCGCGACTGCTCGATCCAGCGTCGTCACCAGAAGGTCATCGAGGAGGCGCCGAGCCCCTTCGTCGATGCCGAGATGCGCAAGGCGATGGGCGAGCAGGCGGTGGCGCTGGCGCGCGCGGTGAACTACGAATCGGCCGGCACCGTCGAGTTCGTCGTCAGCGGGGCGACCAAGGAGTTCTACTTCCTCGAGATGAACACCCGCCTGCAGGTCGAGCACCCGGTCACCGAGCTGATCACCGGCCTCGATCTGGTCGAGCAGATGATCCGCGTGGCCTATGGCGAGAAGCTGTCGATCACGCAGGCCGACGTCGGCATCGACGGCTGGTCGATGGAATGCCGCATCAACGCCGAAGACCCCTTCCGCGGCTTCCTGCCCTCGACCGGCCGCCTGGTGAAGTTCCAGGCGCCGCAGGAAATCCCGGGCGAGGTGCGGGTCGATACCGGCGTCTACGAGGGCGGCGAGATCTCGATGTACTACGACTCGATGATCGCCAAGCTGATCGTGCACGGCAAGGACCGCCAGCAGGCGATCGAGCGCATGCGCGACGCGCTGAACGCCTTCGTGATCCGCGGCATCAGCTCCAACATTCCCTTCCAGGCCGCGCTGCTGCAGCATCCGCGCTTCTGCTCGGGGCACTTCAACACCGGCTTCATCGCCGAGGAGTACCCGCAGGGCTTCGACGCCTCGATGGTGCCGCACGACGACCCGGCGCTGCTCGCCGCGGTCGCCACCTTCGCCCGGCTGCGCTACATCGAGCGCGCGGTGCAGATCGAGGGCCAGCTCGCGGGCCACGGCCGCAAGGTGGCGGACGAGTGGGTGGTGGTGATGGGCGGCAAGCAGTATCCGGTCAGCACCCGCCCGATCGCCGGCGGCCTGTCGGTG
>JANJTU010000095.1 GCA_024710965.1 Thauera sp. | reverse complement strand
GAATCGGTCTCGTCGAGGATCGCCAGCCTGGGCTCGAGCAGCGCCATCTGCAGCACCTCGTTGCGCTTCTTCTCGCCGCCGGAGAAGCCCTCGTTCACCGAGCGGTAGAGGAACTCCTCGCGCATGCCGACGGCCTTCATCTCGGCCTTCACGCGGGCGAGGAAGTCCATCGCGTCGAACTCGGGCAGGCCGCGGTGGCGGCGCACGGCATTGACCGCCGCCTTCAGGAAGTAGGCGTTCGATACCCCCGGGATCTCCACCGGGTACTGGAAGGCGAGGAAGAGCCCGGCGCGGGCGCGCTCCTCGGCCGGCATCGCGAGCAGGTCCTGGCCGTCCCAGCTGACGCTGCCGCCGTCGACGTGGAAGGTGTCGCGCCCGGCCAGCACCTGGGCGAGCGTGCTCTTGCCCGAGCCGTTCGGCCCCATGATGGCGTGCACCTCGCCGTCCTTCACGTGCAGATCGAGACCGTTGAGGATCGGCTTGCCGTCGACCGAGGCCTGCAGTGCGTTGATGTCGAGCATCTTTCCTTCTCCTTGTCGCTTAACCGACGCTGCCTTCGAGGCTGACGCCGAGCAGCTTCTGCGCCTCGACCGCGAACTCCATCGGCAGCTCCTTGAACACTTCGCGGCAGAAGCCGTTGACGATCATCGACACCGCGTCCTCGGCGCTGATGCCGCGCTGCATGGCGTAGAACAGCTGGTCCTCGCCGATGCGCGAGGTCGTCGCCTCGTGCTCGACGCGCGCCGAGGGGTGGCGCACCTCGATCGTCGGGAAGGTGTGCGCGGCGCAGCGGTCGCCGATCAAGAGCGAATCGCACTGCGTGTAGTTGCGCGCGCCTTCGGCCTTGGGCGTGACCCGCACCAGGCCGCGGAAGGTGTTGCTGCCGCGCCCGGCGGAGATGCCCTTGGAGAGCACCGTGCTCTTCGTGTTGCGCCCCATGTGGATCATCTTGGTGCCGGTGTCGGCCTGCTGGCGATGGTTGGTGAGCGCCACGGAGTGGAAGTCGCCCACCGAGTCGTCGCCGCGCAGGATCACGCTCGGGTACTTCCAGGTGATCGCCGAGCCGGTCTCGACCTGGGTCCACGAGATGTGCGAGCGCGCGCCGCGGCAGTCGCCGCGCTTGGTGACGAAGTTGTAGATGCCGCCGACGCCGTCCTTGTCGCCCGGGTACCAGTTCTGCACGGTGGAATACTTGATCTTCGCGTCGTCGAGCGCGATCAGCTCGACCACCGCGGCGTGGAGCTGGTTCTCGTCGCGCATCGGCGCGGTGCAGCCCTCGAGGTAGCTCACCGAGGCGCCTTCCTCGGCGATGATCAGCGTGCGCTCGAACTGGCCGGTGTCGCGGGCGTTGATGCGGAAGTAGGTGGAGAGCTCCATCGGGCACTTCACCCCCTTCGGCACGAAGACGAAGGAGCCGTCGGAGAACACCGCCGAATTCAGCGCGGCGTAGAAGTTGTCGGTCGGCGGCACCACCGTGCCGAGGTACCGGCGCACCAGCTCGGGGTGGTTCTTCACCGCCTCCGAGAACGAACAGAAGATGATGCCGTGCTCGCCGAGCTCCTTCTGGAAGGTGGTCGCCACCGACACCGAGTCGAACACCGCGTCGACCGCCACGCCGGCCAGGCGCGCACGCTCGTGCAGCGGCACGCCGAGCTTCTCGAAGGTGCGCAGCAGCTCGGGGTCGACCTCGTCGAGGCTCTGCGGGCCGTCGGCTTTCCGCTTCGGCGCCGAGTAATAGACGATGTCCTGGAAGTCGATCGGCGCGATGCGCAGCTGCGCCCAGGTTGGCGGGCGCATCGTCAGCCAGTGGCGATAGGCCGCGAGGCGCCAGTCGAGCATGAAGTCCGGCTCGCCCTTGCGCGCCGAGATCAGGCGGATGATCTCTTCCGACAGGCCTTTCGGCACGCTGTCGGTCTCGAGCGCGGTCTCGAAGCCGGCGCTGTAGTCCTGGGCGAGGAAGTTGCCGATCGGGTCGGCGCGGGCCGGGGTGCGGGTTGGGGTGGGGCCTGGAGCCTGGGTTGGGACCTGGATTGGGGCGTTCATGCTGTCTGCCTCCTGCTTGTCGGCCTGGGTTCAGCTCGGGTGCTTCGGTCGCGGGTCGGGGCCGTGGAGCGGAAACTCCTTGCCCGGCACAGCAAGCGGCCGCGGCGCCACCATGTCGGCGAGGCTCACCTCCTGCAGCGCGCCGCGCACGACGACGTTGATGCGCAGCCAGTTGTCGCGGATGCGGCAGCCGCTCTCGATGCTGCACAGGCCGTGGCCGGCGCTGCACTCGGTGAGGCCGAAGGGCTGCTCCTCGAGCGCGTCGACGATGTCGGCGACGCTGATCGCCTGCGCCGGCCGCGCCAGCGTGTAGCCGCCGCGCGCACCGCGCAGGCTGGTCACGAGTTCGTGCCGCGCCAGCACCTTCAGCACCTTGCTCACCGTCGGCAGGCCAAGCCCCAGGGCCTCGGCGAGCCCCGCTGCGCTGTGCAGGCGATCCGGCAGCCCGGCCATGTGGGTCATGATCAGGGTGCCGTAATCGGTGAGTTTGCTGATGCGCAGCATGTCGGGGGGCGTCCGGGTGGGCTGTGGTTTGGTAAAACAGTACCAAAACAGTACTAGATTAGTCAAGGCTGAAATTGGCCGCCCCGGCGGTCGTCGTTCCGATGCGGGCGGGGTAGGACGCCTATGATGAACAGTATGGCCGGCGCAGCGCCGAGTGCGCCGGGATGATGGGGGACACGGAGACGATGGAACTGCGGGTTGATCAGGTGTATCTCGTCCGCCTGTGCAGCGGCGAGCTGCGGCGCTGGCGCTTCGACGGCGTTGATGGCCGCGGCCTCGCCTGGTGGCAGGATGAGGAGAGCGGCACGAGCTTCTCCGAGGCAGGTCTGATGTACATGTGGGAAGTTGTCGGGGAGGACGACGATGCGTGACCTCCGGTTGAGCGCGATTACGCTCGGTTTTCCACAGTCGGTGCTGGTGCCCTCGGTCGCCGCAGCCTTCATGGTCGGCGCCTGGGTGCGCGCGCCGCGCCCGGGGCTGGGAGGCGGGCTGGCGCTGTTCGTGGCCGGCCTCGCGTCATGGACGCTGGTGGAGTACCTGCTGCACCGCTTCATGCTTCACCGCGTGGAGCCCTTCCGCAGCTGGCATCTGGAGCATCACCGTCATCCGGATGCGCCGATGCGGATCCCGGTCGCATTCAGCCTGGCGCTGGTGCTGGCACTGGCGGCGCTGCCCCCGCTGCTGCCGCTCGGCACCGGCCTGGCGGCCGCCCTGTCATGCGGCCTGATCGTCGGCCATCTATTGCAGGAAATCGTGCACCACCGGCTGCACGGCGCCGCCTGCCGGCCGGGCAGCTGGCTTGGCGTCCGCCAGCGCGATCACGACTACCATCATCAGCGCGACGAGCGTGCCGCGTATGGCACGCTGACCGGGTTCTGGGACCGCGTGTTCTGCACCGGCGGCGGCTGATCGCATCGGCTTGCGTGCGGGCGAGGGATGCAGCGGCGCAGGCACCCACTTGCGGCGAGCAGCGGATGCCGTCGAATGGGGAAGGGCAGTGCTTTCCGGCCTTGCGCTCAGGGCCGGCGAGGCCGGGCCGTGCGCCATGCCAGCACGAGCCAGCCGGCGATCAGTAGCACGCCACCGAACGGCGTCACCATGCCGAGCGTGCGCAGGCCCGTGAGCGCCATCAGGTAGAGGCTGCCGGCGAAGATCGTCGTGCCGGCCGCGAGCAGGGCAGCCGGCAGCGCGCTGCGCGGCACGCGCGCGGCACCCAGGGCGAGCAGGCCGATCGCGTGCCACATCTGGTACTGCACGGCAGTCTGCCACCAGGCCAGGGCGCCGGCATCGAGCACATTGCGCAGGCCGTGTGCGCCGAACGCGCCGAGGCCGACACCGAGTGCGGCGAGCAGGCTGCCGGCGAGGAGGGCAAAGCGTTCCGCGCTGCGCTCGGGATCACGTCCCTGCGCGGAGCCGGTACCCCCCGCGCTTGCAGGATCGGTCGGGCGAGCGGGCGCGTGTTTGGACATGACGTCTCCGGGCAAGGTGCGGACGCCAGTGTAAGACGTCGCGCGGTGCGATGCATTCAGGCGGGCGGCGCGACCCGCAGCGGGATCGTCACCGGGCCGTCGTTGACCAGCTGCACCTTCATGTACGCGCCGAAACGTCCGGTCTCGACCTGGCCGTGGGCGGTGCGCGCGCGGGCGACGAAATGCTCGTACAAGGCCTCGCCGAGCTGCGGCTCGGCGGCCTTGGCGAAGCTGGGGCGGTTGCCGCCCGTGGTGTCGGCGGCGAGGGTGAACTGGCTGACGATGAGCAGGCCGCCGCCGACGTCCTGCAGCGAGCGGTTCATCCGGCCGGCGTCGTCGGCGAAGATGCGCAGCTTCAGCAGCTTGGCGAGCAGCTTGTCGGCCTCGGCGGCGGTGTCGCCGCGTTCGGCGCACACGAGCGCGAGCAGGCCGGGGCCGATCTCGCCGACAGTCTCGTCATCGACGACGACGCGGGCTTCGGCGACGCGTTGCAGCAGCGCGAGCATGCCTTGTCTCCTTGCGCGGGGTGGAAGCGGCAACGCCACCCCGAGGTGGCGTTGCGCACGACGACCGGGCCTGCAGCCCGGCATGCGGATCAGGCCGCGGCCAGCGCCTGGTCGAGGTCGGCGAGGATGTCGTCGATGTGCTCGATGCCGATCGACAGGCGCACCATGTCGGGCGACACCCCGGCCTTGGCGAGCTCGGCGGGCGAGAGCTGGCGGTGGGTGGTGGAGGCCGGATGGCAGGCGAGCGACTTGGCGTCGCCGATGTTGACCAGCCGGGTCACCAGCTTCAGGGCGTCCTGGAAGCGGCCGCCGGCTTCGAAACCCCCCTTGACGCCGAAGGACAGGATGCCCGAGGCGCGCCCGCCCATGTACTTCTGCACCAGGGCGTGGTCCGGGTGGTCGGGCAGGCCGGCGTAGCGCACCCATTCGACCTTCGGGTGCTGCTGCAGGTACTCGGCCACTTTCAGCGCGTTGTCGCAGATGCGGTCCATGCGCAGGGCGACGGTCTCGATGCCTTGCAGGATCAGGAAGGAATTGAACGGCGACAGCGCGGCGCCGGTGTTGCGCAGCGGCACGACGCGGGCGCGGGCGATGTAGGCCGCGGCGCCGAGCGCCTCGGTGTAGACGACGCCGTGGTAGGACACGTCCGGCTCGTTCAGGCGGCGGAAGCGTTCCTTGTGCTCGGCCCAGGGGAACTTGCCCGAATCGACGATGACGCCGCCGATCGAGTTGCCGTGGCCGCCGAGGTATTTCGTCAGCGCATGGACGACGATGTCGGCGCCGTGCTCGAAGGGGCGGCACAGGTAGGGACTGGGCACGGTGTTGTCGACGATCAGCGGCACGCCGGCGCGATGCGCGATCTCGGCCAGGCGGCCGATGTCGGTGACGTTGCCGAGCGGGTTGCCGACCGATTCGCAGAAGATCGCTTTCGTGCGCGCGTCGATCAGTCCGGCGAAGGAATCCGGGGCGCGGTAGTCGGCGAAGCGGGCCTCGATCCCGAACTGCGGGAAGGTGTGGGCGAAGAGGTTGTAGGTGCCGCCGTAGAGCGTTGAGGCGGAGACGATGTTGTCGCCCGCCTCGGCGATGGTCTGGATCGCGTAGGTGATCGCCGCCATGCCCGAGGCCACGGCGAGGGCGCCGATGCCGCCTTCCATCTCGGCCACGCGCTGCTCGAGCACGGCGGTGGTCGGGTTCATGATGCGGGTGTAGATGTTGCCCTGGACCTTGAGGTCGAAGAGGTCGGCGCCGTGCTGGGTGTCGTCGAAGGCGTACGAGGTGGTCTGGTAGATCGGCACCGCGACCGCCTTGGTGGTCGGGTCGGGCTGATAACCGCCGTGTACCGCGAGCGTTTCCAGTTTCATCGGGGACATCCTCCTTGTGGTCAGGCGCCGGAGTATAGCCAGTGCGCCCGTTCGAATGGAATCATGATGGCGGCAAGCCGGGCCATGCCTGGCTGCCGCGTTCAGGCCGGCAGGGCCGCCACGGCGGCGGCGTCGCCGACCGCGGCCGACATCGCCACGCGGCGCTCGGGGCGGCCGATGTGGTAACCCTGGGCGTAGTCGATCTCGAGCTCGCGCAGCATGTCGAGGACCTCGGCCGATTCGACGAACTCGGCCACGACCTGGATCTTGAGCGCTTTCGCCAGCGCGGTGATGCTCTGCACGAAGATGCGGTCGCGTTCGCTGCTGAGCATGTTGGCGATGAAGTCGCCCTCGATCTTCAGGAAGTCGAAGGGGAAGCGGCGCAGGTAGTGGAAGGACGAGAAGCCGGAGCCGAAGTCGTCGATCGCGAGGCCGAAGCCCTCGGATTTGAGGTCGGCGATGAAGCGCTCGAGCAGGGTGAGGTTCTTCACCGTGTCGCGCTCGGTGATCTCGAACACGATGCGCTCGGGGGCGATGCCGGATTCCTTCACCACGGTGCGCAGCGTGCGCGCGAACTCGGACAGCACGAGCGCGCGCGGCGACAGGTTGAAGAAGATGTAGCCGTCGAAGTCGGCCTCCTTCAGCTGCGCCAGCGCCGCCTCGATGACGATGGTGTCGAGGCGGTGGATGATGCCGATCTTCTCGGCGATCTCGATGAACTGGTCGGCGCGCATCAGCTGGCCGTTGATCTCGAGGCGCGACAGCACCTCGACCGCGGCCAGGCGCTTGCCGGCGATGTCCATGATCGGCTGGAAGAAGGGGATGATGCGGCGCTCGTTGACCGCGGCGAGCACCGCCACGCCCATCTCGGAGACGTCGCGGAACACCGCCATGATGTCGTCCGAGGAGGGCACGGCGACACGCTCCTTACCTTCGGCCTTGGCGCGGTACATCATGTTGTCGGCGAAGAGGAAGAGATCCTTCGCCTCGGTGGCGTGGTCCGGATACACCGCCAGGCCGATCGACACCGAGCCGCGCACGTCCTCGCCGCCCGGGCTCGATTCCACCGCCACCGCGCGCGCGGCGTCGAGCACGCGCTGGGCGACGAGGTAGCCCTGTTCGACGTCGGTCTCGGGCAGGACGACGACGAACTCGTCGCCGCCGTAGCGGGCGAAGATGTCGCCGCCGCGCAGCGCGCCGCGGATCGCCTGCGCAAAGCCCTGCAGGAAGCGGTCGCCGGCGGCGTGCCCATAGTGGTCGTTGATGAGCTTGAAGTTGTCGAGGTCGATCAGCAGCAGCGTGGCCTTGGCCTCGTGGCGGCGGCTGCGGCCGACCTCGTAATCGAGCAGCTCCCAGAACACGCGCTGGTTGTAGAGGTCGGTCAGCGGGTCGCGGGTGGCGTAGTACTCGAGGTCGCGGGTGTACTTGTGGATGGCCTTGATCGAGCCGACGACGTTGAGCAGCGTGGACAGGATGCTGTCGAGCACCAGGCTGTGGGTGTGATCGACGAGCGCCTCGGACTGCACGCCGATGCCGACGATGCTGCCGATGCGCGGCTGGTCGACGAAGAAGGACTTGATGCGCAGCACCATCGCGTCGTGCTCGTCGGTGCTGAGCGCGCGCGCGTTCTCGGGCGAGTGGTGATGCACGTTGAGGGTGACCGGGTCGCTGAAGCGCTTGTCGTTGTGCAGCGCCTCGCGGATCGCCTGCTCGAGCTGCGCGCGCGCGCTTCCGTCGGGCTGGTGGTACCAGAAGATCTCGATGTCGAAGAGCTCGTCGTCGATCTGGAACACCGAGAACAGCACGTGGGCGTCGATCACGCTGTTGATGTCTTCGAGCAGGCGGCCGACGTACACGCGCCAGTCGCGGATGACCTCGGAGGTGATGACGAATTTCTCCAGCAAGCCGATCTCGAACATCAGGATGTCCTTGTCCACCGCCACCGAGCGCAGCTTGGTCGCCAGGCGCACGATGCCGTTGTGGATGCGGCTGAACTCGTCGAAGGCGTGGCGGTTGTGATCGACGCTGAGCTGGCGCAGGTCGGCGAAACTGTTGATCGAGGCGATGTCGGCGTCGACCGCGTCCACGCTGGATTCGATGCGCAGACTCACCCACCACACCGCGCCCAGCGCCACCAGCACGCCGAGCAGCATGCTCGGCAGGGCGCCGGTGTAGAAGCCGTAGCGCACGTTGTCGAGCATGTGCTGGTAGGGCTGGCGCACCTCGATCGCACCGAGCACCTCGCCCACGGCGGCATTGTCGTGGCAGGCCAGGCAGCGCGGCTCGGCCTTCAGCGCGAAGCTGCGGCGGAAGGTGCCGGACTCGGTGGATTCGGTCGCCTCGCCGGTCTCCAGCGTGCGCCGCGTCTGGCGGCCGGGGTCGGGCTGGTCGATCTCGCCAAAGCGGGCGATCACCGAGGGGGCGCGGAAGATCAGCACGTTGAGGCGATCGGTCGCCTGCTGCCGCTGCTCGCTGCCGTGGATGCCGGCGAGGAAGCGCTCGGCCTCGTCGCGCGACCAGCCGCGGCTCATGATCTCGTACATGGCGGAGAAGGTCATCGTCGCCACGTCGTCGGCCTGCTGGCGCGCGTGCTTGCGGAAGGCTTCGTCGAAACCGGTGTTGATCGCCCACCAGCTGCCGCCGAGGAAGACGATGCCGACCGCGACCGATGTCGCGAGAATGAAGCTGCGCAGTCTCATGCGAAGGTTCTCATGCAGGTTGTCCGCCCCGAAATCGCCGCGAAGGTACCACTTCAACGAGTGCGAAGGCATGATCCTGATCATGAAAGCTGTATAGGGCGATGTTCTGCCGAAGCTTTCCGGCGGCATGCCGGCGGCAGGAACGCGCCCGCAGCCCGGCCGGCGGATCGTCCACGCACCGCATGGCCGGCAGCCTGGCAGGCGCGGCCGCGCGCCGATCGACGACGAGTCGCGGCCGCCCGGCTGATCCCTTAGAATCGCGCCTTCACGCCAGAACCCTCGAAAAGTCCCGACATGTCCGCAACTTCCGCTTCCCGCCCGGTCCGCACCCGCTTCGCCCCGAGCCCGACCGGCTACCTGCACATCGGCGGCGCGCGCACCGCGCTGTTCTCCTGGGCCTACGCCCGCCGCCACGGCGGCACCTTCATCCTGCGCATCGAGGACACCGACGTCGCCCGCTCCACGCCGGCGGCGGTGCAGGCGATCCTCGACGGCATGCGCTGGCTCGGCCTCGAGCACGACGAGGGCCCGTTCTACCAGATGCAGCGCATGGACCGCTACAAGGAGGTCATCCAGCAGATGCTCGCGGCCGGCACCGCCTACCACTGCTACATGTCGACCGAGGAGCTCGACCGCATCCGCGAGGAGCAGCGCGCGCGCGGCGAGAAGCCGCGCTACGACGGGCGCTGGCGTCCCGAGGCGGGCAAGACGCTGCCCGCCCCGCCCGAAGGCGTGGCGCCGGTGGTGCGCTTCCGCAACCCCGCCGAGGGCGCCGTTGCCTGGGACGACCTGGTGAAGGGCCGCATCGAGATCGCCAACGCCGAGCTCGACGACTTCATCATCGCCCGTGCCGACGGCACGCCGACCTACAATTTCTGCGTGGTGGTGGACGACTGGGACATGGGCATCACCCAGGTCATCCGCGGCGACGACCACGTCAACAACACCCCGCGCCAGATCAACGTGCTGCGTGCGCTCGGCGCCGAAGTGCCGCAGTACGCCCACCTGTCGATGATCCTCGGTGACGACGGCACCAAGTTGTCGAAGCGTCACGGCGCGGTCAGCGTCATGCAGTACGACGAGGACGGCTACCTGCCCGAGGCGGTCATCAACTACCTCGCGCGCCTGGGCTGGAGCCACGGCGACGACGAGATCTTCAGCCGCGAGCAGTTTGTCGAGTGGTTCGACCTCGACCACATCACGCCGTCCGCGGCGCAGTTCAACACCGAGAAGCTGAACTGGCTCAACGCGCAGTACCTCAGGAAGGCGGCCGATGCCTACCTCGCCGCCGAGGTTGCCAACCGACTCGCGTGCCGCGGCGTGGACCCCGAGGCCGGACCGGTGCTGGAAGCGGTGGTGGCGCTGTACAAGGACCGCGTCGGCAATCTGAACGAACTGGCCGACGCCGCCGAGTTGTTCGTCGTCGACGTGCACACGGCGCCGGAAGTGATCGCCCAGCACCTCACCGAGACCGCGAAGGCGGCGCTCGCCAGCCTGCGTGGCCGGCTGGCCGATGCGGCCTGGGACAAGGCTGCGCTCAGCCAGGCAATCAAGGACACGATGGCCGAGCATGGCCTGAAGATGCCGCAGGTGGCGATCCCGCTGCGTGTCGCAGTGCTCGGCGTGCCGCAGACGCCGTCGATCGACGCGGTGCTCGAGGTGCTCGGCCGCGAACGCGTGCTGGCCCGACTCGACCGCCATCTGTGAGTCACTGTCCTGCCGCGGCGGCGTGATCGCCATGCGGCCGCGGCGCGGTCACGGCGGCGCGGGCTCGGCCCGCTGCGGCCGACGCGGCAGGGTCGGCGGCTCGCGGCGGCATGCTTAGTGCGCGATCGAGGCTTTCTCGTGCCGCCGGAAAAACAAAGCCCCGGCACGGGCCGGGGCTTTGACTGTGGCTGGTTCCTTGCCTAACTTCGGCTTCGCGTCAGGCCGCCTTGCGCGCCGGGCGGGCGGTGCTGGCCGGCACGGCGATGACTTCGAGCGGATTCACCGGAGTCAGCTTGGCGACTTCGTGGAACAGCGACTGCACGGAGTCGCTGAGTTCGCTCAGCTGCTTCGCGCCGAGCTCGGCCACGTCCGCCTGGGTCTTCACGCAGATGTCGCTGACGTTGCGCAGGTATTCGGTGGCGCGCTCGATGTTCTGGCCGTGCGCGGCGACGCGGCTGGCGAACTGGCTGCGCAGCTCCTCGCCGGTGAGCGGCACGGTCTGCGTGCTCGCGTAGCTGCACAGCGAACGGGCGGCGTCCAGATTGAGGCTGACGAGCTGCTCGGAGGCGTTCAGCACGATCTCGGCGAAGGACTGGAAGGTCTGAATGCCGACGTTGGCGGTTTCGGTCAGCTTCTGGACGGACGGATGCGTATTCATTGCGTGGTCTCCCGGTGGTTGTTCGGTGCAAAGGCTTGTGGCTGTGCATCGTAAGGCGGCGCCGGCAAGCGCGATATACCGTGATCGGAGTGTTCGGCATACCGGTAAACGGGTAGGTGGCCCACGTAGGCGCCGGTGTGCTGTCGGGGCGGGGCGACGGTCAGTGCTGCGCCGAGCTGATGCCGCTGCGGATTGCATAGCGCGTGAGCTCGGCCACGCTGTGCAGGTCGAGCTTGCGCATGATGTTGCGCCGGTGCACCTCCACCGTCGATGGCGCCACGTGGAGCTGCTCGGCGATGCGCGCAGAGGTGAGACCCTCCGCAATCAACTGCAGCACCTGGCGTTCGCGCGCGGTCAGGCGCGGCGTCGCCGTGTGCAGGCGCGGCGCATCGAGCAGCGCGCTGGTGACCGTGGCGGCCACGTCGGGGCACAGGTAGGTGCGGCCGATCTGCACGTTGTGGATCGCGCGCAGCAGTTCGTCGCCCGCTTCGGCCTTCGTCACGTAGCCGCTCGCGCCGGCGTTGAGCATGTCGAGCACGAACTGGCGGTCTGCAAACGCCGACAGCCCGATCACCTTCAGCCCGGGCCGCATCGCCAGCAGGCGGCGCGTGGCTTCGATGCCGTTCATGCCCGGCATGCCGATGTCCATGCACACCACTTCCACCTGCCGGCCGTCGACGATCCGCAGCAGTTCGTCGCCGCTGGCCGCCTCGGCCACCACCTCGAACTGCGGCTCCTTCTCGAGCAGCGCGCGCAGCGCGTGGCGGAACATCTGATGGTCGTCGGCGAGCACGATACGCAGGGTCATGATGGCAGCTCCTCCAGCACGGGCTCGCCAAAGCGGACTTCGATCTCGGTCCCGTCGCCAGGGTGCGAGCGCACGACGAAACGGCCGCCGGCAATCTCGGTGCGTTCCTTCATCGTGATCAGGCCCAGCCCCGGTGCGGCGCCCGGCTCGCCGAGCAGGGACGGGTCGAAGCCGGCACCGTCGTCCTCGATGCGCAGCGTCACGTCCGTACCGCTGCTCGCCAGCCCGATCCGGATGCGGCGTGCGTCGGCATGCTTGGCACAGTTGGTCAGCGCCTCCTGGACGACGCGGAACATCAGCGTCTGCAGGTCGGGCGCCAGCGGCAGCGCGGCGGGGGCGGCCTCCAGCCTGACATCCAGGCCGGTGCGGCGGGCGAACTGCGCGACATACTCCCGCAGCGCCGGGACGAGGCCCGCGTAATCGAGCGTGGCCGGGCGGAGGTTGGTGCAGATCTCGCGGATGCCCGCGGTCGTGTCGGCAAGCAGCGCGGCGGCGTCGTCGAGCAGCGGCTCCACCCGCGCCAGCACCGCCGGCGGAAGCGCGCCGGCGAGGTTGGAGAAGGTGATCTGCAGCGCGGCCAGATTCGGGCTGGCACGGTCATGCAGCGCGCAGGCGAGCTGGCGCCGCTCGCGCTCCGCGATGTCGACCAGATGGCGCGACAGCTCGGCCAGGCGGGCGACGTGGGCGATGCGTTCGAGCTCGAGGCGCTTGCGCTCGGTGATGTCCTGCACGATCCCGTACAGCTTGTAGACGCGCCCGTTCGCGTCGGCGACCGGCTCGATCACGGTGGCGTGATGGCGCACCTCGCCCGAGCGCAGGAGCACCTCCTGCTCGAGCGTGCAGCGCTCGCCGGTGTCGATCGCGTGCCAGAAGATGTCGCGGGTGCGGTCGAGCGACTCGGGCGTGTAATAGGTCAGGGCCTCGTTGATGTCGGGCACGCCCCAGCTTTGCGGCCGCTCGAAGAGGCGGAACAGTTCGGGCGACCAGGTCATCTGCGCCGTGTCGCGCTCGAGCTCCCAGTCGCCCACGCGCGCAAGGCTCTGCGTGGCCAGGAGGCGGAACTCAGCGGAAGGCAGCGCCGCCTCGGCCAGCCCGGGGGCATTGCCTGCGTCGACTTTCGGGGAAGAACGAGCCTTCATGACAACCTCTTTGCTCCCGCGAACCCGCACGTGCCGGCTCGTCTGCCGCCAAGCGTACGGCATGCGCGGGATGACAGACAAATCGGGATCGCGCGGCACGCGCCGTTCATCGATTTCATCCGTCAATTCATTCTAGGCAAGGGAGAGCGGACTGTCCGTGGCCCGCGGCACGGTTCATTCCGTCAGGCGCCGCGGATGCGGCGGGCGCAGCAGGAAGCGGGCGGGGTCGATGGCGTCGCACAGGTCCTGTTCCAGCGGCAGCGGTCCGCCTTCGATCTGGCTTGCCAGCAGTTCGGCGGCGAGCATCGACCACACCAGGCCGCGCGCGCCGAAACCGGAGATCACGTGCAGGCCGGCGGTGCGCGGAATCATGCCGAGGGCAGTGCCCGGCGCCACGCTCGGCGCGGCCGGCAGGGCACCGACCATGGGCAGGCGGTCGGGCGAGGCGGGGCGGAAGCCGACGCGGCCGTCGAGCGCTTCCGGCGCGAGGCCGGCCGTGAAGCCGGGCAGCATCGCCTCGAGCTTGGCGAGGTTCTCGAAGTGGTCGGCCGCGCGCAAGTTCGCGTCGTCGTCGTCCACGCTGAACGTGGCGCCCGCACAGCGCTGGCCGTCGAGCGCCGGGCTGACGTAGCCGCCGCGGCACACCACGACGTGCGGCGCGCTGCCGGGTGCGGCGGGCAGCACCGACACCTGACCGCGCGCGCTGACCACCGGCAGCACGGAGCCCGGCACGAAGCGGCCGACGCCCGTGCCGGCGGCGAGGATGGCCACCGGCGCGGCGGCGATCACGCCGCCCTCGCCGTCCAGCGCCGCCCAGCCATCCGCACCGGCCCGCAGGGTGGCGACCTTGCGGCCGAACAGGGCGCGGATGGCGCCCGCATGGCATGCGAGGTTGGCGCTGCACAGGCTGGGCGGCTGCACCCAGCCGCTGTCCGCGAACCACCAGCCGCCGTTGGCCACCGGCCAGCCCGCGAGCGCGCCCGCCGCGCTGGCGCTGACGTAGCGCAGGTGCTCCTCCGGCTGCGCGAGGCGCGCCACCACCGCCGCCATCTTCGCCTCCTGCATGGCGTCACGCGCCAGCTGGAGCACGCCGCAGGCCTCTGCCCGCAGCGGCAGGCCGCGCGCCTGGAGGCGGGCGATGTGGCGCCAGCCGTAGAGCGTGCCGGCGCGGGTCAGGCGGCTCATGCGGTTGTCGTCGAGGCTGGGGAGCGGACGCAGCACGCCGGCGAGGTTGCCCGAGGCGCCGCGGCCCGGGCCGTCGGCCGCATCGACGAGGTGGACCGTCCAGCCGCGTGCCGCCAGCCGTTCGGCGATCGCGCAGCCGGCGAGACCGGCACCGATCACCAGCGCATGGCGGCTGGCGGCGTTCGCGCCGGCCCCGGCATCGGCATTGGCGGCGGTGATGGTGGTGGCGGCGGCTCCGCCTGCTGGCGCATGGCGATCGGCCCCGGCGTGCGCCGCTGTGCCGCCGCTGCGGCGCCCGCGCAGCATCTGGCGCTTGCCAGCGAAGCCGGGCGCCTTCTCGACGTCGAAGCCGGCGCGGCGCAGCCCCTCACGCACCTCGCCGGCAACCGACCAGGTGGCGAGCGTGGCGCCGGGCGCGGCGAGCCGGGCGAGCAGGTGGAAGATGCGCGGCGACCACAGCTCGGGGTTCTTCGCCGGCGAAAAGCCGTCGAGGTAGAAGGCGTCGGCCTGCGCCACCAGTTGCGCCAGGCCTTCGCGCGCGTCGCCGAAGTAGAGGGTCAGCACGACGCGCTCGTCGTCCAGGTGCAGGCGGTGCATGCCGGCGATCGGTGCCGGCCATTGTGCCTGCAGTTCCGCAGCCAGCGCGGCGAACTCCGGCCAGCGCGCATGCAGGCGGGCGAGGTCGTCGCTGCCGAAGGGGTGCAGCTCGCAGGAGATGAAGTGCAGGCGGGCGCAGCGCTGCGGATCGTCCCGCCATGCTGCCCAGGTGGCGAGGAAGTTCAGGCCGAGGCCGAAGCCGGTCTCGAGCACGACGAAGCGCTCCCGTGCGCGCCAGCGCCCGGGCAGGCCGTTGCCGGCAAGGAAGACATGGTGTGCCTGGCCGAGGCCGCCGTCGCTCGAGTGATAGACGTCGTCGAAGGACTCGGAGAACGGCGTGCCGTCGGCGGCAAAGGCGAGGCGGGCTGGGCTGATCGACATGGGGCGAAGCGGGTTCGGTGGCGGTGCAGGCGGCGGTGCTGTCCTCAGCGGGCGGCGGCCCGCGCCGGCAGCAGGCGGCGGACGACGCTGACCGCGGCCAGCACGAGGGCGCCGGCGACGATCCCGCTGAGACCGTCGAGCGCGAGCGGCAGCAGGGCGCCGCCCACGCCGGCCATGCCGTCGGTGAGGGCGGCGATGGCGTGGTGCAGCGGCGGGATGCCGTGGGTGAGGATGCCGCCGCCGACGAGGAACATCGCCGCCGTGCCGGCCACGGACAGCCCACGCATCATCCACGGTGCGGCGGCCAGGATGCCGCGCCCCAGGCCGCGCTGCAGCCCGGCGACGGCGCCGCCGTCCTGGCGGCGACTGAGGTAGAGCCCGGCGTCGTCGAGCTTCACGATGGCGGCGACGAGGCCATAGACGCCGATGGTCATGAGCACGGCGATGCCGGTCAGCACCGACACCTGCGTCATCAGGCTCATGCCGCCGACCACGCCGAGGGTGATGACGATGATCTCGGCCGAGAGGATGAAGTCGGTGCGCACTGCGCCGCGGATCTTGTCCCGCTCCAGCGCGAGCAGGTCGGCGTTCGGGTCGGCAAGCGCCTTCACCACCTCGGCCTGGTGGGCCCGGTCTTCTTCGGCGCCGTGCAGGAAGCGGTGGGCGAGCTTCTCGAAGCCTTCGAAGCAGAGGAAGGCGCCGCCCAGCATCAGCAAGGGCACGATCGCCCACGGGGCGAAGGCGCTGATCGCAAGCGCGGCCGGCACCAGGATTGCCTTGTTGCGGAACGAGCCTTTGGCCACCGCCCACACCACGGGGAGCTCGCGGTCGGCCTTCACGCCGGCGACCTGCTGTGCGTTCAGCGCGAGGTCGTCGCCGAGCACGCCGGCGGTCTTCTTGGTGGCGACCTTGGTCAGGGTGGCGACGTCGTCCAGCACGCTGGCGATGTCGTCGATCAGAAGCAGCAGGCTGGAACCGGCCATGGAGTCTTTCCTGGAATGCCTAAAATGGGCAGTGTGATGCGTGGTGTAATCTTAGCCTGCATGCTGCACTGCGTGCACGGTCCGCGCATCGGCTGGCGCTTGCGGCTGTGGCACCGCAGTAGCGCAAGCGTGACGCAGGCGTCTTGGCAAGCACGCCGGCCGACCTTAGCCTGTCCGCGATGACGTGGCCAACAGCGGGGCGCTCGGGCACGCCGGCGGGCAAGGAGGGGCGAGTGCGAGGCGAAAGACGATGAGGACGGCAGGCAATCGGTGGCGGGGTCGGTATCGGCGTGCGGTGGCGGCCGTGCTGCTGGTCTTTGTCGTGCCAGTCGGCCTGGCGCTGGCGGATCACTTCTCCGGCGCGGCGGCCGGTTTCGACTGGCGCAGTGCGCGGCGTGACAGCAGCGGCCAGGCGCCCGACCCGGCACGCACGCCGGAGGCGGTGATCCAGGTGTTCGCCGCCCGTGCCGTGCGTTGGCGCGGGGCGCTCGGCGTGCATACCTGGATTGCGGCCAAGCCGCAGGGCGCGGCGGCCTACACCCGCTTCGAGGTGACCGGGTTCGGCGTCGCGCGTGGTGGCGACGCGGTGCGGGTGCGCAGCGGCGTACCCGACGCCTACTGGTACGGCAACCGCCCGACCCTGCTGCGCGAGCTGCGGGGCGGCGAGGAGGTGGATCGCCTCATCGCGCGCCTGCATGCGGTGGCCGAGCACTACCCCTACAGGCACGAGTACCGCCTCTGGCCGGGGCCCAACAGCAACACCTTCATCGCCCATCTGGCGCGAGCCGTGCCCGAGCTGCGGGTCGACCTGCCGCCCACCGCGATCGGCAAGGACTACCTGCCCGGCGGCGGCGTGTTCGCGCGCGCGCCGAGCGGCTCCGGGGTGCAACTGTCGCTGGGCGGGCTGCTCGGCGTGACGATGGCGCTCGAGGAGGGCTTGGAGTTCAACGTGCTCGGCCTCAGTGCCGGCATCGACTTCGTGCCGCCGGCGCTCAGGCTGCCGGGCTTGGGGCGCATCGGCCTGCCGGGCGAGGACGTGACGCTGGGTCGCTGAGCGGGCCGGGCGGGGCCGGGCTGCGGGCGCTGTCCTGCGCCCGGTGTCGCAGCGGCGGGCGCGGAAAACAGGCGAGCCCGCAGGCTTGCGCGCTGCGGGCTCGGGCATGGCCGGGCGCCTCGTCCTACTCGGCCCGCATCTGCGGGAAGAGGATGACGTCGCGGATCGACGGCGAATCGGTCAGCAGCATCACCAGGCGGTCGATGCCGATGCCGCAGCCGCCGGTCGGCGGCAGGCCGAATTCGAGCGCGCGGATGTAGTCGGCGTCGTAGTACATCGCCTCCTCGTCGCCGGCTTCCTTCGCCTGCACCTGGGCGAGGAAGCGCGCGGCCTGGTCTTCCGGGTCGTTGAGCTCGGAGAAGCCGTTGGCGATCTCGCGGCCGACGATGAAGAGCTCGAAGCGCTCGGTGATCTCGGGGTTGGTGTCCGAGGCGCGCGCCAGCGGCGAGACTTCCACCGGGTAGTCGATGATGAAGGTCGGCTCCCACAGCTCGGCCTCGGCGCAGGCTTCGAACAGCTGCAGCTGCAGGCTGCCCAGCCCGCCCGGCTTCACCTTCTCGCCGAAGTCCTGGATCTTCTGCTTGAGCCAGGTGGCGTCGGCGAGCTGCTCGACGGTGAAACCCGGGTGGTACTTGCGGATCGCCTCGACGATGGTCAGGCGGTGGAAGGGCTTCGACAGGTCGAGCTCGCGACCCTGGTAGACGAAGCTCTCGGTGCCGAGCGCCTCGCGTGCGGCCTGGCGGATCAGGCCTTCAGTGAAGTCCATCAGCGTGCGGTAGTTCGCGTACGCCTCGTAGAACTCCATCATCGTGAACTCGGGATTGTGGCGCGGGCTGAGGCCTTCGTTGCGGAAGTTGCGGTTGACCTCGAACACCTTCTCGAAGCCGCCCACCACCAGACGCTTGAGGTAGAGCTCGGGCGCGATGCGCAGGAACAGCTCCATGTCGAGTGCGTTGTGGTGGGTGGTGAAGGGCTTCGCCGCGGCGCCACCGGGGATGGGGTGCATCATCGGCGTTTCCACTTCGAGGAAGCCGTGGCTGACCATGTAGTTGCGGATCGACTGCACCATGCGGCTGCGCGCGACGAAGGTGAAGCGCGTCTGCTCGTTCATGATCATGTCGAGGTAGCGCTGGCGGTACTTCTGCTCGACGTCGGTGAGGCCGTGGAACTTGTCCGGCAGCGGGCGCAGGCTCTTGGTCAGGAGGCGGATCTCGCCCGCCTTGACCGTGAGTTCGCCGGTCTTGGTCTTGAACAGCGTGCCGAC
>JANJTU010000056.1 GCA_024710965.1 Thauera sp. | reverse complement strand
TCGGCGTCGAACTCGCGCAGGTAGAGCTTGGCGTAGGCGAGCGCGGCCCAGTTGTCGGGCCAGGTGGGGCGGGCGAGCGCGGCGGCGCGGAAGGCTTCGAGCGCGGCGCGGCGCGAGGGCTCGGCGAGCGTGGCGCCGAAGGGCTGGCGGAAGTGCCGCCATTGCTGGATGTGGCCGAGGCGCTGCAGGTAGCGGCCGTTGGCGGTGGGGTAGAGCGCGGCGGCGCGGGTGGCGGCCCGGGTGGCGATGTCGGCGGCGCGCGGGCGGGGTTCGGCGGCGGCGCGTTCCCAATCGACGAGGAAGGCGCCGGCCTGGTAGTCGGCGATGCCGGCCAGCAGCATGCGCCCGCCGCTCACCGCCAGCGGCAGCGCCAGCAGCAGCGCGACCAGCGCCGGCAGCAGGCGGCGCAGGGCGCCCCGCGGCGCGGCGGGGGCGCGGGCGGGCAAATCTGCGGGCGGGGTGGCGAGGGCGTGCGGCACGATGGGCGGGCGGGTGGTGGCGGGCTCAGGCGACGCGCCGTTCGGTGGCGCGGCTGTCGACGGTGGGGTGGTCGGTGGTGGGAGGGGCAGCGGCGGGCTGCCGGTCGGCGAAGTGTTTCTCGGCGATCTCCCACGGCACTTGCTTGACCAGGCGCTCGGCCATGGCGTGGCCGACGATGCGGGCGGCGTGCTCCATGCCTTCGGCGAGCTCGGGCGGGCGGTGTTCCAGGTTGTGGGCGTCGCTGGCGAGGATGGTGACGAGGTTGTTCTTGAGCAGGGTGTGGGCGAGGCCCTGGCAGGCTTCGCCGAAGTGGCCGGCGACCGAGCTGGCGGTGACCTGCAGCAGGCAGCCCTGTTCGAGGAAGGGCTTGAGCTTGCCGGGCTGGCGCAGCAGGGCCTTGTTGCGCTCGGGGTGGGCGATCATCGGCACGATGTTGCGCTGCTGCAGCCACTGCGTGAGGCGCTCGGCGCCGAAGGGCAGCTCGCCGTGGGGGAATTCGAGCAGCAGCACCTTCTTGCCGCGCCATTCGCCGAGGAAGGGGATGGTGCGCCGGGTGACGCCTTCCATCAGCTCCATGCCGAAGCGCACTTCGGCGGCGGCGGCCACCTGCAGCGGGATCTGCGCCTCGCGCAGGGCGAGGGCGAATTCGCGGAAGGCGGCGCGGATGGTGTCGGGCGTGTTGTCGTAGCGGCCGGGGTGGATGTGCGGCGTGCACACCGCGTGGGTGATGCCGCCCGCCACCGCGCGGCGCGCGAGCGCGAGCGCGGTGGGGAGGTCGGGCGCGCCGTCGTCGATGCCCGGCAGCAGGTGGTTGTGCAGGTCGATCATGGCTGCAGCGTGGGTCGTGACCGGGCTCAGGCCTTCTGGCTGCTGTAGCCGTAGTAGTCGTAGTAGCCGCCGTAGCTGTAGCCGTAGCGCTTGGCCTTCTTGATGTCGACCTGGTTCAGCACGACGCCGGTGACCGGGGCGTTGTTCTGCAGCAGCTGGCCGACGCCCTTGACCACCAGCGGCACGGCGGTGGCTTCGGACTTGACGACGTAGATCAGCGCGTCGGCGAAGGTGCCGAGCACGATGGCGTCGCTGACGGCCTGCGTGGGTGGCGAGTCGATGATGATGCGGTCGTAGTGGCCGCCGAGCACTTCGAGCACCTTGGCGAAGCGCGGCGAGGACAGCAGCTCGAGCGGGTTGGGCGGCACGGTGCCGGCGCTGAGCATGTCGATGCCTTCGATGTGCTTGACGCAGTCTTCGAGCTTGGCGGTGCCGGCGATGAGGTTGGCCAGGCCGGGCGTGCCCACCGGCAGCTCGAAGCTCTTGGCGAGCGTGGGGCGGCGCATGTCGGCGTCGATCAGCAGCACCTTGTGCATCTGGCCCAGCGCGATGGCGAGGTTGGCCGACACCGAGCTCTTGCCTTCGCCCGGGATGGACGAGGTGACGACGATGCGCTTGTGGGCGTCGTCGATGGAGGAGAGCACGAGGCTGGTGCGGATGGTGCGCACCGATTCGGCGAAGCTCTTGTCGGTGTTGGTGCTGAAGAGGCGGGCGATCTGCTTGCGCTCCTTGCCCTTGACCAGGGGCAGGATGCCCATGACCGGCAGGTTGAGCTTGGCTTCGACGTCGTCGGTGCTCTTGAAGGTGTTGTTGAGCGCTTCGAGCAGCAGCGACAGGCCGACGCCGACGAAGAGCGCGAGCAGGCCGGCGATGGCGACGATGAGCGTCTTCTTCGGCTTGACCGGCTCGGTGGGGACGATGGCTTCGTCCACGATGCGGGCGTTGGCGGTCTCGAGGTCGGAGGTGGCGGCGGTTTCCTTCAGCCGGTTCATGAAGGTGTCGTAGAGGGCGCGGTTGGTGTCGACTTCGCGCTGGAGCTCGCGCAGCTTGAATTCCTTGCGCGAGATGTTCTGGATCTGCGACTTGTTGGCTTCGAAGGAGGCGCGCAGCGAGCCTTCGTTGGCGACGGCGAGCTGGTAGTTGCGCTCGATGCCGGCGACGATCTGCTCGACCTGGCCGCGCAGGCTGCCGGTGGCGGCCTTGAGCTCGGTGCGGGCGGCTTCCATGGCGGGGTGCAGCGCGCCGTAGCGCTTGGAGAGCTCATCCACCTTGGCGCGGGCGCGGGCTTCTTCGGCCTTGAACTGCTGGATCAGCGGGTGGCCGAGCACGGCGGGCAGGGTGGCGAGCTTTTCCCAGCCGCCGGCGCGCATGGACTGCACCTGCTTGTACTGGCTTTCGGCTTCGGCGCGCTGGCGGCGGGCGTCGATCATGCGGTCGCCGGTCATCGACAGCTCGTTGGCGCTGATGGTGGCGACGCCCTGCACGTCGACGAGGTTTTCAGCTTCGCGGTAGCTTTGCAGGCGGTCTTCGGCGGCCTTGAGCTTGGTGCGCAGCTCGCCGAGGCGGCTGTTCATCCAGTTGGTGGCGGTCATGGACATTTCCATGCTCGCTTCAAGCTGGCTCTCGATGAAGCCTTGCGCCAGCGCATTGGCGGCCTTGGCCGCGGTGCGGGCGTCGGCCATCTCGACTTCCACCTTCACCATCTGCGTCTTGCCCTGCGGCGAGATGGTGACGCGCTCCATGAAGGCGTCAGTGACCTCGGCGAAGATCTGCGCCTCGGTGGGATCGACGCCTTCTTCGAGGTCTTCGGGCAGGGTCACGGGGACGACCTTGCCGAGGTTGAAGCCGGCGAGCAGGCCCTTGACGTCGATGAGCGGTTCGGGCTGCTGGCGCGGGTCGAATTCGGGGTGGGTGGTGAGGTTGAGCTGGCGCACGACGCGCTCGGCGAGCGCGCGCGACTTCAGCAGCTCGAACTGGGTCTGCAGGTATTCGTTGCCGGTGCCTTCGAGGCCGTAGACCTGCTCGATGGAGACGACCTTGGCGGCCTTCTGCTCGATGAGCAGGGTGGAGGCGGCGCGGAAGATCGGCGTGATCGAGAGCACGACGAGGGTGGCCACCATCATCACCACGAGCACCAGCGTGAGGATGCTCCACTTGCGCCGCCAGATGGTCTGCCAGAGCTGGAGCAGGTCGATTTCGTCGTCGTCATCCTCGGCGTTCAGGCGGGGAGGCGTCCAGCGGCGCTCGAGGGTTTGGTCCTTGGTTTCCATGCTTGGCGAAACTCGGCAAAGGGTGATCGTGCTGGCCTGCGCGGCTGCGCTGCGCGGGCGGGAGGTTGCGGTGGCGTGCGGGGCGGCGGTGTGGCGCCAGGCGGTGCGGCGCCCCCGGCCGTGGTCAGGCGCGGGCCGGCGGAGGCGTCGTCTAGAAGAACCCCTGGTCGATCGTGATCGTGTCGCCCGGACGGACTTCGGTGTCGAGCGTGGCCTTGGCGGGGCTGCGGCTCTCGTCCTTGTCGCGGATGATGGTGATGCGGTTCTCGGAGGCGCGCTCGGTGAGGCCGCCCGCCAGCGCCACGGCGCGGCGCAGCGTGAGGCCGGGCTGGTAGGGGTAGCCGCCGGGCTTGGCGACTTCGCCGCTGATGAAGAATTCGCGGTACTGCAGCACGCTGACGGTGACGCGCGGATCGACCAGGTAGTCGCCCTTCAGGCTGGTGGTGAGCGATTTCTCGAGCTCGCGCGCGGTCTTGCCGTTGGCGCGCACTTCGCCGATGAAGGGGTAGGAGAAGGTGCCGGCGTCGGTGAGGCGGACTTCTTCGAGACTGAGTTCTTTCTCGCCGAAGACGGTGATGCGGATGACGTCGCCGGCGGCCAGGCGGTACTGGGCATCGGCTTCTGCGTAAGAGGGGGCGCTGGCGACCAGCAGCAGGCTCATCAGCAGAGTGAGGAGGTGGCGGATGCTCATGATGCAGGTTCAACTCTCTTCAGGGGTGATGCCAAAGCGCAACGGGGAATGCCTGATTCCCCGTTGCGCTTGTCGCTACGTGGCCCTTACAGGCTGGCGTTGAGGGTCACGCCGTAGATGTTGCGCTCGTAGCTCTTGCCGAGGCGGGTGGAGTCGTTCTCGGAATACTTGTAGCCGATGCCCACATCCAGCCAGCGGCGCACCTTGTAGGTGAGGCCGACGCCGAGCGTGTCGATGGTGTCGTCGCGGGCGACTTCGAGGTACTTCTGGTCGCTGCGGGTGTAGCTGACTTCGGACGACACGCGCTCGCTCCAGCCGTGGTTCCAGGCGAGCGTGGTGGACACCGAGCGGATGGCGGAGGCGTTGTCGCTGCCTTCGTCGAGCGCGCGGCGGGTGTTGAGGCTGAAGCTGGAGTAGGTGAGCGGCTCCCACTTGACGCCGACTTCCCACATGGCGCCCGAACGGTCGTCCTTGAGGTTGCTGTCGAAGTCCTTGCGCTCGCGGCCGATCTTGACCGAGCCGGTGGTGAGCGCGGTGGCTTCCCACACGGCGCCGACCAGCACGGCGACGTTGGTGCTGTCGAGCTGCTTGTTGGAGACGTATTCGTAGTCGGTGTGACGGCCTTCGATGAGGGCGCGCGTCTTGGGGCCGACGCGGTAGAGGAAGGCGGCGCTCAGCGCGGTGGCGTCGCGTTCCTTGTCGGCGTTGAGCACGCTGCCGTTCGGATTGAGGGCGGTGTTGTCGTAGCGCAGCTCGTTGTAGTTGGCGCCGAGCTTGATCTGGCCGGTGGCGCTGTCGGCACCGTAGGTGTAGCCGGCACCGACGCTACGGGTGTTGTACTTGTCGTTCTGGATCAGCTGGCCGAACTGGTCGCGGCTGTCGGAGCTGGTTTCCTCGATCTTGCGATAGTCGGCGTTGAGGCGCAGGCGGTTGCGCGAATCGAACTCGAAGTTGGCGTCGGCACCGAGCAGGTGGTCGGTGTTGGTGTCGCGCTGGCTCGAGTGATAGATCTCGTGGTTGGCGGTGTAGCTCAGCGAGTAGCCGGTCTTGGCCCCTTGCGCACCGAGCATCAGCGTGGGGGCGATGGTGGTGACCCAGGAGGAGTCCTCGTCGGTCTCCTCGGCGCGGAAGTTGTCGTCGTAGTTCTCGGCCAGCTTGAGCGTGGGGGTGAAGGCGAGGCCGTCGCCGAGCTTGACGGCGGCCGGCTCGAGCGCCCAGGCGTTGGCGCATACCGCCGACGAGATCGCCAGGGCGAGCAGGGTCTTGTTCGTGGTTTGCTTCATGGAGCAGTCCTTGGGAGATGCGGGCAGGCTGGATTCGATCGGGGCCCGTGCCGTGGCACGAGCCCCGAGAAAGCGCTTGGCGATTACTTGTTGGGGCTGGCGGTAGAGGTGCCGCCACCGCCGCTGCTGCTGCTCGGCACGCTCGGCGCGGTGTTGGCGGCAGTGCCGGACGTGGCGGTGGGCGCGCCGCCGGCGGCGGGGCTATTGGCGGCCTGGTTGGCCGCGGCGGTGATGGCGGCGGCCTGGTTCGGTGCGGCCGCGGTGGCGGCCTGGGTGACGGCGGCGGCCTGGGTCGGGGCGGCGGCCACAGCGGCGCCGGTGATGGCGGCGGCCTGGGTCGGCGCGGCGGTGACGGCGGCGGTGGTGATCGCCGCAGCCTGGGCCGGGGCGGCGGTGACGGCAGCGGCGGTGACGGCAGCGGCCTGGGCCGGTGCGGC
>JANJTU010000061.1 GCA_024710965.1 Thauera sp. | reverse complement strand
CGGCGCGCGGCGGCCCCGTGGCCCCCGGGGCCCGGGCCGGCTGCACCGCCGCGCTCCCCCCCCGCCGCGCCAGCCGCCGGGCGCCGCGCGCGAAGGCGGCGCCGAAGGCCAGCACGGCGAGGTCGAAGCCGGCGAACACCCAGTCGCCCGCCGCCAGGCTCTGCACCAGATGGCGGTCGGTGGTGAAGGCGTTGAGCAGTGGCAGCAGGGCGAAGGCGGCGGCGGCGAGCCACAGCTGTTCGACCCAGGCGCGGGCCGGCGCGCGCAGTGCGGCGTGGATCAGCATCAGCGCCCAGGCGATGAACAGCGCGTGCGCCTCCCAGGCGGCGCGCTCGCCCAGTTCGAGCGGCAGCAGCCGGTTGGCCCAGAAGTAGGCGGCGATGCCGATCGGCAGGCCGGCAAGGGTGCCGACGTTGAGCCGCTCGACCAGGCGCAGGCCCAAGTGCGGTGCGGCGCCCGCCTTCTCCGCGCGCTGGCGGCGCTTGACCGTCCACAGCACCAGCCCGGTGGCGATCATCGCGGCGCCGAGCAGCCCGGAGACGAAATACAGCCAGCGCAGCAGCGGGGGTGCGAACAGCCCTTCGTGCAGGCCGAGGAGGACGTCGCGCACGCGCTTTGGCGCGGAGCCCTCGGCCGGCTGCGCGGCCAGCACCGTGGCCCCGACGCCGTCGAACACGAGCCGCTCGGCGCTGCGCAGCGGGCCGCCGGCGACCGTGCTGCTGAGGATCACGCGCGCGTTGGCGTCGCCCGGGTGGCGCAGGTCGATCGAGTGCACGCGGGTGCCGCCCCAGCGCGCCTCGGCCGCATCGATGAGCGAGCCCAGCGGCGCGAGCGGCGCCGCGACGCCGGCTGCTGCGGCCAGTTGCGGCGGTGCGAACATCTCGTCGCTGAACGCGCGCCGGCCTTCGGCCCCGGGACCGTAGTAGGCGGCCACGATCAGCGGCAGGTAGGTCAGCATCAGGAAGACCAGGCCCGAATAGGTGATCATCAGCTGGAAGGGCAGGGTGATCACGCTGGCGACGTTGTGCGCATCGAGCCAGGAGCGCTGGCCCTTGGCGGGGCGGAAGGTGAAGAAGTCGGCGAAGATCTTCTTGTGCACGACGACGCCGGTGACGAGCGCCACCAGCATGAACATGGTCGCCACCCCGACCGCCCATTCGGCAACGGCCTGCGGCAGGTAGTGCAGCTTCCAGTGCATGGCGTAGAGCAGCTGGCCGCCGCCGGTGTCGCGCGCCGCCAGCGGCCGGCCGGTGGCGAGCTCGAGTTGCTCCTCGCCCCGCGCCGGGCCGCCGCTGCCGCCCTGCCAGAAGATGCGCAGATAGGGGTCGGCGCGCTCGTGCGGCAGGCGGATGAACCAGCGTTCGGCCGCCGGGGCGACCTGTTGCAGGCGCGCGAGCGCCAGCGCGGCGGCCGCGGCGGTGTCGACCTCGGCGGCCATCACCGGCAGCTCGGGCTGCATCCAGCGGTCGATCTCGGTGTCGAAGTAACCCGCGCTGCCGGTGGCGAACATGAAGAACAGCAGCCAGCCCAGCACCAGCCCGGTCCAGGTGTGCAGCCAGGCCATCGACTGGCGGAAGTAGTCCTTCATGGGCGCGGGCCTCAGTTGAGCAGCCAGGCGAGGACGGCGGCCAGCGCCGTGGGCAGCAGCAGGCCGAGCCAGGCGCGGCCCGCGCTGCGGGCGGCGAAGGCCCACAGCGCGGCGGCGGCGTGGATGGCGAAGGCGCACAGCATGGCGGCGAGCACCGCGTCGGCGCGCGCCGTGGGCAGGGCGGCCGCCAGCGCCATCGCCGCCAGCGTCGCCAGCGCATAGCCGCCGAGCACGGCGGCGGCGATGCGCGAGACGATGGAGCAGGCCGGGCAGGCGGTGCGCAAGGCGGGCTCCGTGCGGCTCAGAAGCTGACCTGGTAGCCGACGTTGAAGGTACGGCCGCGGCCCTTGAAGTAGCGGTCGTCGCGCGTGGTCGAATCCGCGCTCTGCGAGTAGTAGGTCACGTAGTCCTTGTTGAACAGGTTCTCGATGCCGGCGCTGAGCTGGCCCACCGGCAGGCGGTAGGAGAGCGCGGCGTCGACCAGGGTGTAGCCGTTGAAGTCGAGCTCGGGCTTGGGGAAGCTGCGGTCGAAGAAGTGGCTCACCTGCAGCTGGGTGCCGAGCTTGTCGGTCCAGCGCGCCTGCCAGCCCAGGTTCAGGCGGTCGGGCGAGATGTTGGCACCGTCCAGATCGGTGTCGACCTTGCCGTCGTCGTCGGTGTCGGCACGGCCCTTGACCTTGGCGTAGGCGGCGTGCAGGCGGTGGTCGGCATTGAGCTGCCAGCCCGCGCTCGCCTCGATGCCGTCGATCTCGGTCTTCTCGCGGCGCACCTGGTACACGCCGCCGACGGGCACCAGGCGCGAGCCGAAGTCGGAATCGGACTGGAAGTAGCTCAGTTCGGCTTCGAACGGACCCTGCTTGGCGCGCACGCCGATCTCGCGGTTGTCGGTGACGATCGGCTGCAGGTCGAGGAAGTCGTCGATGCGCTGGTTCGGCGTGTTGATCGCGCGCAGCACGCGGCCGACGTCGGGCATGCCGAAGCCCTCCGAATAGTTGGCGAAGAGCTGTGCCCAGTCGGTGGCCTGGAACACGAGGCCGAGGTTGTGCAGCGTTTCGGTGAAGGTCGGCTTGCCGCCTTCGACCTCGACGCCGCCGCTGGCGGGCCGGGTGGAGGCGATGGTGCGGAAGCTGTCGACGTCGAGCTCGGCGAACTCGCGGCGCAGGCCGCCGAGCAGCTTCAGGCGCTCGAAGGGGCGCAGCTCGGCCTGGATGAAGGGGGCGAAGTTGCGGAAGCGGGTCTCCGGCACCCACTCGCGGTCGGTCGCGATCAACATCTGCCGGGTGGTGTCCTGCAGCAGGTCGAAGCCGCCGCTGAGCAGCAGGCGGTTGTCGAGCAGGCCGTCGCGGCGCAGCGTCAGCTTGGCACCGTACTTGTCCGATTCGTTCTGCGACTGGTCGAACAAAGTACCGACCGGGGCGAGGCTGGCGTCCTGGAAGGTGGCGAGGGTGCCGCCGCCGAAGCGGGCGCGGAAGCGCTGGCTGTAGAGCTGGACGTCGAGCTCGCTGCCGGCCAGATCGGCGTGGGTGTAGGCGAGGCTGGCCGAAGTGACGTCGTTCTGCGGCGCGTTGCCCGCGGGCGAGCCCTTGCGCGAACTGGTCGGAATGCCGGCGTCGGCGTCGCCCGGGACGCTGACGTAGTCGTTGTTGCCCTCGAGGCGGAACTGGTTGACGGTGAAGGCGAGGCGCTGGTCGTCGCCGATCCAGCGCCCGAGCTTGAACATCAGGTCGTGGGCCTTCGAATCCATGATGTCGCCCTGGGTGTTGTCGACGCCGATGCGCTCGCCGTCGGCATCGTAGAACACGCCGCGGGTCTGGTAGGTGGCGGCGGCGACGAAGTCCCAGCTGCCGCGGCTGCCTTCGGCGCGATAGTCGAGCTTGTAGCCGAGGCTGTCGGAATAGGTCGAGGTCGGGCCGGAGACGCTGACGCCGGCGTGCTGGCGGATGCCGGCACCGCGCGGGCTGCGGGTGACGTAGTTGATGATGCCACCGGTGGCGCCGAGGCCGTGTTCGGCGCTGGCGCCGTGGATGACCTCGATGCGCTCGACCATGGCGAGGTCGATCGTGTAGCCGTCGCGGGCGCTGTCGCGCAGCGGGGTGGACTGCGGCACGCCGTCGATCATGATCAGCGGCGAGCGGCCGCGGAAAGTCTCGCCCGCGCTGGAGAGCTTCTGCCGGCTCGGCGAATAGGCCGGCAGCAGGTTGCCGAGCACCTGGGCCTGGTCGGTGGTGATCGCGAGCTGGCGCTCGATCTGCTCGCGGGTGATGACGGTGATCTTCTGCGGGGTTTCACCTTCCACGCTGCTGGTCCGGGTGGCGGTCACGGTGACCGCGTCGAGCTTGATCGGCTCCTGCGCCACGGCCGGCAGGGCGAGGCCCGCCAGCAGGGCGGCGGCAAGGGTGGTGGGGCGGGGCGGGCATGCGCGGAAACAAGGCATCGATCACTCTCCATGTGCTCATTGGTTCGATTCAATGGCTGGCTGAGAGCGCGATGCCCCTGGCTGGCTAGGTGCGGCGCGCGGACGCGGAATGGATGAGGGCGTCCGGGCGGGCTGCCAGTGTATATGCGAGCGATTCGCATTAACAATGTTGCGGTCCCTCGGCGTGCCAGCCTCGCCTACATGCTGTTGCAAGTACGCAACGCCGGCCTGCTATGCTTGTGCGCTTTTGCACCGGCCATCGATGACTTCCGCCTTTCGCCGCGGCGCCCGCGAGGGCTTGCGCGACTTCCTGCCGATCTCGGTCGGGCTGCTGCCGTGGGCCGTGGTCACCGGCATCGCGATGCGCTCGATCGGGCTGAGCCCGTTCGAGGCGATGGGCATGAACGTGCTCGTCTATGCCGGCACCGCCCAGCTCGGCGCGCTGCCGCTGATCGCCTCGGGCGCGCCGCTGTGGCTGGTGGCGGTGACCGCGCTGGTGCTGAACCTGCGCTTCATCATCTTTTCCGCCTCGATCGCGCCGGCCTTCCACGGCCACCCGCTGGCGCGCCGCCTGGCGGCGAGCTATCTGCTCGTCGACGGCATCTTCGCGGTCGGCGCCGAGCGCATGCTCAAGGCCGACGAGCCCGAGTGGCGCTGGGGCTACTTCATCGCGCCCTCGGTGTACGGCTGGCTGCTGTGGCAAGGCTCGGTGGCGATCGGCGTGTTCGGCGCGGGGGTGATTCCGCGCGACTGGTCGCTGGAGTTCATGGCGACGATCGCGCTGATGGTGATGATGATGCCGATGGTGCGCACCCGGCCGATGCTGCTGGCGGCACTCGCCGGCGGCCTGGGCGCGGTGCTGCTGCGCGATCTGCCGCTGCGCCTGGGCTTGTTCGCCGGCATCGCGATCGGCATCGGCGCCGGCTTTGCCGCCGAGCACTGGCAGCAGCGCGGGAGGCAGGGATGATCGAGGGCGTCTGGTTGTGGGTGGCGCTGGTGCTGATGGCGCTGACGACGGTGGGCACGCGCGGCAGCTTCATCCTGCTCGGCGAGCGCGGGCGCCTGCCGCCGGCGCTGCAGCGCGCGCTGCGCTACGCGCCGGCGGCCGCCTTGTCGGCGCTGGTGATGCCGGATCTGCTGCTGGACGGCGGCGAGCTCGCGCCGTTCAACCCCAAGCTCGCCGCCGGCCTCGTCGTCGTGCTGGTCGCGCTGCGCTGGCGCAACCCCTGGCTGCCCTTCCTCCTCGGCATGGGCGTGCTGCTCGCGCTGCGCAAGGGCCTGGGCTGGTAGCCGGGCTGCAGCGACCCGCGCCGGCGGCTGACGACCCGTTCCGGCGTTTCCCGATCCCATCGCGTTTCTCCGCACCCCCATGGCCTGCGGCGGCGCCGGCCGCCTGCGCCGAGGGCGCGCGTCCCCTGCCGCCCGCTGCTCCGCCCCCGGCAGGCCCCGGTGGGTGCGTCGCGGGCTTGACGGCTACGCGATTCTCATGGACGATGATGAGAATCGTTATCAAATGGAGTTGGCCATGGATGTCCGAGCCGACGCGGAACAGATGAAGCTGCTCGCCGGCGCGATCGCGCACCTGTCGCGCTGGCTCGACACCGGCTGTCCGCGTGCCGCGCATCTGGCGCGGCTGTTGCTGCACCGTCTGGACGGCAGCCAACTGGATCAGGAACTGGCGGCATCGTGCGAACAACTCGACCAGGCAATCTCGAACCCGCGTCAGCGCCGGGAGGCGCTTGCCGCTGCGAAGCCGGGGCCTTCGAACAGGCCTCGCTCGCGCTTTTCGCGCGCTGGCAGCGGCGCTGGCGCCCTGCAACCTTGACCGAAGGAGAACATCTTGTCCCGCTACACCGGACCACGACTGAAAGTGATGCGTGCCCTGGGCACCGAACTGCCGGGGCGTCGCGCAAGCCGCTCGGCGAGCGCAACTACCCGCCGGGCCAGCACGGCCAGAAGCCGAAACGCAAGTCGGGCTTCGGCGTGCAGCTGATCGAGAAGCAGAAGCTGCGCTTCAACTACGGCCTCACCGAGAGCCAGATCCAGCGCCTGTTCCGCGAGGCCAAGCGCGACAAGGCGCCGACGGGCGAGAAACTGCTTGAGCTGCTCGAGCGCCGGCTCGACAACGCGGTGTTCCGCGCCGGCTTCGCCCCCACCGCGGTGGCGGCGCGCCAGCTCGTGCGCCACAAGCACGTGCTGCTCAACGGCAGATCGGTCAACATCCCCTCGATCCGGGTGCGCCCGGGCGATCGCATCGCGCTGACCGAGAAGGGGCGCAAGATCCCGGTCGCGCTCGAGTCGCTCGCCGAGCCCGCGCTGAGCCGCCCGGAATGGCTCAGCTTCGACGAGGCCGCCTGCGCCGCGACGGTCACGCGCACGCCATCTGCGGACGAGGTGCCGTTCCCGGTCGAGGTCCAGCACGTCGTCGAATACTATGCGGTGCGGTTGTGAGCGCCGCCGTCCACGCCGGCCGCGAGACGCCCGCGCCGCACGCCGGTGACGGCCCCGAGTACGCCGGCCGCCCCGAACTGGCGCTGGCGGCGGTGCTCTACCTGCTGTCGCGCTTTCCGGCGCGGCAGTCGCCCGCGGTGGCGCAGGCGATCGTCGATCATCTGCACATCATCGAGGGTGATGCGCGCCTCGCCGACTGCCTGCGCGACTGCGCGGCGAGCCTGGTCGAGGACTGGCGCGGCTACGCGGCGCTAAGCGCGCACGACGGCGGGGGCGCGCCGCACTGACCGCGGCGTGCCCTCGACACGATGACCAAAGGGCCGGCATTGCCGGCCCTTTGCCATGGTGCGCGCCCGGAGGTTTCTGCCCCGCCGTGCGCAGCGGCGGCCGCTGGCGCCGGTGCGGATCAGCCCGGCCGCGCGGCGTCTGCGCCCGCGCGCAGGCGAGGCGGGCGCGACGCCCCGAACCTGCATTCAGGCCGTCTGCGCCGTCCAGTGGTTGTCCGGCGCGAGCTCCACCGGCCAGCGCAGCAGCACCGGGTCGAGCTGTGGATGCCACAGCCCGAGGCCGCGCGGCGAGCCGATCAGCGCGCCGCGACCACCGCCGAGTTCGATCTCGGCGAGCGCGCCGGCCTTGTCAAGGCTGGCGATGACGTCGAGGCGCCCAGGGGCGTCGGCGTGCCAGCGCGCGACGAGGTTGCGACGCTCGGCCGACAGGTAGAAGCCGCGGTCGGGGCCGACGGCGATGTCGCCGCAGTAGCCGCCGCCGAGCGTCTCGCGGCTCGGCAGCGTGAGTTCGTCGCCATTCCAGATCGCGAGGATCGGTGCTGCGGCGCGCTCGGCGGCGTCGGCGTGCTCGGCCTGGAGGGCGATGCCGACCAGCGGGCGCTCGCCGGCGGCGGTACCGATGGCCAGATGGCGCAGGCTGAGGCGCTTGTCGTCGAGCCACCACTGACCGAGGCGTTCCCCGCTGCGGGCGTCGAGGCGAACGAGCGAGGAGTCCATCCGGTCGAGGTCGCGCTTGCGGTCGCCCGCGGCGCGCAGGATGCCGCCGTTGGCGACGAGCAGCTGGCCGTCGGCGGCGAAGGCGAGTTCGTGCGGCTCGATGCCGCGCGTCGACCATTGTGCTTCCTTGCGCAGCGTGTCGCGACGGCGCACGCTGACCCAGCCTTGGGTGGTGTCGGCTTCGGATTCGGTGGTCAGCAGCCATTCGCCGCTGGGATCGAAGACGGCGTGGCCGTTCAGCGTGCGGCCGCCGGTTTCATCGCCGAGGTCGTGGCGGGCGGCGATGCGTCCGTCCGCGTCGCAACGCAGCAGCCAGGTGCCGGGCCGGTTGGCGCAGGCGACGAAGCCGCCGTCGCCCTCGGCGAGCAGGCCGTGCACCCGGGCGGGAACCGGCACCGCGCTCTGGATGCGGACCTGGCCGCGCTGCCAGTCGGGCGCCAGGATGCCCACGTAATCGGTGGGCTTGTCCTGCGCCGGCCCGCGCGCGGTGCCGTCCGGTGCCAGGGCGTGGAGGCTGCGCCAGGCTGCGATGAGGCGGATGTCGTCGGCGCGGGCGGTGGCGGCGGACGGCGCGGCGAGGGCGAGGCGGGGCAGGATCGCGACGGCGCCTGCCGTGCCGAGGTGGCGGAGAAATTCGCGTTTGTTCATGGGCAGCTTGCTGGGGCGGTGCACGCCCCCTCCAGGGTGACGGGGTCACGGCCCGCCGGTGCGCCTGACGGCGCGACCGGCGGGCCTCGGCTCAGAACTTGTATTCGCCGGTGAGGATGACGGCGCGGCCGGTGCCGGGCACGGTGAAGCCGCCATTGTCATAGACGGCGTCGTAGTAGAGCCGGTCGAAGACGTTCTTGACGTTGAGGCGCGCGGCCCAGCTCTTCTGTTCGTAGGCCAGCATGGCGTCCCAGCGCGCATAGCCGGGCGCGGTGTTGGGGCGGAACTTGCCATCGACGAAGAGGTTGTTGGCATTCGCCGTGGATGGCGAGTAGGCGTAGCGATCGCTCTTCGCCTCGACGCCGCCGCCCAGCTTCCAGCCACCACCCAGCGCGTAGGTCGACCACAGGTTGAAGGTGAGCTTGGGCGTGTTGCGCGGGCGCTGGCCTTTCAGGCGGGCGTCGGCGGTGGTCACCACGCCGGTCTGGGCGTTGCGGTTCTCGGCGACTTCGAGGATCTCCGCATCCATCAGCGAGAAGCCGCTGAACACTTCCCAGTTCGGCGTGATGCGGCCGGCGGCTTCGAGCTCGAAGCCGTCGGTGCGGCGCTTCCTGGTCAGGATCGCCGCGGTGGACTCGAGGTCGGTGCTGCGCTCCCACTCCTTGTCCGCGCGGTACAGGGCCGCGCGCAGGGCGAGGTCGCCCTCCATCAGCATCCATTTGGCGCCGAGCTCGGTCACCTGGCTGCGCTCGGCCGGGTAGGAACCACCGGAGAGCTGGTAGAGGTCGGCGGTCGGGCTGAAGGAGTCGCTGTAGCTGACGTAGTAGTGGGTGTCGTCGGTCGGGTGCCAGGACAGGCCGGTGCGGACGCTGGTTTCGCCGAAGCTGAGCTTGGGCGAGGTCAGGCTGGAGTAGTCGGCATCGAGTTCGTCGCGGCGGGCGCCCAGCGTCAGCTTCCAGTTCGGGATGAACTCGATCGTGTCCTGGCCGTAGAAGGCGATGGTGTCGCCCTGGTAGGTGGTGGCCGGGCCGCTGGTCGCGCTGGCGCGATAGAAGCGCCCGGCGCCAGGATCGAGGTCGAGCAGTGCCCAGCGGCTGGAGTCTTCCTTCAGGTACTCGAAGCCGGCGAGCAGCTCGTGCTTCATGCCGAACAGGCTGGCGCGCGCGGTCAGGTCCGACTGCAGGGTCAGGTTCTCGGTGTCGGTCTTGCGCGTCTTCGCACTGCCGGTGCTGGCGTCGAAGCTCGGCGCCAGGTTGCGGTCCGGTGCCTGGGCCCAGTAGGCGCGGTCATAGCTGGCGTGGCGCAGCTGGGTGCGGATCTCGGCCTGCGCGGACAGCTTGTGCTGGTGGACGAGCGAGGTGATGGCCGTCTCGCTGTCGTCGAAGGTGTCGTTGGTGCCCCAGAAGGTGTCGGCGGAGAACTTCTTCGTCGGGCGCTTGGTGGCGGGGTCGAACGAGATGCCGTAATCCGCGTTGTCCCGCGTCTTCAGGTAGTAGTGGTTGAGGGTGAATTCGTTGTCGGTGTAGAGGCCGGTGACCAGGCTCAGGCCGACGCCTTCGCGGTGGATCTCGGCCTCGGCGCCGTCGGCGGGGTTGCTGCGCCAGCTGCCCTCGTCGCGCTTCATCAGGTTCAGGCGCAGCGCGGTGCTGTCGCCCAGCTCCTTGTTGAAGTCGCCGGTGAGCTCGCGGTAGTCGTCGGTGCCGACGCTGCCGGTGAGCTTGGCGCGGTCGCCGAGCAGCGGCGTCTTCGTGACCTGGTTGATGACGCCGCCGGCCTGGCCGCGGCCGAACAGCATCGCCGCCGAGCCGCGCAGCACGTCGATCTGCTCGAGGTTGAAGGTCTCGCGGTTGTACTGGGCGGTGTCGCGGATGCCGTCGAGGTACATGTCGCCGAAGGTGTAGAAGCCGCGCAGGTTCATGTTGTCGCCCGAGCGGCCGCCTTCGGCGGCGTTGAACGACAGGCCGGACACGTTGCGCAGCGCCTCGCGCAGCGAGCCCACCTGCTGCTCTTCCAGCAGCGCGTTGGTCACGGTCGTGACCGCCTGCGGGACATCGTGCGGATCCTGCAGCACCTTGCCGACCCGGGTGGTGGTGGCGCGCAGGCCGTCCTGCTGCGCCTCCTGGTTGGCCTTCACCGTCACCGTGGGCAGGGTGGTGGTCTGGGCCGGAGTGGACTGCGCCTGGGCGCCGAGCGAGAGCACGGCGAGCATCACGGCGCTCAGGGGCAGCAGGGGGCGCACGGGGGCGGAACGGGCGAAGCAGGCGCGGAGGCGCTGCCCGCCGGCAAAAGCGGCACGGGTCATCGGGAAGTCTCGGGTAGATCGATGGGAAGTCGGCTCTGGCTGGCTTCCTGATCGTCCTGACGGCCCAAAGGCCCGTGTTACAGGTGGCTGGCTACATGCACTGGCCTGGAATTGTGATTAGAACGAGATTAATTCTCAATAGTGCTTTCGCAAAAACGCCACATGCCCATGGGGTCGATTCCCCATCTCGGGCAAGGCCGTGCCGGCTGCGGTTTCACTCGGTGCGGGACAGGCCCGCAGGCGGTGCCGGCGCAGCCGGGGCGCCGCGGTCGGGCTGCCAGCCGCCGCCCAGTGCGCGGTAGAGGTTGACTGCGTCGCTCAGCCGTGCCAGGCGCAGCTGGGCGAGCAGGTCCTGCGCCGTGAACAGGGTGCGCTGGGCGTCGAGCACGACGAGCAGGCTGTCGGCGCCCTCGCGGTAGCGCAGCTCGGCCAGGCGCAGGCTGCGCGCGGCCTCGGCGAGGATCTCGCGCTGCGCCGCTTCCTGGCGCTGGTCGCGGGCGCTGTCGGCGAGCGCGTCCTCGACTTCCTTGAGTGCGGTGAGGATCGCCTTGCGGTGGCTCTCGACCAGCTCGCGCTGGCGCGAGCGCTGGATGTCGGCCGCGGCGGCGAGGCGGCCGCCGTCGAAGATGGTCTGCAGCACGCTGGCCGACAGCGACAGCGTGCTCGCCGGGCCGGCGAGCGAGAGCAGGGCGGCGCTCGCCGCGCCGGCGCCGGCCGACAGGCTGAAGCTCGGCAGCAGGGCTGCGCGTGCGGCGGCGACGTTGGCCGCGGCGGCGGCAAGACCGGCCTCGCCAGCGGCGAGGTCGGGGCGGCGCAGCAGCAGCTCGGACGGCAGGCCGGGCGTGATCGCCGGCAGCTGCAGGTCGGCGAGGCGTTCGCCGTCGGCGAAGGGCGCCTGCGGCGTGCGCCCGAGCAGGATCGCCAGGGCCGAGCGCGTCTGCCGCAGCTGCACCTCGAGCGGCTCGATCGTGCGGCGCTGGGCGAGCACCGTGCTGCGTTGCTGGCTGAGCTCCAGGGCCGAGGCGGCGCCATTGCGGTAGCGGGCGTCGACCACGCGCAGCACGCGTTCGGCGATGGCGAGGTTCTGGCGCGCGATGTCCAGCCGCTCCTGCACCGCCAGGGACTGGAACCAGGTCGTGGCGACGCTGGCCATCAGCGACAGGCGGGCGGCGTCACGGTCGAAGCGGCTCGCCGCGAGGCTGGCGCGGCTGGCATCGACGCCGGCGGCCAGCCGTCCCCAGAGGTCGAGCTCGTAGCTCGCGCCGAGGCTGATCTCGGTCGAGCGCGTCTCGCTGCCGTCAGTGTTGCGCGCGCCGCTGCTGGCGCCGAGCGACAGCGAGGGGAACAGCGCCGCGCCCGCGCTGCGCAGCGCGAGTTCGGCCTGGATCACGCGCTCGGCCTGGATGCGCAGGTCGGGCGCGGCGGCGAGCGCCTCGGCGACGAGGGCGTCGAGCTGCGCCGAGCCGAAGGCTTGCCACCAGGTGTCGGCCACCGTGGCGTCGGCAGCGGCGGAGGCTTCGTCCTCGACCCAGGTCGCCGGCAGCGTCAGCGCGGGGCCGCGCACCGGCTCGGTGACGGCGCAACCGGCGAGCAGTGCGGCGACGAGCAGCAGGGCGGCGCCGGGGATGACGGCGGGGGCCGTGCGGCGGGCCGTTGACGGGGGCGCGAGGGCGGTCGCGTGGGGGGCGACGGCAGCGCGTCGGTGCGGGGGCGTCTGCATGGGGGGGCTCATTCCGAGGCGAGCGCGACCACCGGGTCGAGGCGGGCGGCCTTGCGCGCGGGCAGGTAGCCGAAGATCAGGCCGGTGAGGAAGGCGCAGCTGAAGGCGAGCACCACCGGCGCGAGCGAATACTGCACCGCGGTGCCGAAGTAGGCGATCGCCGCCGCCGCGCCCAGGCCCACGGCGACGCCGATCAGGCCGCCGACGGCGGACACGACGAGGGCCTCGATCAGGAACTGCTGCTGGATGTTCTTCATGCGCGCGCCGGTGGCCATGCGGATGCCGATCTCGCGCGTGCGCTCGGTGACCGACACCAGCATGATGTTCATGACGCCGATGCCGCCCACCAGCAGCGAGATCGCCGCCACGGTGCCGAGCAGGATGGTGAGCGTGTTCTGCGTTTCGGACACGGTGGCGATCACCGAGGCCATGTTGCGGATCTGGAAGTCCTCGACGCCGTGGCGGGCGGTGAGCAGCGCGCTCACCTCGGCCTGGGTGTCGTCGATGCGCGCCACGTCCTCGACGGCGACGGTGACGTTGCGCAGGAAGCGCTGGCCGGTGAGGCGCAGGCTGCCGGTGGAGTAGGGCACGAAGACGACGTCGTCCTGGTCCTGGCCCCACGGCGTGGCGCCCTTGGGCGTCATGACGCCGGTGACCTGGAACGGGATGTTGTTCACGAGCACGAACTGGCCGACGGCGTCGTCGTCGGGGAAAAGGGCCTTCGCCACCGTCTGGCCGAGCACGGCGACGGTCGCGTAGCGCGCCTCGTCCTCGGCGCTGAAGAAGGTGCCCTGCGCGGCCGGCCAGCTGCGCGCCAGCACGTAGTCGGCCGAGGTGCCGTTGACGCTGGTGCGGTGGTCGATGTGGCCGGCGCGGATGGTGATCGTGCCGCCCTGTTCCGGTACCGAAGCGAGCACGTTGGGCAGCTCGGCGATGGCGCGCACGTCGTCGATCACCAGCGTCGCCGGCGCGTCACGGCCGCGCGTGTTGGGCGCGCCCGGGCGCACGGTGAGCAGGTTGGTGCCCATCGCGCTGACCTGGTCGATGACCTTCTGCCTGGCGCCATCGCCGATCGCCAGCATCGCGATCACCGAGGCCACGCCGATGACGATGCCGAGCAGGGTCAGGATGGCGCGGAACAGGTTGGCGCGCAGCGCGCGCAGCGCGGTGCGGGTGGCTTCGACGACGTCGGACAGTGGCGAGGTGTGGTCGATGTGCGGCGCGAAGTCGGGCTCGGGCCGCGGTGGCCGCTGCGGGCCGGGGTCGGCGACGATGCGGCCGTCGCGGATCTCGATGATGCGCTGCGCCTGCTCGGCGACGTCGCGTTCGTGCGTGATCAGGATGACGGTGTGGCCGGCGGCGGAGAGTTCGGCGAGCTGCTTCATGACCTCCGCGCCGCTCCGGCTGTCGAGCGCGCCGGTGGGCTCGTCGGCGAGGATGATGCGGCCGCCGTTCATCAGCGCGCGGGCGATCGATACGCGCTGCTGCTGGCCGCCGGAGAGCTGGCTGGGGCGGTGATGGATGCGCTCGCCCAGGCCGAGCGCCGTGAGCAGCGCTTCGGCGCGGGCGTGGCGTTCGTGGCGCGGCATGCCCGAATAGACCGCCGGCACCTCGACGTTCTCGCGTGCGGTGGCGCCGCCGATCAGGTTGTAGCTCTGGAACACGAAACCGAAGGCCTCGCGGCGCAGGCGCGCGAGCTGGTCGCGGTCGAAGCCGGCCACGTCCTCGCCCATGAAGCGGTAGGTGCCGCGCGTCGGGCGGTCCAGGCAGCCGAGGATGTTCATCAGCGTCGACTTGCCCGAGCCGGAAGCGCCGACGATGGCGACGAACTCGCCGGCGTGGATCTGCAGGTCGATGCCGTGCAGCACGCGCGTCTCGACTTCGCCGTTGACGAAGCTGCGGGTGATGCCGACGAGCTCGATCAGCGGGGCGGCCGCGGCGGCGCCGGCGGCGTCGTGCAGCGCCGGGGCGGTGGCCGGCGAGGGCAGGCGTTCGGGCTTCACAGGCGTGGCGACATCCGCGGCCGGGTGGGGGCGGCGGCGCCGGCGGCCAGGCCGGACACGACTCGTTCGCCCTCTTCCAGGCCGGACAGCACCTGGGCCTGGATGCGGTCGGCGACGCCGAGCTCGATTGTGCGCGCCTGCAGCGAGCCGTCCGCGGCCGCCACCCGCACCGTGCGCGTGGCCGGGGCCGGCGTCCGTCCGGTCGGCGCCGGCGCGGCGCCGTTCCGCGTTCCGCCCGTCGGCCGCGCGGCGGCGGTGCGCGGGCTGCGTGCCGGGCCCGGCTGCAGCGCGGCCATCGGTACCAGCAGCGCGTCCCGGGCCTGGGCGACGATGAAGAACACCTGGGCCGTCATCTGCGTCATCAGTTCGCCGTCGGGGTTGGGGACGTCGAACAGCGCGTTGTAGAGGACGACGTTGTTGGTCACGGTGGGCGTGGGCTCGATCTTCTCCAGCCGGCCGGGCCAGCGCTTGCCCTGCCCGCCGAGGGTGGTGAAGTAGGTTTCCATGCCGAGCCTGAGGCGGCTGATGTCGGCCTCGGAGACCTGGGTCTGGACCGTCATCGTCGACAGGTCGGCCACGCGCAGGATCACCGGCGCCGACTGGTTGGTGTTCAGCGTCTGGCCCTGGCGCGCGGTGATCGACACCACCGTGCCGGCCATCGGCGACAGGATGCGCGCGTAGCGCAGGTTGGCCTCGTCGCCGCGCAGCGTGGACTCGTACTGCTCGATCTGCGCGCGCAGGGCCTCGAGCTGGGCTTCGGCCGACTGCAGCGTGGCCTCGGCGTTCTGCAGGCTCTCGGCGGTGGTGGCGTCTTCGGCCATCAGCGCCTTCTGGCGGCGGAACTGGATCCGCGCCAGGGTGACCTGGGCCTCGCGGTCCTTCAGCTGGGCGCGCAGGTTGCGCAACTGCGCACGCGAGGCGTCGACGCGCGACAGATAGACGGTGGAGTCGATCTCGGCGAGCAGGTCGCCGGCCTTCACCACCGAGCCGACCGCGACGTGGATCTTCTTCAGCTGGCCCGACACCTGGGCGCCGACATCGACGTAGTCGCGTGGCTGCAGCGTGCCGGTGGCGGTGACGACGTCCTCGATGTCGCCGCGCTGTGCGACGGTGAACTGGTAGCCCGCGGCCGGGTTGGCGTTGCCCGACAGCAGACTCCAGGCGAGCCAGCCGCCGCCGGCGGTGAAGGCGGCGAGGGCGCACAGGAGGACGACGGGGCGTTGCCAGCTCGGTGGCCGCGGTCGGGGGGCGGAGGTCGGAGTCATCGGCAAGCGGGACGGTAGGCAGGAGAGGGGAGGTCGAGGGGAAAGTCCAGGGCGAGGCGCAAGGAAGCGTGCAGGGCCGGCTGCGAGCCCGGCGGCAAGGTGAGCGGCCCGCTGCGACCCCTGCACGATCGATCGCAAGCATAGTCGAGCCCGCGCCCCGGCTGTGTATCGTATTGCAGCGCAATAGTGGACCGCCGTTTGACGCCCAGCTGTCCGACCGCCCGCCGGGCGCCGGGTTCAGCCCCGCGGGGTGACGGCGAGGTGGTTGTCCCAGCGGATGCCAGGTGCTTCGAACACGGTGTCGAGCCGGCCGTCGCCGGGGGCGAGGCGGGCGATCAGGCCGAGCTCGTTGCTGACCAGCACCGCGCCGGCGGCAGTGGCCAGCCCGGCGGGGCGGCGCAGGCCGTATTCGCGCCGCAGCTCGCCGCGGCTGCTCCAGCGCACGACGGCGTCGCCCTGCAGCGCGCTGACGAAGAAGTCGTCGCCGAGCGCGGCGATGCTCGCGCCGTAGCCGCCGAGGCCGGGCACGGCCTGCGCCGGGCGCAGCCGGCCGTCGCGCAGGAGGGCGAGCAGCGGCGCATCGGCGACGCTGCCGCCGTCGAGCGCCTCGGCCTGCAACGCGACGCCGAGCGTGCCGTCGGCCGCGCGCGCGAGATGGCGCAGCGACAGGCTGCGGTCCTCGAGCATGTGCTCGGCAAGCAGGCGCCCGGAGGGCATCTCGAGCAGCACGAGCGAAGGCGCCATGCGCTCGAGGTTGAGCTTGAGGCGGCCGGTGTCGGGCAGGGTCAGGATGCCGCCGTTGGCCACCGCCAGCACCTTGCCCGGCTCCAGCCACAGCAGCTCGTGCGGGCCGATGCCGTGGCTGGGAAACTCGCCCAGGCGGGCGAGCGTGCGGGCGTCGTAGATGCCGATCACGCCCTGGCCGGTGGCGGTGTCATTCTCGGTGGCGAACAGGCTGCGCCCGCCGGGGGCGAGCACGGCATGGCCGTAGAAGTGGCGCTCGGGCGCGGCGCGGGCGGCGGCGCGCCGCTGCCCGCTGCGCCAGTCGATGCGCCACAGCCAGTCGCCCGGCCGGCGGGCGACGAGGATCAGCTCGCGCCCGCCCGGCAGCGGCAGCATGCCGTGGCCGCGGCCCGGGGTGCGCAGCGCGGGACGGCCGAGGGCGCCGAAGAAGGGGCCGTCGGCGTCGGCCGCGGCGGCGAGCAGCACCGGGCCCGCGTCGCTGCGGGCGTGCCTGGGCAGCGGCAGCGCGAGGCAGCCGAGGGCGGTGAGAAAGGCGCGGCGCTGCATGCTGGCTCAGTCGCCGTCGTTGTCGTTGAAGCCGAGGACGATGCCGAGCGGGGCGGCGACCTCGCCCTCCATCGCCGCCTTGAGCGCGCCGATGGCCTCGGTGAGGCGTGCGCGGCCGGCCTCGGCGGTAGGGGCGGCGACCGCCGCGGGCAGGGCCGCCCAGGCCGCGCGCGCCGCGGCGAGCGCGGCATCGACGCGGGCGACCGCGTTGCCGTGGCCGAGGCCGGCGAGGTAGGCGGCGAGGCTGGCCGCGCTGCGCGTGCCGTCGGCGGCGCCGGCCCAGGCGGTGGCGAAGCCTTCGAGCTGGGCGCCGATGGCCGCGCGCGTGCTCGCCGAACGCCAGTCCGGCCAGGCCTCGGGGGCGGCTTCGCGCACTTTCGGGAAGCGGGCGAGCGCGCCGTCGAGGCCGGAGATCATCAGACCGATGTTCTCCGCGAGCAGGTTGCGCCGGGGCAGGTCGGTGTCGCCGCCGAGGCGTTCGAGCTGTTGCTGCCAGCCGCGCTCGAGCTGCGCGAGGTCGCGCACGATCAGCTCGGCTGTGCCCGCGGCGTAGGCGCAGCGGGCCGGCTCGGCGAGGCGCGCGGCCGACCCGTCGCGGTCACCGAACAGCAGGTACTCCAGCGTGCCGAGGCCGCGCACCGCGACGTTGTGCGCGGCCGGCCCCTCGCCCCGGGCGATGCGCTGCTCGACGTCGCGCACGCGCGCGGGACGGAAGTCGATCATGCGCCCGCTGCGGGCGATCACGGTCGGCGCGGCGCCGGCGCCGTCCATCCGCCGCCAGGCGAGGAAGGCTTCGCTCCATTGCCGCTGCAGCGCCGGCAGCGCGGCCGGCGCGGGCCGGGCGCAGAAGGCGGCGAGGCCGGCGTGCAGCGTCGCCGCCGCGCTGCGCAGGGCGCGGTGGCGGCCGAGATAGGCTTGTTCGGTCCAGGCGAGGGCGAATGCGCGTCCCGGCACCGGCGGGCGGGCGGCTTCGGGGGCGGCGGCTTCGGTAGTGGCGTCGCTTGCACCAGGGGCTGCGGCAATCGCCGCGGTGGCTCCGGTTGCGGTGGAGACGGCCGGGGCAGGAGCGGGGGCGGCGATGGCGGCCAGCGCGAGCAGCAGGCCGGTGGCGAGCCGCGCTGGCGCCGCGAGCGGGCGCGTGGGGCGGTTCATAGCGACTCGAGGAAGCGGATCAGCGCGGCGCGCTCGGCGCGCGGCAGCTGGCGGAAGAATTCGCGGCTCGCCTCGGCCTCGCCGCCGTGCCACAGGATGGCTTCGGCGAAGCCGCGTGCGCGGCCGTCGTGCAGCAGGTAGCTGTGGCCGTTGACCGTCTGCAGCAGGCCCAGCCCCCACAGCGGCGGCGTGCGCCACTGGCGGCCGTCGGCGTCGAAGTCGGGGCGGCCGTCGGCGAGGCCTTCGCCCATGTCGTGCACGAGCAGGTCGGTGTAGGGCCAGATCTGCTGGCCGGCGAACTGCGGGATGTCGGCGTGCGGGCCGGTGGTGTGGCTGGGTACGTGGCAGCTCGCACACTGGCCGGCATGGAACAGCGCCTCGCCGCGCACGACCGCCGGGTCGTCGGCATTGCGCCGGCTGGGAACGGCCAGCGTCTGGCTGTAGAACACGACCTGGGCGAGGCGGCGGGCGTCGATCTCGGGCGTGCCGCCCGCCGGCGCCCCCCGGCAGTCGGCCTGCGCCGGGCTGCAGTCCTGCGCCGGGAACAGCGGCGAGGTGATGCCGATGTCGCCGTGGAAGGCGCCCGCGGTCTGGTGCGCGATGCTGGCGACGTTGGCCTTCCAGCCGAAGCGGCCGAGCAGCGTCCTGCCCGCGGCGGCATCCCACACGCGGTTGGGCTTGCCCGCGATGCCGGCGCCTTCGCTGCGCTGGCGCTCGGCGTGGGCGAGGATGGCGGCCTCGGGGATGGCCTCGAGCAGGCCGAGACCGATCAGCTGCGGGGCGATGCGCGGCGACATCAAGGTCTGGGCGTGGAGTTCGCCGTAGCCGAGCTGGGTCAGCGTGTAGCGCGGCTTGCGCAGCGAATAGGGCTCGCCGTCGGCGTAGCGGCCGGCGAGCTCCTCGTAGCGGATCGCGACCTCGCCTTCGGGCTTCACCCCGGGAATGGCGTCGTTGTTGAACTGGCCGCCGTAGACCGGCTCGGGCAGCGGCCCGCCGTGGGCATCGCGCCCCGGGACGGACAGGCGCATGAGCAGCGCCATCGGCTGTTCGGCGTTGCGGCCGTCCGCTTCCGCCGGCGGCGCGCCGCGGCCGTCGAGGGTGTGGCAGGCGCCGCAGGAGCGGGCGATGAAGTGGGGGCCGAGTCCGTCGCGCGCGGTGGTCGAGGCCGGTGCGCCGACCCAGGCCTTCTTGAAGAAGGAGTTGCCGATCACGAAGGTGGTCTTCTGCGCGTCGGTCAGGCCCGGGGCGGGCAGCGAGAAGGCGTTGCGGCCGTGGTCGTCGATGGTGGCGACCTCGCCGCCGGGCAGCCGCTCCGCGGCGTGCGCCGGCGGCAGCGCGCCGAGCAGGCCGCCAAGCAGCAGGGGTAGCAGGGTCGGGCGGGAGCGAGGACAGGATTTCATCGGTGTGAACCGGCCGGGGCCGGCAGCTGCGCGGGGCACGCCGGAACCGGGACGGGGAACGGGTTTGGAATGCGGCGAGGGCGGCCTGCAGTTGCGCCCGCCCGGTCTTGCGCGCGTGCCCGGCGAGGCCGGCAACCGCTTCCGGGCGACCCGGCCGGCCGCGCGCCCAGACGCCGCTCGGGCAAGCCATCATGTGGCGCAGCTTGTCACGACCCGGCCGCTCGCGTTCAGACGCTGGTGCTCAAACGCTGGTGCTCAAACGCTGGTGTTGAGGCGCGTGATGCCGAGCCGGCGGGCGGCTTCGACCAGGCCGTCGGTCTGCTTCTTCAGCGCGTCGATGACGGCGCGCACGCGCTGGCGGCCCGGGCTGGCGTCGTTGCCGACGATCTCGCGGTCGAAGGGCGCGTGGATGGCTTCGGCCAGGCGCACGCTGGCGGCGATGTCGCCGCTCACCGCCGCGGCCAGGGCGGCGTCCCTGGCCGCGACCAGGGCCTTCAGGCCGGCGCCTTCGATGCGCTTGCCGTCGCGCGCGAGGTAGCGCCCTTCCCACACGTTCTGGATGCCGCGCGCGTTGCCGACGATGTCGCGGTGGGTGTTGTCGGAGAAGCAGGAGTGTTCGTCCTCCTGGTCCTGGGTGTCCATCGCCACTTCCATGCGCTCGCCGGCGAGCTCGCCGCGCGACAGCGTGCCCAGGCCGGTGAGCATGCGCTGGATGCCCTGCTCGCCGCTGGCAACGAAGCGGGCGCGGTAGTTCTTCTCGCCTGGCGTCCAGGCCTTGGCGACGCCGTCGAGGTGCTCGACCAGCATCGCCGCGACCGTGCTCAGGTAGAGCCGGCGGCGTTCGGCGTTGGCCGCCTGGCCGTCGACGAAGTCGGTGTAGCTGCGCGCGCCGGGGCCGCTGTCGGAGCGGTCCTGACCCCACAGCAGGAACTCGATCGCGTGCCAGCCGGTGGCGACGTTCTCCTCGCCGCCGCGCTCGTTGAGCTGGGCGAGGCGCTCGGCGCTGATCTGCTGCTTGGGGTCGTTGATGATGCCGGCGGCGGCATTGCCCTCGACGTAATCGATGTAGGCCTCGTCCAGCGGCCAGGCGTTGAGCAGGCCCTCGGGGCCGTCCTCGCCGTCGATCGGGCCGCCGTAGAAGCGGAAGGCTTCGGTCTGGCCGTACCACTCGCGCGCCTCGAGCCAGGCCGTGCGCGCCGCTTCCAGCCCCGCTGCGGAGGGTGCGGCGACGAAGGCGTCGATCGCGGTCTTCAGCGCGCGTGCGCTGGCGACGCTGTCGGCATAGGTGGCGCTGACGAGGGTGGCGTAGTTATCGAGCACGGCGCGCGCCGCCGGCGCTTCGGCGTGGACGGGGGCGACGAGGAGCGCGGTGCAGACGAGCGCACCGAGCCGGGCGCGGCGGAGAAGGGGCTTGATCATCGGGTCTGTTGTTGTTCGACGGGGCGGGGTCGCAAATGGTAATGATTTGCGTTTGCGCAAGTCAAGTTTGCTTGGCTGTTCTGGTGTCGCTTGCCATGACTTGGATCAAATGTGCGGCCGCCGCGAATGCCGCCGAAGCCTGCCGGCGCGCGCAAGCGATGGCGCGGGCGATCGCGTCAATCCACGTCCAGCCTGCGCCGCCGGATGCGGATTGACAGGGGCGGCGGCGGCGGGTCAGTATCGGCGCAACCGCGCTCGCCGCTTCGAAGCATCCGGCAAACGTGCCCGAACTCCTTCACCGCACCCGAGAGAGATGAAAGACTATTCCATCACCGACGCCGTCGCCTGCCTGCGCGCGGCCGGTGTCCCGGTCACCCTGCAGCGTGTCGAGATCGCGCGCGTGCTGTTCGCGCAGCCGGTCCATCTGTCGGCGGACCAGATCCTGGCGCGGGTGCGCGAGAGCGCGCCCGACACCTCGCGCGCGACCGTCTACAACACGCTGCGCCTGTTTCGTGAGAAAAGGCTGGTGCGCGCGCTGCTGGTCGACGCGGAGCGCGTGGTGTACGACTCCAACACCACGCTCCACCATCACCTGTACGACATCGACACCGGCGAGGTGCGCGACGTCGCGGCCGACGAGGTGATGGTGACCGGCACGCCCCGGCTGCCGCCCGGCGTCGAGCTGGAGCAGATCGACGTCATCCTGCGCGTGCGCTCCGGGCGCAGCTGACGTCGGCCTCGCCGGGCGGAAAACGGAAAGGGCGCGGCCGTGATGGCAGCGCCCTTTTTCCGTGCACGACGCGGGAGCGGGCTCAGGGGCGCGCGGCCTCGGTCTCGGGCTGGGTGATGAAGCCCATCTTCTCGATGCCGGCGGCGCGCGCCTTCGACATCACCTCGGCCAGGGTCTGGTAGCGCGTGTTGCGATCGGCGCGCAGGTGCAGCTCGGGCTGCGGCGTCTGCGCCGCGGCGGCTGCGAGCCGCGCGGGCAGGGCCGCCTCGTCGAGCGCCTCGTTGTTCCAGAACAGCCGGCCGTCGGCGTCGAGCGCCAGCGACACCGTCTCGGGCTTCTCCTGGTTGGGCTGGCTCGAGGCCTGCGGCAGGTCGATCTTGACCGAGTGCGTGAGCAGCGGCGCGGTGATCATGAACACGATCAGCAGCACGAGCATGACGTCGATCAAGGGCACCATGTTGATCTCGCTCTGCAGCGGACGGGCGTCGCCCTGGTTGAAGCCGCCGAAGGCCATCATGCCGCTCCGTTGCTGGTGAGCGGGCCGGCCGCCGTGCGCGTGTCGGCGCCGGCTTGTGCGCCGCGCTCGGCGAGCGGGGCAATGCGCGCGCCGGTGGCGAACCAGGCGTGCAGGTCGTGCGCGAAGGCGTCGAGCTCGGACAGCTCGAGGCGGTTGGCGCGGGTGATGGCGTTGTAGGCGAGCACCGCGGGGATCGCGACGAAGAGACCGAAGGCGGTCATGATCAGGGCCTCGCCCACCGGGCCGGCGACCTTGTCGAGCGTGGCCATGCCCGAGGCGCTGATGTTCACGAGCGCGTGGTAGATGCCCCAGACGGTGCCGAACAGGCCGACGAAGGGCGCGGTGGAGCCGATCGAGGCGAGCACGGTGAGGCCGGACTCCAGCGCCGCGGTCGACAGCGCGATCGACTTGCGCAGCGCGCGCGTGATCACCTCATCGGCGTCGAGGTGGCCGCCGAGGGTGGTGCCGTGGTTGTGCCGGCGCACGTGCTGGGCTGCGGCCGCGCCCTGCTGGGCGAGCGCCTCGAAGGGCGAATCGGGCGCCTGCGTGCTGAGGCGCTTGAGGCCGGTGTCGAGGTCGGGCGCAGCCCAGAAGGCCTCCACCGCGCCCTCGTGGCGGCGCGCGCGCAGCTGGCGCAGCACGCGCGCGAGAATCAGATACCAGCTCGCCACCGACATCAGCAGCAGCATCAGCGCGACGCCGCGGATGACGGCGTCGGATTGCGCCCAGAGGTGGGCCAGGCCGAAGGCCTGCGATGTTTCCATGCTCAGTTTCCTTGCAGTTTGAAGACGATGGGCACCAGCACCCAGGCCTCGATCGCCTCGTCGCCACGGCGGGCGGGGACGAAGCGCCAGCGCGCGACGGCGTCCTGCGCGGCGCGGTCGAGCCGCTCCGAACCGGAGCCGGTGCGCAGCTCGATGCGGGTGGGCAGGCCGTCGGCCGACACCAGCACGCGCAGCATCACCTGGCCTTCCTCGCGCATGCGGCGCGACAGCATCGGGTAGGTCGGGGTCGGGTTGTTCAGGTAGGCGGCGTCGAAGCGCGCGGCCGTGACCGGGGTCGGCGCGGCGGGGGCCGGTGCGGCGGCTGGCGGCGCAGGCGGCGCGGAGGCCGCGGCGACAGGCGGCGCAGCGGGTTCGGGCGCGGCCTGGGTGAGGGCGGACGGCGATTCGGTCACCGGCGCGGGCGCGGCGGGCTTGACCGGTGCGGCCTTGCGCGGCTTCGGCGGCGCCGGTTCCACGCGCTGGACCTTCGGTGGTGGCGGCACGGGTTTCGGTTCCTCGCGCGCAGCCGGCGGCTGTTCCGGAACTGCGGGCCGGACGCTGGGTTCGGCGGGAATCAGGGCGATCTGGATCGGCGTGAGTTCGGGCGGCCGCTGTGGCGCTGAAACCAGGCGGACCAGTGCCGCCAGGCCGCCGATGTGGGCGGCGAGGACGAAGGCGGCAAGCAGCCCATGCTCCAGGCGCCCGCGTTTCGGTCTGGTGCCGCTTGCAGCGGACACCACCTGGAGCGCGGGGCGGTGCTGGAGCTGGGCGGGATCGGGGGGCGGATAGAGCGGCAACGCGGGGAGCGCTTGTGCAGCGGAGGTCATGGACGAGGGGGGGGAGGGCGGCGGCGCCCTGGGCGCCGCCGGAAGGGTGGTCAGGAAGCGCCGTGCTCCATCTGCGACTGGAGGTAGTTCTGCAGGCCGACGCTGTCGATCAGGTCGAGCTGGGTTTCGAGGTAGTCGATGTGCTCTTCGGTTTCCTCGAGGATGTGCTCGAACAGTTCGCGCGAGACATAGTCCTTACAGGACTCGCAGTAGGCGATCGCCTCGATGAGGTCGGTGCGGCCGGCGAGCTCCAGCTTCAGGTCGCCCTGCATGCATTCGGCGACGTTCTCGCCGATCAGCAGCTTGTTCAGGTTCTGCAGGTTGGGGAGGCCTTCGAGGAAGAGCACGCGCTCGATGAGCAGGTCGGCATGCTTCATCTCTTCGATCGATTCGTCGTACTCGTGCTTGCCCAGCCGGGCAAAGCCCCAGTTCTTGTACATGCGTGCATGCAGGAAGTACTGGTTGATCGCGGTGAGCTCGGTGGTCAGCTGTTTGTTGAGGAGCTGGATGACTTTCTTATCGCCTTTCATGACGCCTCCAGGGCAAGTGACAACGAGGGAGCGACGCTCGCGCGTGCGGGCGCCATCGCAGGCCTGGCGCACTCGACCTTGGCTGTGCGCAGGCAGTCGTGCGCACAACGCGCGCATCGACCGCACTCGGCCGTCACGCCGAGGTCGCGGCGCAGATGGCGCAAGGTGGTTGCGCCGCCGCGCACCGCTTCGGCAATGTCGCGCTCGGTCACCGCGTTGCACACACAGACGTACATAGTCTAGCCTCGTTGCTTGCCCCGTGTTTCGGGCGATGTGGATTACTTGGTCAGGATCAGCTTGCCGGCGCGGGTGGCGCGCAGGATGTACTCGATGCCCCCGTGCTCGATGCGGACCGAGCTGCGGCCGGCAAGCAGGGCGGTGCTCGACAGCAGTTCCGCGCTGGCGTGGGCGGCGGCGCGGCCGGTTTCGTCGATCGCCTCGGCCCGGCGCGGACCGGGTGCGGCGGACGTGAGCGGGGGCTGGATCATGAGTGCAAGCTGTCACAAATAAGAATGATTTGCATTAAATCATCTGACAGGCAAGGGCGTCAATGCCTTCCTTGCGGAAGGCGGGCGTGCACATCGCGGGCCGGGCCGTCTGCGCCGCGGGCGGTCCGCCGCGTCGAACTGTGGCGGGGCGGCGCGGGTCGGGGCGGCGCGGCGCAGCGAGTCGGGGGCTGGCGACGACGCCGTGGCGCGGCAGCGGTGGGGCGGGTCAGTCCAGCCGGAGCAGGACGCGCAGGGCCGGGTCGTTGGCGGCGGGGGCGGGCAGGTAGCCGATCATGTCCGGGGTGTCGAGCAGGATGCGGCGCGCATCATCGATGCTGGCGGCCTCGCGGGGCGGCAGGGCGCGGCCGGTGAACACCAGGCGCGACCAGTAGGCACGGATCTGGCCGGGATTCTTGCCGGTGAGCCGCTGGTAGAAGCGGTCGCGCTCGGGGCCGGCGGGCAGGTCGAGCAGTTGCACCGGGCGGGCGTCGTCGAGTGCGCTGCGACGGCCGAGGTAAAGCTGCTGGGCCATGTCGCGATCGAGCGCCTCGATCGACCCCTGTGCGGCCGTGACGAGCACGACCTCCGCCGCGGCGGCGGGCAGGCCAGGGGCGAGCAGGGCGAGGGCGGTGCACAGGGCCAGCGTCGCGCGGGCCAGGCGCGCGAGGGCCCGGTCAGAACACGACATCGACGGACAGGCTCAGCACATTGATCGAACGGTCGTCCTGGCGCGCGGTGGCGGCGTTGCCGACGGGAAAGAACGAGCCCCAGGCGTCCGCACCGACGTGGATGCGGGAAAACTCCGTCTTCAGCGCGACCTTGTCAGCGACGTCCCAGCGCACGCCGGCGGTCACGCTGCGCTGGGCCTGGTTGCGCAGGCGGTTGAAGAAGGCGAGGCGTGGGTCGAGGGCGGCCACCGCAGGGTCGATGATGGCCTCGTCGCGATACTGGCGGGCGAGTGTCAGGTAGGGCGTCACCGGGCCGATGTGACGGCCGGCGGTCAGCATCCAGCCGTGTGCGCTGCTGGAAAAGCGCGCGGCGGTGGTGCGCGCCAGTTCGCCGGCGAGCAGCCAGTGGCCGTCGTCCCACTGGAAGCCGATCGAGCTGAAGGTCGCCCTCGCGCCGCTGCCGGCGAGCCGGCTGGCGACGGCGGGCGGCAGGGCGGCGACGAGCGCGCGCGAGGCCGCTGAATCCCGCTGCACGCCGAGCTCGGCGACGGCGTGGCCGGCGGTGACCGACAGCGCGTCGGTGCTCAGCGTGGCGGCGAGGCCGACGAGCCGGCTCAGGCGGGCGCGGCCGCCGCCGACGACCGGAATGGTGCTGCGGCCGAGGTAGGGGTGGACCTCGAGGTCGGTGTCGCCGATGCGGGTGCGGAGGAGCAGGTCCAGTCCGTCCAGGTCGGAGAACGGGTTCAGGCCGTAGACCTCGACCGGCGGACGCACCCAGGGGTGGCTGTAGTTGATGTCGATCGAATCCGAGAGCATGAAGAAGGGGATGCGCAGGCGTCCGAGGCGGGCGGTGAGCTCGGGCGTGATGCGGTGGCTGAGGAAGGCGAGCGAGGGGCGCGGATCGTGGTCGCCGCGCGGTGTCTCGCGCGTGAGCACCTGCAGCACGGCGGCGCTGTCTTCGCCGAGGCGCAGGTTTGCCTGCAGGCCGAGGACGGAGTCGGGGCCGGGGTCGGGGTCGTCGTCGCCCGGCGCGTCGATGCCGATGCGGGCAAAACGCAGGTCGTCGGCACGCGTCGACACCAGGCCGAGCGTGGCGAAGCCCGACAGCGTCAGGGCGGGCGACTCTGCCGCGGCGGGCGGGAGGTGCAGCGCCAGCAGCGCGAGTGCGTGGAGGAGGGTTCGTTTCATGAGGCTCACGTTGCGCTCACGCCGTCCCGGAGGCGTTCCAGGATGTGTTCGGCGGCGAGCGGGCGGGCGAAATGGTAGCCCTGTCCGTAGTCGCAGCCCATGTTGCGCAGGGCTTCGAGCTGCGCTGCGTTCTCGATGCATTCGGCCACCACGCTGATGCCCAGGTCGTGCGCCAGCTGGATGCTGCGCAGCACGATCGCGCGCAGGCGTGCATCGTTGGCGAGCGGGCGGACGAAGGAGCCGTCGAGCTTGAGCTGGTCGCAGGGCATGGTGTGCAGGTAGCTCAGCGCCGAGTAGCCGGTGCCGAAGTCGTCGATCAGGATGTCGATGCCGGCTGCGCGCAGTTCGCGCAGCGTGCGCGACGCCGGCCCGTCCGGGTGCGCGAGCAGGCTTTCCGTGACCTCGAAGCGGATCGCCGCGCGCGGAATGCCGTGCCCGTCGATGAGTGCGAGCAGTTCGGCGGCGAGCTGCGGGCGCGCGAACTGGCGTGCCGACAGATTCACGCTGACCCGCGGCAGCGGGGCCGAGGGCGCGCGTGCGCGCCAGTCGCGGATGTCGGTGCAGGTGATGCGCAGCACTTCCATGCCGAGCTGGTGGATCAGGTCCAGCGTCTCGGCGAGCGGGATGAACTCGGACGGTGGCAGCAGGCCGTGGACCGGATGAGGCCAGCGCACGAGGGCCTCGAAGCTGGCCGTACGCAGGTCGGTGAGGGCGACGATCGGCTGGTAGTGCACCGCCAGCCCGCCGTTCGCGAGCGCCCACCGGAGGTCGGCCTCGAGCTGCAGCGCGCGCACGGCCTGGGTGTGCATCGAGGCGTGGAAGAACTCGATCGGCGAGGTTTCGCTCTGGCGCGCCTTGTGCAGGGCGTTGTCCGCGTCGCGCAGCAGCGATTCTGCGTTGTCGGGCGCGTTGTCGCTCAGGGCGATGCCGATGCGGCAGCGCGGGTGGAGCACGCGCTCGGCCGTGGGGGCGACGAAGGCGGGGAGCGCGGCCAGCGCCTCGCCGATGCGCAGGGCCTCGGTCGAGTCGGCGAGGCCGTTCAGCAGCAAGGCGAACTGATCGCCGCCGACCCGCGCCGCGACGTCGCCTTCGCGCATCACCGCGCTGATGTGCGCAGCGACCCGGCGCAGCAGCTGATCGCCCACCGCATGGCCGAAGCTGTCGTTGACGAGGCTGAAGCGCTCGATGTTGATCGCGAGCACGGCGAGCTGGTAGCCGTCGCCGCGGCTGCGCTGACCGAGCGCACGGTTGACGTGCTCGATGAACAGGGCCCGGTTCGGCAGCCCGGTGAGGCCATCGTGCAGCGCGTCGTGGATGAGCTGCTGCTCGGCGCGCTTGCGCAGGTGGATGTCGCTGATCGAGCCCGCCATGCGCAGCACGTCGCTGCCGCCCTCGCGCGAGGCCACGCCGCGCGTGAGCACCCAGCGATGCTCGCCGTCGGGCAGGCGGACGCGATGCTCGACCATGAACTGTGCGCTGTCGCCGCGCAGGTGCTGGCTCATGCGCTCGCGGTAAGCGGGGACGTCGTCCGGATGGATGAAGTCGAGGAAGGCGCCCGGTGCGGTCGGGATGGAGCCTGGCGGGCGGCCGAGGATCTCGCAGAAGCGGTCGGAGTAGTAGGCGGTGCCGGCGCTGATGTCCCAGTCCCACAGGCCGTCGTTGGCGCCGCGCAGCGCCATGGCGTAGCGTTCCTCGCTCGCCCGCAGGCGGGTGGCGGTGTCCTGCAGCTCGGCGACGCGCTGCTGCAGCGTGGCGGCCATGATGTTGAAGTGGCGGGCGATGACGGCGAGTTCGTCGTTGCCCTGCGTTGGCACGCGGTGCTCGAGGTGGCCTGCGGCGATCGCCGTGCTGCCGGCGAGCAGGCGGCCGAGGTTGCGGGTGACGAAGTAGCCGATCGTCGACAGCAGGATGCAGGTCAGCACGATCTCGGCCAGGGCGATGAACACGCCTTGCTCGATGATGGCGCGCCGCGCCGCGGCCAGGACCGCGACCGACACGCCGAACTGCAGGATGCCGACCTCGTTGCGCGGCAGCAGCAGCGGGTGGCGGACGTGGATGAGCTCGCTCGCGAGCAGGCCGTCGATGAAGCCGGACCCGACCACGCTCGGCTCGGGCAGCTCGGTGAGCGCGGGCATGCCCGCGCTCAGGAGCAGGCGGCGGTCGGGGGTGGCGATGCGGACATAGACCAGGCCGCGGTCGGATTCGGCGAGCAGTTCGCCGAGCACGTCCTGCAGTTCGCGATAGCGCTGCTGCTCGCCGTAGGTCGTCGCCATCGCATGCAGCATGCTGGCGTTCTGGGTGACGACGGCATCGAGGCTGGCCTCGGCGGCGTTGTTCATCAGGCGCACGCTGTTGGCCAGCAGCAGGCTCAGCAGCACGACCTGGATTGCAGTGCTCGCCAGCAGCAGCCGAAAGCGGATCGAGGCGTGTCGGACAGGCAGGCGCATGCGTGTGGCTTCGTGGGGGCCGCAAAGGGGCAAGTCCGGCAAGGATAGCCGATCCGGTATGCCCTTATCGTTGATTAATTCAATTTGCCTGGCGGCGCAGGCTGCGCTTCAGCGCTTCGCCTGGCGCCGCACGGTGGCGGAGGCGTCGATCCGCCCCTCGCCCGCAAAGGCTTCGAGATTGTTCTCGATCCGCTCCGGATCGTAAAGGTAATTCACCATGATGCCCCACGACTGGTTCACACCCTTCGTCGAGCGGTCGGCGAGCCAGTTCAGGCGTTCGACGCGGGCGCCGTTGCCGAGGTGGAAGCGCGCCACGGAGTCGACCGGCTTGCCATTGCGCTTGCCCTCGAGCAGGTAGCGGGCCGCCAGGCGCAGCATCGGCTCGCGCAGCGCGTGGGCGAGTCTCTCGTCCGCGGTCCACTCCGTGCCGCCTTCGAGCAGGGCGTGCAGCTGGGGCGCGTCGGTGGCGTCGAGGCCGGCGGCGGCGAGGCGCTTCCAGTCTGCCGCGGTGAAGCTGGCGGCGAACTCCTGCGGGTTGCGCTGGACCCAGCGCACGAGGCCGGGAATCGGCGACAGCGTGGCGAAGGTGTGCAGGCGCGGGAAGTCGCGTTTGAGGTCCTCGACCACGCGCTTGAGCAGGAAGTTGCCGAAGGAGACGCCGCGCAGGCCGGTCTGGGTGGCGCTGATCGAGTAGAAGATCGCGGTCGTCGCCTTGCTCGCATCGGCGAGCGGCGCGTCGACGTCGAGCAGGCGCTGGACGTCGTCGGCGAGGCCCTCGAGCAGGGCGACCTGGACGAAGATCAGCGGCTCGAGCGGCATGCGCGGATGGAAGAAGGCGTAGCAGCGGCGGTCGGAGTCGAGCCGGTTCTTCAGGTCCTGCCAGGACTGGATCTCGTGCACCGCCTCGTATTCGACGAGCTTCTCCAGCAGTGCTGCCGGGGCGGCCCAGGTGATGCGCTGCAGCTCGAGGAAGCCGACATCGAACCAGGCCGACAGGCGGGCCTCGAGTTCGCGGTCGAGCGGTTTCAGCAGCGGGTCGTCGGCCAGGTAGCGCAGCAGGTCGGCGCGCAGGTCGACGAGGAACTTCACCCCCTGCGGGATGGCGTTGAACTGGGTCAGGATGCGCAGCCGGCGCGAGCGCATGGCCGTGCGCAGCTGCGCTTCGGCATCCCATTGCGCCGGCGTGCCGACCGCCGCCTGGTAGGCGTCGTGCGCGTGCGCGACCTGCGCCGGGTCGGGGCCGAACTCGAGCGCGATGAGCCGCAGGAAGGCGTGGCGGCCGGCGTCGTCCAGGCGCAGATAGGTTTCCGCCAGGCGCGCCGCGCGCTGCCGGGTCGACACCTCGCCGCCGCGCCCTTCGGCGCATTCCTGCAACTGACCGCGGATGCGCTCGAGGTCGTGTTCGGTCGGTTCGCCGCCGCGGTGGGTGGCCTGCGCGACGAGGGCGCGGACCTTGGACAGACTGCGCGATACGAGCCCGCTTGCTCCCATGATGATCCCCTGCAAGTACGTTTCCGCCGGATCATAGCGCGCCTGTCCGAAGCGTGCCCGGTCCGCCTGTTCCATGCTCGAAAGGTTTTACGCTTTTTGCCTTGCGCATGCCGTGTGGATATGCCATTTTTCACCGCGGAGGTGAAGGAATGGAATTGCAGAAGGCCGCGGTGAAGGTCGCCGCGCTGGCCGTCAATCATGCATCCGGGCAGCGCGCGGCGCTGCGGGTGCTGCTCGCGACGTCGGAGCACGGGGGGGAGGAGTTGCTGCGCCAGGGCGCGGGCGGGGCATGGCCGCCGTTCGAGGTCGTGGGCCGGGCCGCCAGCGAAAGCCGGGTGCTGCAGCTGTTCTTCCGCCTCGCACCGGACGTCGTCGTGCTCGACTGGCGCATGACGGAGCACGAGCCGGCGCGGCTGGTGGGCCTGCTCAAGCGGGTGGCGCCCGGCGCCTGCGTGGTGGCGGTGGTGCCGGCCGCAGACTCGATGCCTGCGCGCGCTGCGCATGCGCTCGGGGCCGACGTGGTCACCCCGCTCCGCGGCCTGCCGGCCCGGCTGCGGGCGATCGCCGACCCGCACGCGGGCGGAGCCTGATCAGCCCGCCGGCGGCCTGCATCAGTTCATCGCGCCGTCGGGCGCTGCGCAGCGACGAGCAGGGCGGCGCCGGCGAGCACCATCGGCACGCACAGCCATTGCGCCGTCGACAGGCCGAGCGCCAGAGTGCCGAAGATGCCGGGGTCCGGGGTGCGGAAGAACTCGACCGCAAAGCGCAGGCTGCCGTAGCCGATCAGGAACATCGCCGAGACCGCGCGGAGCGGGCGCGGGCTGGCGGCGTACCACCACAGGATCACGAACAGCAGCAGTCCCTCGCCCGCCGCCTGATAGAGCTGCGAGGGGTGGCGCGGCAATGCGTCCACCCAGGGGAACACCATCGCCCACGGCAGGTCGGCGTCCGCGGGTCGCCCCCACAGTTCGCCGTTGATGAAGTTGCCGAGGCGCCCGGCGGCCAGGCCGGTCGGCACCAGCGGCGCGATGAAGTCGGTGACCTGCCAGAAGCCCTTGCCGTGCCGGCGACCGTACAGCCACATCGCCGCCAGCACGCCGAGGAAGCCGCCGTGGAAGCTCATGCCGCCCTTCCATACCGCCAGGATCTCGCCCGGGTGGGCGAGGTAGTAGCCGGGCTGGAAGAACAGCACCTCGCCGAGCCGGCCGCCGATGATCACCCCGAGCACGCCATACAGCAGCAGGTCGTCGATCGCCTGTGCGTTCCAGCCGAGTTCCGGCCGGCGTCGCGCGTGCAGGCGGCCGAGGACGACAAAGAGGACGAAGGCGACGAGGTACATCAGGCCGTACCAGCGCACCGAGAGCGGGCCGAAGGAGAAGGCGATGGGGTCGAACTGAGGGTGGGTGAGCATTGAGAGCGAGGGCCGGGGAGCGGGCGGGCTGGATCAGTCGAACTGCTGGCGGAAGGTGTCGAAGTCGCGTCGCAGGGTGTCGAGTTCTTCCCGCAGACGGCTCACCTCGTCCTCGAGTTCCGCAATCCGGCCGCGGCCGCCTGCGGCACCACCACCGGCGTGCGCTTCGGCCATCTCCAGTACCGCAGCCTCGCCGCCGAGCAGGTGCACATGGCGCGTTTCCTTGGTGCCCGGTGCGCGCGGCAGGGCGCGGACGAGGGGCGGGTACTTCTCGGCCAGGTGTTCGAGCACCGCGTCCACCGCGGCGATGTCGTCGAAGCGGTGCAGGCGCTCGCAGCGCTGGCGCAGTTCGCCCGCGGTCTGCGCGCCGCGCAGCATCAGCGTCGCCAGCACCGCCTGCTCGGCCGGCGGCAGCGAGTGGCGCAGGCGCACCAGGTGTTCATACTTCGCCACGCGCGCGCTCGCCTGGTCGCGCTTGGACACCAGGCGGCGGCCGATCAGGCGGTCGATCGCGGCCTGCACCTCGGTCTCGGCCAGCGCCATCACCGGCTCGCGCGCGGTGAGCTGGTTGCAGCCGGTCATGATCGCGTTGACCGACATCGGATAGGCGTCGGGGGTGACGAAGGCCTTCTCGATGAGCACGCCCAGGACGCGGATCTCGGCGGCGTCGAGATCGAAACCGGCCTCGGCGGCGGACTCGGCGGCGGGGGACGGTGCTTCCATGGCGGCT
>JANJTU010000045.1 GCA_024710965.1 Thauera sp. | reverse complement strand
CGGTGTCGGGGTGGCCGAAGTTGAGCCGGAGATGGTGGCCGAACTCGCGCTTGGCCGAAAAGATCGGCCCCGGGGCAAGGCTGATGCCCTGGTCCAGGGCGTGCCGGTGCAGCGCCAGGGTATCGATCCGTTGCGGCAACTCGAGCCACAGGAAGTAGCCGCCCTGCGGCCGCGCCAGCCGCGTGCCGGCAGGGAAATGGCGCTCGACGGCGTCCACGAACCCCGCTTCCAGCTCCGCCAGCTTGCGCCGCAGCTGGCGCAGATGGTTCTCATAGGCGCCTTGCTGCAGATATTCGGCCACCGCGATCTGCACCGGCACCGTGGTCGCCAGGCTGGTCGACAACTTCAGGCGCTGGACCCGGCTCGCGTAGCGCCCGGCCGCCACCCAGCCGAGGCGGTAGCCCGGCGCCAGGCATTTGGAGAAGGACGAGACATGCAGGACCAGGCCCGCCGGGTCTTCCGCCTTGGTGCACCGCGGCGCCTCGCGGCCGAAGTAGAGCTCGGCGTAGACGTCGTCTTCGATCAGCGGCACGTCGTGGCGGTACAGCAGCTCGAGCAAGGCCTTCTTGCGCTCGTCGGCGAGCAGGCTGCCGGTTGGATTGGCGAAGTTGAGCATGAACAGGCAGGCCTTCACCGGGTGGTGCCGCAACGCGTCTTCGAGCGCCGCCAGGCTGACCCCGTCGCGCGGGTGGCTGGGGATCTCGATCACCTTCAGCCCCAGCCGCTCGCTGGCCTGCAGGCCGGCGTAGAAGGTGGGCGATTCGATCGCGATCAGGTCGCCCGGCCGGGTGACCGCCTGCAGACACAGGTTCAGCGCCTCCATGGCGCCGGAGGTGATCACGATCTCCTGCGGCGACACCACGGCGCCGCGCGCCAGATAGCGCAGCGCCAGTTGCCGCCGGAGCTCCTCGTTGCCGGGCGGCAGGTCGGTGACGGTGGCGAGCGGGTCGAACCTTCGCGCGGCGCCGGCGAGAAAGCGGCCGAGCTTGTCGAGCGGCAGCAGGTAAGGGCTGGGGAAGCTCGAGCCGAGCGGCACGACGGACGGATCGCGCACGCTGTCGAGGATCTCGAAGATGAAGTCGCTGACCTGCAGCGCGGTCGAACCGCCGACGGGCCGGCTCATTTGCGGTTCCGCCAGGCTGCGCCCGAGGCGCGCCCGCACGAAATAGCCGGACTTGGGCCGTGCCTCGATCAGGCCTTTGCTCTCCAGCAGGTAGTAAGCCTGGGTGATGGTGCCCGGGCTGATGCGATGCCTGCGGCAGGCCTCGCGCACCGACGGCAGCCGCTCGCCGGCCCGCAGCACGCCGTCGGCAATCAGTTTCTCGGTCTGGTCGGCAAGCTCTTGATAGCGGCTCATAGGGGGCAATGGTATCGACACGGTCCGGCATGAACCTTGGCCCAGATCACGTTTCGCGCGGCTTGATACGGCCGGGCACGCCCTGGACCGGCGGCAATCCTGCTGGCAACTGTTACGGTCCATAAACGGCACAACTGCAACTGTTACCGTTCTGCGCCGAATGGTCTACTGCCGGTCACAGCCCCGAGCCCCGCGGTCAGCACGCGTGGCAGGCTGCCGTGGAGAAGGCATCATGCAGAGCGCAAGCACCCGGGCCGCGGGCGCCCGTATCGAGTTCTACCGCAAGACCGGCAAGCTCCACCCGCGCACCGTCACCGGCCGCTACAACAGCCTGCGCTGGGCGATGGTATGGCTGACGCAGCTCGTCTTCTACGGCACCGGCTGGCTGCGCTGGGACGGCCGGCAGGCGGTGCTGTTCGACATCGCCGAGCGCAAGTTCTACCTCTTCGGCCTCGTGCTGTGGCCGCAGGACGCGCTGCTGCTGGCCGTGCTGCTGATCGCCTCGGCCAGCGCGCTGTTCTTCGCCACCGCGCTGGCCGGGCGCGTGTTCTGCGGCTTCGCCTGTCCGCAGACGGTGTACACCGCGATCTTCCGCTGGGTCGAGGCCAAGGTCGAAGGCGACCACCTCGCGCGGCTGCGGCTCGACCAGGCCCCGGCGAGCGCGCGCAAGCTCGCGCTCAAGGCGGCCAAGCACGTGCTGTGGCTGGCGATCGCGCTGTGGACCGGGCTCACCTTCGTCGGCTACTTCAGCCCGATCGGCGACCTGCTGCCCCGGCTGCTCGCAACCGAACTGGGGCCGTGGGAAGGGTTCTGGGTGTACGGCTATGCCGCCTTCACCTACCTGCAGGCGGGCTTCGCGCGCGAGATGGTGTGCCTGCACATGTGCCCCTACGCGCGCTTCCAGGGCGTGATGGTGGATGCCGAGACGCACAACGTCGCCTACGACAGCGCCCGCGGCGAACCGCGCGGCACGCTGGGCAGGAAGCAGGCCGCCAGCCTGAAGCGCGCCGCGAACGGCACGGCCGCGGCCGCGACTGCCGGCGCGGCCCAGGGCGACTGCGTGGACTGTGGGCTGTGCGTGCAGGTATGCCCGAGCGGGATCGACATCCGCGCCGGCCTCCAGTACGGCTGCATCAACTGCGGCCTGTGCATCGATGCCTGCGACGAGGTCATGGGCCGCATCGGCGCCCCCACCGGGCTGATCCGCTTCGCCGCCGAGCGCACGCTGGCCGCTGCGGCGAAGGCTCCCGCCCCCCGCCCCGCCCTGCGCCGCCCGCGGGTGCAGGCCTATCTCGCCCTGATGGCGATCTTCACCGCTGCGGGGGCGGGGCTGCTCGCCACGCGCACGCCGCTCGCCGTCGACGTGCTGCGCGACCGCCAGGCCCTGTCGCGGCTCACGACCGACGGCCGCATCGAGAACGACTACACGCTGAAGGTGGCCAACATGCTCGAGCAGCCGCGCCGCTTCCGTCTGCGGGTCGACGGCCCGGCCGGCGTGCATTTGACCGGCGCGGACTCCTTCGACGTGCCCGCGGGCAGCGTGCGCCCGCTGCCGGTGACGCTGTCCTCGGCGGCCGACCCCGAGGTGCGCGGCGCCCACCCGATCCGCCTCATCGTCGAGGCGCTCGACGGCGCCCCGGCCCGCGCGGTGGAGCAGACCGCCTTCATCCTGCCCTGAACCCAGCGACACCCGACGCCATGTACCGATACGACGAAACTGACCAGCGCCTGGTCGAGGAGCGCGTGCTGCGCTTTCGCGACCAGATGCACCGACACCTCGTCGGCGAGCTCGCCGAAGACGATTTCCGCCCGCTCCGCCTGCAGAACGGCCTTTACATCCAGCGCCACGCGCCGATGCTGCGGGTCGCCATCCCCTACGGCACGATGTCGGCGACGCAGCTGCGCATGCTCGCCCGCATCGCGCGCGAGTACGACCGCGGCTATGGCCACTTCACCACGCGCTGCAACATCCAGTTCAACTGGGTGCGGCTGGAAGAGGTGCCGGACATCCTCGCCGAGTTGGCCACCGTGCAGATGCACGCGATCCAGACTTCGGGCAACTGCATCCGCAACATCACTACGGACCCCTTCGCCGGTGTCGCCCTGGACGAGGTGCTCGACCCCCGTCCTTACTGCGAAATCCTGCGCCAGTGGTCGACGCTGTCGCCCGAGTACAGCTTCTTGCCGCGCAAGTTCAAGATCGCTGTCACCGGCAGCCCGAACGACCGCGCCGCGGTGCGCTTTCATGACATCGGCGCGCGCGCCCTGTGTCGCGACGACGGCGAGATCGGCTTCGAGGTGTTCGTCGGCGGCGGACTCGGGCGCACGCCCATGGTCGGCCACCGCATCCAGCCCTTCCTGCCGCGGTGCGAGCTGATCAGCTACTTCGACGCCATCCTGCGCGTCTACAACCGCTACGGCCGGCGCGACAAGAAGTACAAGTCGCGGATCAAGATCCTGGTGAAGGAGCTCGGTCCCGACGTCTTCGCCACGGAGGTTGCCAGGGAGTGGGATTTCCTGCGCGGCGGCCCGGCGAGCATTGCCGACGCGCGCTTCGCGGCAATGGAGCGTCATTTCCAGGACCCGATGCCGGAGCTCGCCGACGGCACGACCGACATGCCCGCATGCGGCCCTGAGGCCGCTTTCCAGCGCTGGCTCGCCCGCAACGTCAGCGCCCACAGGCGGGCAGACCGCGCCATCGTCACGCTATCACTGAAGCACACCGGTAACCCGCCGGGCGACGCCACCGCCACGCAGATGGATGCGGTGGCTGAACTGGCCGAACGCTACAGTGCCAGCGAAATTCGCGTCAGCCACGAACAGAACCTCGTGCTGCCGCAGGTACGCGTCACCGATCTGCCCGCCCTGTGGCGCGAGGCGACCGCGCACCGCCTCGCCACCGCCAACATCGGTCTCCTGACCGACGTCGTGTGCTGCCCCGGCGGCGACTTCTGCAAGCTCGCCAACGCACGCTCGATTCCGGTGGCCGAGGCGATCCAGCAGCGCTTCGACGACCCGGCAGCGCTCGATGCGCTCGGCCCGCTCGCGCTCAACATCTCCGGCTGCGTCAATGCCTGCGGCCACCACCACGTCGGCAACATCGGCATCCTTGGCGTCGACAAGAACGGCGAGGAGTGGTACCAGGTCACGCTCGGCGGCAGCCAGGACGGGCCGCCGGCCATCGGCCGGATCATCGGCCCCGCCTTCCGCGCGGGCGACATCCCGACGGTGGTGGAGAAGCTCGTCACCGTCTATCGCCGCCAACGCCGGGACGGCGAGCGCTTCATCGACACCGTGCGCCGCGTCGGCCACGGCGCCTTCAAGGAGGATCTTTATGGAGGCAACGCCGATGCGCGTGCTCAGGACTGACCGCATCGAGCACGACCCGCGCCCGCTGCGCATCGACAATATGCCGGCCGACTGCGACACCCCTGCCATCGTGTCGCTGGCGTGCTGGATGCTCTGGCGCACGGCGGGCCGCCAGCCGCACCCCGACTCAGGTGTGTGTCTGCAGCCCGACGACGATTTCGACGCGCTGCTGCCCGACCTTCCTCGCCTGGCGCTGATCGCGGTGAACTTCCCCGTGTTCACCGACGGCCGCGGCTATTCGATCGCCCGCCTGCTGCGCGAGCGCCACGGCTACCGCGGCGAGCTGCGCGCGATCGGCGACGTGCTGCGCGATCAACTCTACTTCCTGCATCGCTGCGGCTTCGACGCCTTCGCGCTGCGCGCCGATCAGGACGCGGAACAGGCGCTGCAGGCCTTTGGCGACTATTCGGTGAGTTACCAGTAGGATGAGGGCCACGGATGCCTCGGTCATCCGCGGCAGGGCGGCCCCGGGCAGCAAACAGCCCTCCTGCCCCAGGCATGCCGGGCTTCACGGTCCGGTATGTGATGGTCTTTTCTGTGCCGCAAACAACAAGGCGACCATGAAAGCAGAAGCAGCTCACCCCCACTCGCGGGTCGCCCTCTCCGACGTGCACAAGGGCACTCTTGCGGGCGCCGTCGTCGTGCTGTGCTGGTCGGGTTTCAACATCGTCTCGCGTTTCGGCAGCACCGGCGCATTCACGCCCTTCGATCTGGCCGCCCTGCGCTACGCGGTCTCGGGTCTCATCGCCCTGCCGCTCTTCGTCTGGCTGGTGCGCCCGCATGAATGGCCGCGCCACATCGTGCTGTCGCTGTTCGGTGGCCTGGGCTACGGGCTACTGGTCTATTCGGGCTTCAAGTTCGCGCCGAGCGCGCATGCGGGGGTGTTCGTCAATGGCGGCATTCCGTTCTGGACCGTGATCATGCTCGCGATCGGCACCGGTTTGCACATCCCGCGCCAGGTGCTGATCGCGCTGCTGCTCTCCACCACGGGTCTGATGCTGATCGGCTCCGAGAGCCTGCTCGCACCGCGCGCCGGCACGGAATGGATCGGCGATGCGCTCTTCCTCGCTGCCGCCTGGGCCTGGGCCGTGTTCGGCCTGCTGATGCGGCGCTGGCAGATCAAGCCGCAGCGGGCGATTCTCGGCATCGCCAGTTTCTCCGCCATCGCCTACCTGCCGATCTATCTTGCATGGTTGCCGAAGACGATCCAGCAGGCCGCGTGGAGCGACCTCCTGCTGCAGGGCGGCTACCAGGGCGTGGTCGCCGCCCTCCTCGCCGCCGGCATGTACAGCTACGCCAACCAGAAAATCGGTGCCTGTCAGGCGTCGATGATGCTCGCGCTGGTGCCCGCGGTCTCGGCGATCGGGGCTTACTTCCTGCTCGGCGAGTCGATCAGCCTGACCGTCGGGATCGGGATCGTGGTGGTCTCGGCGGGCGCCGCGCTCGGTGCGCAGCCGCACAAGGATGCTGCACGGCAGCGATGATCGGCGCGGCCGACAGGATCGTTGACATCCTCCCCCGCCTTCAGGCGGGGGAGGATGTCAAAACCTGCTGTCCCAGACGGGACGGTTCGGTCTCTCCGCAGAAGAGGCTCGCCGGGAGATCGACAACATCGTTGCGGTCATCCAGCGGTGGAGAGAGAGCTTCTTCGCCTGCGGCGTGTCAGCGGAGGACATCGAGCACATTGCACCGGCAATCTTGCCGGAGTGTTTCTTCGTTGAAAGACAGCCTGAGCTCAAGCGTCTGAAAGGGGCAATGCTGCTGCTCATCGCCAATGATTCGCCTCCAGGCCCCGAGTGGCTCGATCATCCGCTGAAGGGAAACTGGGCCGATCACCGGGAATGTCACATCGGCGGCGACTTTCTGCTGATCTACCGGCTCAACGGCGACGTCATCATCTTCGTGCGTGCGGGTACGCATTCTGACCTTTTCGAGGACTGACGGGCGGCAGTTGTGGTGCATGGCCGCCGCTCACTTGCAGCAGTCTGGTCAGCATGCGGGCACCGACCTTGACTCGGTCGACGACCGGCGTTCTGGTGCGCTTGATGCCCTGATGGCCTGCGCCCGGCTCAGTCCGGGCTGGTAAGATGCTGCCCCGATCACGCTTGCCAAGACCACCGCGTCGCAGCTCGGCAGGCGGTTTGTTGACGCCTCGCGAGCGCGACTCGCGCCAGCGGAGGCAAATGCCTTTCCCGGAAAGCTACGCTGGACCGCCAGTGCAGACGGGTGTCGTCGGACCTCGCCACCACCCGAGCTCGGCATGTGGCATACGCAAATGTCAAGGTATCTTCACGACCTGATGAACAAATCCCTGAATAGAGAAGAAACGGCAGTCGACGGACTGAGCAAGCACAGTCCGATGATGCAGCAGGGTGTTT
>JANJTU010000002.1 GCA_024710965.1 Thauera sp. | reverse complement strand
AGCCTGGATGTAGCCATCGGGAGCTATAGGCACTTCGTAGGAAGTTTGCACCTATATGCCGCGCGGCGGCGCCGGACGCCCGCCGCGCCGTCGGCCGCGGCCGCCGCGGCACGAGCGGCGGCCTCAGCGCCGGCCCGTGTCGCCCGCGTCGCCCTCGTCAAGCTCGCGGCTCACCTCGCGAATGACCTCGCCCTCGATCACCAGCCCGCCCCCGCCGCTGCCCGGCGGGCGCTCGCGCATCTGCCGGCGCAGCGCGCGCGTCTTCCACCACAGGTAGCCCCAGGCCGCGCCGCCGACGGTGACGACCACGGCGAACAGCACGACGGAGAACATCAGCGCCACCGCGAACAGCGCCACGGTGGCGAGGACGGCGACGATCTTCTGCAGCAGGCTGGGCGGCTGGCCGCCATCGTTGGCAAACTGCCGGGCAAACTGCTGGAAGAACTTCATCCCTTTTTCGTCGATACGCATGCTGTTCCTTGCCGCGGCAGCGCGCCGCGAACCGCTGAAGATGGACTCGTTGAGAGCGGCGCCGGCGGGAAAAGATCCCACCGCCGCGTGCAGGGCATCCATTGTGCCACCCGTGCGCCGGTCCGCACGCGGTCGATGAACACCGCGTGAACACCGCGTGAGCACCCCGCTGATCCTGTTCGGCGCCTGCGACCGCCACAACTTCGGCGACCTGCTGCTCGCCGAAGTGGCCGCGCGCCGGGCCGCGCCGCGCCCGCTGATCGTCGCCGGCCTGGCCGAGCGCGACCTGTCGGCCTGGGGCGGGCGGCCGGTGCGCGCGATCGGCGCGCTCGCGCACGCCTTCGCCGACACGCCGGCCGACGTGCTGCACGTCGGCGGCGAGATCCTGACCTGCTCGCTGTACGAGGCGGCGGTGATGCTGCTCCCCGCGGCGCAGGCGCAGGCGGCGATCGCCGCCCACGACCGCGACCCGGCTGCAGGCGAGCGCTGGGCGCAGGCGCTGCTCGGCCTGCAGCAGCGCGTCGCCTACCAGGTGCCGCGTCGCCTGTTCCGCCGCCCGCGGCGCTTCGTCTACCACGGCGCCGGCGGTGTCGACCTCGACCGCGTGCCCGCGGCGCTGCGCACCGAAGCCCTCGCCAACCTGCGCGCGGCGGACGCGGTCGTGGTGCGCGACGCGGTCACCCACGCGCACCTCGCACGCGCCGGCATTCGCGCCGGGCTGGCGCCCGACCCCGCCGAGCTCGTCGCGCTGCTGTGCGGCGCCGAGATCGCGCATGCGGCCGCCGCGGGCGAGGTCGCCGCGCTGCGTGCGCGCTTTGCCGCCGGCTACCTCGCCGTGCAGTTCAGCGCCGACTTCGGCGACGACGCCACGCTGCGCCTGCTCGCCGCCCAGCTCGCCGCCGCGCAGGCGGCGACCGGCCTCGGCCTCGTGCTGTTCCGCGCCGGCCTCGCGCCCTGGCACGACGATGCCGCGGTGTACCGCCGCCTGCTCGGCTTCCTGCCCGGCGGCAGCGCGGCCGTGCTGTTCGACTCCGCCGTGCTGTGGGACATCTGCGCCCTGCTCGCGCACGCGGCCGCCTACTGCGGCTCCAGCCTGCACGGGCGCATCGTCGCCGCCGCCTTCGCCCGCCCGGTGCTCGGCCTCGCCCGCCCTTCGCCGCATGTCGGCAAGCACGCCGCCTATGCCGCCACCTGGGACGGCGCAGACGGCCCCGCGGTGGTCGCGCCGGACGGGCTCGCGCGTGGGCTCGAAACCCGCCTCGCCCGGAGCGGCGCCGAACTCGCCAGCGCCGCCGCCGCACGCGCACGTCAGGCCGCAGGCGGCCTGCCCATTCCGGCAGCGACCTGAATCCGGACCCGGCCGCCTCCGGGCGGCAATTTTTTAGAAGTCGTCTACGAAGCTGACGGGCACTGATCCAGATCAATAATCTTCGATCAGGCCAAGCCTAGACTTATGGCATTTTCTCAGGCCTACAGCATGCCGCGTCGCGTCGCGTCGGACCGCAACACCTTCCTCCTCTGGACGCTGTTCGCGGTGGTCGTGCTGGCCATGGCGATCTCGCTCCACGCCCTCCACCGCGATGCCGAGGCGCGCGCGCTGCGCAGCGCCGAAGGCGACGCCCGCAACCTCGCGCGGGCCTTCGCCGAACACTCGCTCGCCTCCTTCCAGCGCGTCGATTTCGTCCTCCACGACCTGCGCCGCGCCTGGCTCGCCGACCCCCGGCGCTTTGCCGACGCGGTCACGCGCAACCAGGCGCTGATGGGCGACATCGCCTTCCAGGTGGCAGTGATCGGCGCCGACGGACGGCTCGATTTCAGCAACCTGTCGGCGAGCGGGGAACGCATCGACCTGTCCGACCGCGAGCATTTCCGCGTGCCGCGCGAGCAGGCGCTGCGCGGCGAGGACCGCCTCTTCGTCAGCCGGCCGCTGAAGGGCCGCGTTTCCGGCAAATGGTCGATCCAGATCGTGCGCCCGGTCATCGACGCCGATCACCGCTTCCGCGGCGTGCTCGTCGTCTCCGTCGACCCCGAGTTCTTCGCCAGCTTCTACCGCAGCGTCGAGCTCGGCCCGGGGGCGGCGATCGTGATGGTCCGCGGCAGCGGCGAGATCCTCAGCCGCGGCCCCGAACTCGAAGGCAGCATCGGCCAGGTCCTCACCGCCACGCCCTATCTGGCCCCGGATGCGCCGCTCAGCGGCACCTTCCGCCGCCAGGCGCAGGTCGATCGCACCGAGCGCATCTACGGCTTCCACCGCGAATCGCGCATCGGTGTGGTGCTCGTCGTCGGTCTTGCCGCCGCCGAAGTGCTCGGGCCGCTGCGCCAGAAGCAGCGCTGGGAGTGGCTCGGGCTCGGCGCGCTGAGCCTCGTGCTGCTGGCGCTGGTGCTGGCGATCCGCCGTGCGCAGGTCCGCCAGGCCCGCTCGCAGCAGGCGCTGGCGGCCTCGGAACGGCGCTTCCGGGCGCTGTTCGAATCCCTCACCGAGGCGGTGTTCGTGCTCGACGCGCAGGGCCGGCAGCTGATGGCGCACCTGCCGGCCGGCAGCGGCCTGGCCGCCGGCGCGGCGAGCGGGCCGCAGCACGGCACGCTCGCCGCGCTCTTCCCCGCCGAGGCGATGAGCCGCCTGGAACGCGCGCGGGCGCAGATGATGCGCGACGGCGTGCCGCAGGAGCTCGACTTCCGCAGCGAAGCCGGCGCCATGAGCCGGGAGTTCAGCGCCACCCTCAGCCCGATGAAGGGCGACGCCGACGGTCCGGACGGGCTGGTGCTCGTCGTGCGCGACGTGACCGCCGAGCGCGCCGCGGCCGAGTCGCAGCGGATCGCGGCGACCACCTTCGAGTCGCAGGAAGGCACGATGATCACCGACGGCAAGGGCACGATCCTGCGCGTCAATCACGCCTTCAGCGAGCTGACCGGCTACGCCGCCGAGGAGGTGGTCGGGCGCACGCCGGCCGTGCTCAGGTCCGGCCGGCACGACACCGACTTCTATCGCGCGCTGTGGCGGACCCTGCTCGACGACGGCTACTGGCAGGGCGAGCTGTGGAACCGGCGCAAGAGCGGCGAGCTGTACCCCGCCTGGCTGCGGATCTCGGCGGTGCGGGACACCGCCGGGCAGACCACGCACTATGTGGGCGCCTTCGCCGACATTTCCGAGCGCAAGGAAGCGGAGAACCGGATCCGCAGCCTCGCCTTCTACGATCCGCTCACCAGCCTGCCCAATCGCCGCCTGCTGCTCGACCGCCTGGGCCAGGCGCTGGCGGCCGGGCAGCGGCAGCAGGCCTACGGCGCGCTGCTCTACCTCGACCTCGACCACTTCAAGATGCTCAACGACACGCGCGGCCACGATGCCGGCGACGACCTCCTGGTGCAGGTCGCCGCCCGCCTGCGCGCCACGGTGCGCGGCGAGGACACCGTCTCGCGCCTCGGCGGCGACGAGTTCGTGGTCCTGCTCGAGAACCTCCATCCGTCGGCCGTCATCGCCGCCCGCCGCGCGGAACAGGTGGCGGAGAAGGTCCGCCGCGCGCTGACCCAGCCCTTCGCGCTCGCGGGCGGCGACTACACGTTGTCGCCGAGCATCGGCATCAGCCTGTTCCGCGGCCACGACTCCGACGTGCAGACCCTGCTCAAGCAGGCGGACATGGCGCTCTACGAGGCCAAGGCGCACGGCCGCAACTGCATCCGCTTCTTCAGCCCGGCGATGCAGCACGCGGTCGATCAGCGCGCGCAAGTCCTTGCCGGCCTGCGCCGCGCGCTCGAGCACGGCCAGTTCGAGCTGCACCTGCAGCCGCAGTTCGACATCCGCGGCCAGCGCATCGGCGCCGAGGGCCTGTTGCGCTGGCAGCACCCGGAGCGCGGCCTGGTGATGCCCGACGAGTTCATCGCGCCGGCCGAGGAATCCGGCCTGATCGTGCCGATCGGGCAGTGGGTGCTCGGCCGCGCCTGCGCCATCCTCGCCAGCGGGCGCCACATGCTGCCCGTCGAATGCCTGTCGATCAACGTCAGCGCGCTGCAGTTCCACCAGCCCGACTTCATCGACTCGGTCGCGGCCGCGCTCGGCGCCAGCGGCGCCGACAGCCGGCGCCTGCGCCTCGAGCTCACCGAGAGCGCGCTGATCGGCAACGTCGAGGCGGCGGCCGAGCGCATGCTGCGGCTGAAGGCGATGGGCGTGTCGATCTCGCTCGACGATTTCGGCACCGGCTATTCCTCGCTCGCGTGCCTGAAGCGCCTGCCGATCGACGAGGTCAAGATCGACCGCTCCTTCGTCCGCGACGTCGCCCACGACGTGCAGGGCGCCGCCATCGTGCGTGCGATCGTCGCCATGTGCCACGACCTCGGCCTGACCGTGATCGCCGAAGGCGTGGAAACCTCGGCCCAGCGCGACTACCTGCTGAGCTGCGGCTGCGACATGCTGCAGGGCTACCTGCTCGGACGGCCGACCCCGCTCGAGGCCTACCGCCCGCAGCCGGCCGACCGGCCGAGCCCGGTGCACTGAGGCGCCACGGCGAGTCACCTCAGCCGCGTCGCCACCTGCGCCAGCACCGCGGCCCGTTCGGCGTCGCCCGCCTCGTCGCGCAGGCGCAGGAAGGCGGCGAGCAGCTCGAGCTGGCGCACGACCGAGTCGAGCTGGCGCGGCGAGCCCGCCACCATGCGCAGCGCGTCGAGGTAGTGGCGGCCGAGCGAGGCGGCGACCGCGTCGGGCGCGGCCGCCGCCTCGCCCTCGGGCAGGCTGCCGTCGCCGAGCCAGCCGGCCACGGCGGCATCCGCCGCCATCACCGCGTCGAAGAAGTCGTAGCGGCGCTGGAAGCGGGCGCGCGCCGCGGCGCGGCAGTAGGCGACATCGGCGCCGGTGGCCGGCACCGCGCCGAGCAGGGCGTCGAGCTGGACGCGGTTGATGCGCGCGTAGGGGTTCCAGTCCGCCGCGCCGGCGTCGCCCTCGCCCTGCGCGTAGGCGTCGCGCGCCTGCTGCAGCACGACGCGCACCGCCTTCCATTCCGGCCGGCTCGCGCGCAGCAGCACGATCGCCTTGCGCTTCAGCGCACTGCCGAGGATCGCCTGGCGCTCGGGGTTGGGCCGCGCCGCGGCGGTGGCGCCCTCCGCGGCCTGCGCCGGATGCGGGCCGGCGAGCATCAGCAGCGCGCTGGCGCGCGCCACGGCATCGTCGACCAGGTCGCGCGCGCTCTGCCAGCAGCCGGCCACCGCACTCAGCGCCTCGGCCTGGCGCGCCTCCATGTTCACCAGCTGCTCGATCGCCGAGATCGGCACCATGCCCTGCGACGAATCCTCCGCGATCGCGCGCAGCAGCGCGGCGCGTGCGGCGTCGAAGCCGGCGCTGCCGTACTCGGCGTAGAGCCGGCCGAGCGCCTGCTGCACCTCGGCGCGGTCCGCCCACGCCGGCGGCAGCCGGCCGAGGCGGCGGCGGACGCGCTTGTCCAGCGCGCGGAAGTCGCGCTCGGCCTTGCCGGCGCCGGGCAGGCGGGCGTCGAGGCGCAGCTGTTCGAGCCAGTCGAGCAGCTCGTCCGGCGCGCGCAGCGGGCTGTCGTCGCGCGCCGGGCCGGGGTTGAGGCGGAGCTGGAAGGCGGGGTCGCCGTAGGCTTGGTAGGCGCCCCAGGTGTTGCAGTCCGGATGGGCGTCGAGCACGGCGCGGCGGGCGGCGAAGAGCGCGTCGCCGAAGCGCGCGCCGGCCGCCGCGAGCTGGGTGAAGAAGGTCTCGGCGAAGGTCAGCGCCGCGTCGTCGCGCACTTCCCAGCCGGCGGCGACGACGCAGCGCACGCCCATGTCGATCAGCTCGCGCGCGAGGCTGGCGGCGAGGCGGTTGCCGCCCTCGTTGGCGCCGGCCTTGCCGAGGTGGCAGCAGCTCAGGAAGACGAGGTCGGGCACGGTCTCCATCAGCGCGATCTCCGCCGCCGACAGCACGAGGCCGTCCGAGAGCACGACGCCGCTGCGGTAGAGGCCGTCGGCGCCGCGCTTGCCATGGATGCCGTGCGCGGCGACGACGAGGACGCGGCAGGGGCGGGCGAAGAGGCGGGCGAAGACGTCGCCCGCCATCGCGTCCGGCGGCGCCAGGCCGATCGCGTAGCCGGCGCCCTCGAGCACGCGCGCCACCGCCGCGCCCTCGCGCGCGGCGCCGTCCAGGCTGGGCAGGCGGTCGGGCAGCGGCGCGCCGTCGGCGCCCGTGCGCGGCTTCCAGCCCGGGCCGCCGAACTGGGCGTGGTAGCCCTCGGTGCTCGGGTTGGCGATCACGCAGGCGCTCATCGCATCGGTGCGCAGCACCTCGCGGCGAAAGCGCGTGCTCATGAACTGGCGCACGAGCCGGGTGCGGCGCACGAGCGGCTCGCCGTCGGCCTCGAGCAGCTCCCAGGGCAGGTTGGCGGTGCTCTCGTCGACCACCAGGATCAGGTTGCTCGCCTTGCGCGCCGCGGCCTTGAACTCGAGCGGCACGAGGAGCTGGAACAGGGTGTTGCCGAAGTTGCCCTCGCCGCTGGCGTAGCGCGTCGCCGCCGGGCCGCGCAGCGCCTCGTCGGCGAGTTTCTCGACGAGACCGGGCTGGCGCTGCTGCACGACCGCCTCGGCGCGCGCCTTTTCGCCCATGTAGGTGAAGCGCAGGCGCTCGGCATGGCGGACGACGGGCGCGGTGTCGAGGCCGGCCGGCAGCGGCAGCTGCCCGCCCGCGAGCCGGTCGCCACCGCCGTACAGGATCAGCAGCTGGCGCAAGGTCTCCGGCGGCAGCGGGCTGCGCAGGCGCGGCAGGTAGCACTCGGGGCCGCAGCCGGCGTCGTCGCGGTCGGCGTCGCCGACCGCCAGCCGCGGCCAGTAGTCGGCCGCGGGCGTCACGCTCAGGCGCTGGCGCACGCCTTCGCCGTACTGCAGCTCGGTGGCGAGCTCGAGGCGCGCATCGAGCCGCGTCAGCTCGGCCGCCAGCGTGCGCTCGAGCTCGCACACCGCGTGCGCGGCGGAGATCGCGCTGTCGCGGTAGAGCTCGATCAGCTCGAGCTCGGCGATGCGCCCGCGCGGCCCGTCACGGCCGGCGGCGCCCTGGGCGTAGTCGCGGTTGGCGAGCAGCACGCCCAGCACCACCGCCCGCGCCGCGTCGGGGACGGCGAGCTGAGCGGCGGAATTGGTGCCGATCAGCAGGCTCGCCAGGCGCAGCGGCACGGGGCCCGCCTCACTGCCCACCTCACTGCCCACCTCACCGCCCGCCTCGCCGCCCACCTCACCGCCACTCGCGGCGACCTCCTCCTCGGCGTAGCGGTCGGCGGCGTGCAGCAGGTAGCGCAGCGCGCCGGCGCGCACCGCCTCGGTGACGCCATCGGCGCCGAGGCGGCCCATCTCGCCCAGGCCGACGACCACCGCGCCGCGCCCGGTCTGACGCAGGCGCTCTTCGGCCGTGCGCGGCATCAGCACCACGGTGGCGTTGCCGAGCTCGCCGGAGTGGATGCCGAGGCGCTGGCGGTGGCTGAGCGCGCCGCCCACCAGCCAGCGGTCGATGACGCCCTCGGCGCCGGCGATCGGGTCGCCGCGGTAATGGCCGCACAGGATCGGCACCTGCACGAAACGCAGGTCCATCGCCTTCACCGCCACCTTCAGCAGCGCGCGCTTGCGCCGCGGCAGGGCGCGCACGCGCCCGCCGAGGGCGCGGCTGGCAAGCTCGGCGTCGGTGGGCCAGGCCGGCGGCGGGCCGGCGCGCCAGGCGACGAGCG
>JANJTU010000323.1 GCA_024710965.1 Thauera sp. | reverse complement strand
GCCACGATCGGGCTCGACCCCGGTATCCGCACCGGGGTCAAGGTCGCCGTGGTCGATGCCACCGGCAAGCTCGTCGACACCGCCACGGTGTACCCCTTCGAGCCGCGCCGCGACCGCGAATCGGCAATCGCTACCATCGCCGCGCTGGCGAAGAAGCACGCCGTCGAGCTGATCGCGATCGGCAACGGCACCGCCTCACGCGAGACCGACGCGCTCGTCGCCGAGCTACTCAAGCGCGAGCCCGAGCTGCGCCTGACCAAGGTCATGGTGTCGGAAGCCGGCGCCTCGGTGTATTCGGCCTCGGAACTCGCCGCGCGCGAGTTTCCCGGCGTCGATGTCAGCCTGCGCGGCGCAGTGTCGATCGCCCGCCGCCTGCAGGACCCGCTCGCCGAACTGGTCAAGATCGACCCCAAGTCGATCGGCGTCGGCCAGTACCAGCACGACGTCAACCAGGGCCGGCTGGCGAAGAGCCTGGACGCGGTGGTCGAGGACTGCGTGAATGCGGTCGGCGTCGATGTGAACACCGCCTCCGCGCCGCTGCTGGCGCGCATCTCCGGCCTCAGTTCGACGCTCGCCGCCAACATCGTCGATTACCGCGACGCCAACGGCCCCTTCCGCAGCCGCGACGCGCTCAAGGGCGTGCCGCGCCTGGGGCCGAAGACCTTCGAGCAGGCCGCCGGCTTCCTCCGCATCCCCAGCGGCGACAACCCGCTCGATGCGTCCTCGGTACATCCGGAGGCCTACCCGGTGGTCGAGCGCATCCTCGCCCGGGTGCAGAAGAGCGTGCGCGAGCTGATGGGCAACGGCAGCTTCCTGAAGTCGCTCAAGCCCACCGAGTTCACCGACGAGCGCTTCGGCCTGCCCACCGTGCAGGACATCCTCGCCGAGCTGGAAAAGCCCGGCCGCGACCCGCGCCCCGAGTTCCGCACCGCCAGCTTCCGTGACGGCGTCGAGACGCTGAAGGACCTGCAGCCGGGCATGCTGCTCGAAGGCGTGGTCAACAACGTCACCAACTTCTGCGCCTTCGTCGACATCGGCGTGCACCAGGACGGCCTGGTGCACATCTCGGCGCTGTCGAACACCTTCGTCAAGGATCCGCACAGCGTGGTCAAGGCCGGCCAGGTGGTGAAGGTCAAGGTGCTGGAGGTGGACATCCCGCGCCACCGCATCGCGCTGACGATGCGCCTCGGCGACGAGGCCGCGCCGCGCCGGCCGGAGCCGGGCCAGGGCAATCGCGGCGCGCGTGAGCCGGAGGGCCGGGCGCGCGCCAACGCGCCACGCGAGGCGCAGCGCCCGCCCCGCGGCGCCGGCGCGCAGAGCGAGCGTCGCCCCGCCGGCGGCGGCGCGCTCGCCGACGCCTTTGCCCGCGCGCGAGGCGGCAAGTGAGCACAGCGACGCACGACATGGAGCCCGTCGTTCACGGCATCAGGAATTGCGACACGATGAAGAAGGCCTTCGCCTGGCTCGAGACGAACGGTGTCGCCTACCGCTTCCACGACTACAAGAAATCCGGCATCGACGCCGCCACGCTGCGGCGCTGGTGCGCCGCGCTCGGCTGGGAGGCGCTCGTCAACAAGCGCGGCACGACCTGGCGCAAGCTCGCCCCCGAACAGCAGGCGATCGCCGACGAAGCCGGCGCGATCGCACTCATGCAGGCGCAGCCCAGCCTGATCCGCCGTCCGGTGATCGAACTCGCCACCGGCCCGCTCCTCGTCGGCTTCGACGCCGACCAATACGCCCGCAGTCTGGGCGCGGAAGCAGCGCAATGAACGAACTCCCCGAAAGCTACGTCCAGCGCTTCCTGCTGGAAGACCTCGACATCCGCGGCGCCGTCGTGCGCCTGACCGGCGTCTGGCAGGCGATGCAGACCGGGCGCAGCTATGCGCCGCCGGTCGCGCACCTGCTCGGCCAGATGAGCGCGGTGTCGGCCGTGATCGCCGGCAACCTGAAGCAGCCCGGGCGGCTGACCTTCCAGATCACCGGCCACGGCCCGGTCAGCCTGCTCGTCGTCGATTGCGCCGAAACCCTGAACCTGCGCGGCTATGCCAAGGCCGAAGGCGCGCCCGCCGCTGACGAGCTCGGCGACAGTCTCGGCGAGCTCATCGGCGACGGCCGCCTGCAGTTGTCGCTCGATATCGCAGGCCTCGACCAGCCCTATCAGAGCCTCGTGCCGCTCGAAGGTGCGAGCATCGCCGAGTGCTTCGAGCACTACCTGGAGCAGTCCGAGCAGCAACCCGCGGGCCTGTGGCTCGCGAGCGATGCCGAAGGCGCGGCGGCACTCTTCGTGCAGAAGATGCCCGGCGCCGACCTGAAGGACATCGACGGCTGGTCGCGCATCCACCAGCTGGCGCAGACGGTGCGCGCCGACGAGTTGCTCGGCCTGCGCCCGGAAGAGCTTCTGCGCCGCCTGTTCGCCGAGGAGAACGTGCGCCTGTTCGAGGCGCGCGCCGTCACCCACGACTGGCCCGCCGACCCGCAGAAGGTCGCGGCAATGCTGCGCGGCCTGGGCGAGGACGAAGTGCGCGCCATCCTCGCCGAGCACGGCGAGATCATCGTGCACGACGACCTTTCCAACCATACCTACCGCTTCGACGCGGCCGACGTGGAGGCGCTCTTCAAGCCGCCTACCCTGCATTGACCTGGAATGCGGCGCAGCTTGCCCGAATACCGCTGCGTCAGTACACTCCCTTGATTTTGAAGACCGTTCCGTCCATGTCCGCCTCCGCGCCCGCCCGCCCGATCGAGTTCCGCAACACGACACTGGGCGCGACCGTCGCCATGCTGCAGGCGGCGGAACCCGCCGCGCTGGCCGACGCCCTGCACAAGATGCTCGGCGGCATGCCCGACTTCTTCAACGGCGAGGCGCTGATCCTCGACTTTTCCGGCATCCGGCAACTGCCCGCGCGCATCGACTGGCCAGGCCTCAACTCCCTGCTGCGCCGCTACCGCCTGCAGCCGATCGGGGTGTGCAAGCTCGCCGAAGAGCACGCCGCCGCCGCGCGCCAAGCCGGCCTCGCAGTGCTCGACGGTGCCATCCTGCGCGACCGCCCGGCGGCGGAAGCACCCGCCGCACCGCCTCCACCGGCCCCCGCCGCTCCCGCTCCCGCCCCAGCCGCCCCCGCGCCGACACCGAGCGTCATCGCCCCGCCGCAGGCGGCGACCATGTTCGTCGACCGTCCGCTGCGTTCCGGCCAGCAGGTCTATGCGCGCGGCGCCGACCTGGTGCTGCTCGGCGGCGTCAGCCCGGGGGCGGAGGTCATCGCCGACGGCAGCATCCATTGCTACGGCCCGTTGCGCGGACGCGCGATCGCCGGTGCCCAGGGCGACCTGAGCGCGCGCATCCTCACCAGCAATTTCGGTCCGGAGCTGGTCTCCATCGCCGGCACCTACCGCACCTTCGAGCGCGGCATCCCGGAAGCGGTCGCCGGCCGCGCGGCGCTGGTGCGCCTGAGCGGCGCCGAACAGACACTGAACATCGAAGCACTGAAGCTCGACTGAGCCCGCCACATATCGCGAACAAGGGGAAACCGTGAAAGTCATCGTCGTAACGTCCGGCAAGGGCGGCGTAGGCAAAACCACCACCAGCGCGGCATTCGCCTCGGGGCTGGCCCTGCGCGGCTACAAGACCGCGGTGATCGACTTCGACGTCGGCCTGCGCAACCTCGACCTGATCATGGGCTGCGAGCGCCGCGTGGTGTATGACCTGGTCAACGTCGTCAACGGCGAGGCGCGCCTGAACCAGGCGCTGATCAAGGACAAGCACTGCGAGAACCTGTTCATCCTCCCCGCCTCGCAGACGCGCGACAAGGACGCCCTGACCGAGGAAGGCGTCGAGAAGGTGCTCGCCGAACTCGAGCACATGGCCTTCGACTACGTCGTGTGCGACTCGCCCGCCGGCATCGAGCGCGGCGCGGTGATGGCGCTGACCTTCGCCGACGAGGCGATCGTCACCACCAACCCGGAAGTGTCCTCGGTGCGCGACTCGGACCGCATCCTGGGCATCCTGCAGAGCAAGTCGAAGCGCGCGCGCGAAGGCGGCGAACCGGTCAAGGAGCACCTGCTCGTCACGCGCTACTCGCCCAAGCGCGTCGAGGACGGCGAGATGCTGTCGTACAAGGACGTGCAGGAGCTGCTGCGCGTGCCGCTGATCGGCGTCATCCCCGAATCCGAATCCGTGCTCCACGCCTCCAACCAGGGCACGCCGGCGATCCACCTGAAGGGCACCGACGTCGCCGATGCCTATGGCGACGTCGTCGCGCGCTTCCTCGGCGAGGACCGGCCGCTGCGCTTCGTCAGCTACGAGAAACCGGGCCTCATCAAGCGCCTGTTCGGAGGCAAGTGATATGTCCTTCCTGTCCCGCCTGTTCGGCGAGAAGAAGAAGACGGCGGAGATCGCCAAGAACCGCCTGTCGCTGCTGATCGCCCACGAACGCGCCGGCGGCAGCCCCACCGCCGACTTCCTGCCCGCGCTGCAGCGCGAACTGATCGAGGTCATCTCGAAGTACGTCGCGGTGAACCCGGACGACATCAAGGTCCAGCTCGAGAAGCAGGACAACTACGAAGTGCTCGAAGTCAACATCGTGCTGCCCGAGCAGCAGCGCTGAGCACGCCAGCCCGGGTGATGAAATTGGTAACCATAGCGGACTTAAAATCCGCCGGCGCAAGCCTTACGGGTTCGAGTCCCGTCCCGGGCACCACCGCATGTTTTCGCCATAACCCGCGGCGACCCGCAAAGCCACGCATTTCGCGGGTTCTGGCGGCTTTCAGGAGAACCCTTGCCCCGCTTCGGGCGCCTCGCACCTTTGCGAGCGCGGAGGACGCGCATGCGTGGCTCGAGAAGCTCAGGAAGGCGCTGAATCATGGCGACGAGCCGTAAGCGCGGCAGTTCGTGGCAAGCGCGCGTGCGTCGCGGCGGAATATCGTTGTCCGCAGCTTTCCGCACCAAGGCCCACCGGGTAACGCACAAGCGCAAACCCGGGGTTGGCATGCAGGAGAGCGCGAGCAAGCGTTCGGAATCGTGCTCGGCAGGCTTTAGCCAGTCCGCGTAGAGCGTGGGCGCGAGGATGGTGGGCATGCGTTGAAGCGGCCTATCTGGATCGTCCCGCCGTGTGCACCTCGGCTGCGTGCCGGGGGTCATGTGCCCATAATGAGCGCTGCATATTGCCTGGCGTGCCGCGCGCGGCTACCGTAGGCGGGCATTGATCGCTGCAGCGCCATTCGTCAGGAGGTCTGTCCCGACACGCGCCGCGGTGCCTACAATCGGACACGGTCTTGGCGGGAGTCGCGACATGCTTGACGACGAACAGGTGGCGGCCGAAGTGGTGGCGCGCCATGGCGGAGCGCCCGAGCGCCTGCTGCAGGTGCTGATCGAGATCCAGGATGCCCTGGGCTGGCTGCCGCCCCCCTGCCTGACCCGGGTCGCCGCCGAACTGGGCCTGCCGCGCGCACGCGTGGACGGGGTGGCCGGCTTCTACAGCTTTCTCCATACCCGGCCGGCCGGGCGCTACCGCATCCTCTTCTCCGACAACATCACCGACCGCATGCTGGGGGCGCCCGCCCTCATGGACGCGCTGTGCCGCAAGCTGTGGCTGGAGCCGGGCAAGCTCGCGCAGGACGGGCTGGTGAGCGTCGCCACCACGTCCTGTACCGGCATGTGCGATCAGGGGCCAGCGCTGCTCGTCAATGGCCGCGCGGTCACGCGGGTCGATCACCAGCGGGTCAACGCCATCGCCGAGCTGGTGCGCCAGCAGATGCCGCTGTCCGACTGGCCGGCCGGGTTCTTCCACGTCGAGGACAACATTCGGCGGCGTGACGTGCTGCTGGGCACGGCCCTCTCGCCCGGGGCCGCCTTGCAGGCGGCGCTGGCGCGGGGGCGCGACGGCTGGATGGAGGAGATGCGCGCCTCGGGCCTGCGCGGACGGGGCGGCGCGGGCTTCACCACGGCGGTGAAGTGGATGGCCTGCCGCGATGCGCCCGGCGCCGAGAAGGTGGTGGTGTGCAACGCCGACGAGGGCGAGCCGGGCACCTTCAAGGACCGCGTGCTGCTCGCCAGCTACGCCGACCGCGTGTTCGAGGGCATGAC
>JANJTU010000305.1 GCA_024710965.1 Thauera sp. | reverse complement strand
CATCGCCCCCCGCCACGTGCTGCGCGCCATCGCCGACACCGAGGACGCGACGCCCGTGGCGCGCTTCAGCCTCGCCCGCCTGGCGGCCGCGCTCGGCGGGCTGAGCCTGGCCCTGCCCGCCGTCGTGCTGCCCGTCCTGCTTGCCGTGGGGGGCGCATGAGCCTGATCAACGACATGCTGCGCGACATCGACCAGCGCAGCGCCCACCCCGGCGCCGGCGCCGTGATCGACGGTACGGTGACGGTGCCGCGCCAGACGCAACGCCGGCTGCCGCGCTGGCTGCTGCCGATGGCGGTGGCGCTCGGCCTGGGAGGCGTCGGCGGCTATCTGCTGAGCGGCGCCGGGCAGGCCCGCTCGCAGGCTGCGCCGGTCGCCCCGGCCCCGGCCCCGGCCCCGGCGCCGACGCCGACGCCGGTTGCGGCCGCGACGGCGGCCATGCCCGCCGCGCCTGCGGAGCCCACCGCACCCGCGACATCGACCATGGTCACGGCCACCGTCGCCACGCCAAAGGATCCCGGCGCACACGACCCCACCCCGCCGCCCGCAGCCTTCGCCGTGCCGCCAGCGGCGAGGCCAGTGCCCACCGCGGCGGACGGCGCGCGGGCCGTGCACACGGCGCCGGACAAGCGCGTCAAGCTGCGCCGCACCCCCGAGCTCGATGCCACGGTGCTGCGCGTGCTCGAGCCCGGCACCACGCTGGCGCTGCTCGGCGAGGCACAGGCTTACTACCGCGTCCGCACCGCCGACGGCGTCAGCGGCTGGATCAGCAGCGAGTTCGCCCGCATCGCGCCGCCGAACATGCTGGACACGGCGACCGCGGCCACCGCGGACGTCCCCACGGCGGCGGTCGCAAACCCGGCGCGGCCCGCCGCGCCACCGCCCAGCCCCGTCGCGCGCCCGGCACCGCCGACGCCCGCCCCGGACACGCCCCCGGCGCTGGCGACGTCCGCCCCGCCCGATGCATCCAACTCCGCCGCAGCGACGAAGGCACCCGTCACACCTGCCGCGCTCGACGCGCCCGCCCGCCACCGCTCGCCCCCCACCGCTGCGGCCGAAGCCCCACCGCCAGCGCAGGCCGCACCCGCCGCGGCCGAAACGCGCCCGCTGCAGGCCGTCGGCCAGCCGCCTGCCCTGCACCCGGTGCGCGCGACCACGGCGCAGGCGCAACATGCCGAGGCCCTGCGCGCGCTGGCCCGTGGCCAGGCCGAGGCGGCCGAAGCGGGCCTGCGCCGCGCACTCGCCATCGATCCCACCTTCGCCCCCGCGCTCAAGGCGCTTGCCGCGCTGATGATCCAGCACGGCCGTCGCGCAGAACTCGAAGCGCTGCTCGCCGAGTTGGCCCGGCGCGCGCACCCCGACGCCACGGCCGCCGTGCTGCTGGCACGCCTGCTCGCCGAGCGTGGCGACAACGGCGGCGGCCTGCAGTTGCTCGAAGGCCTGCCACCGGCGGCGCTGTCGGGCGAGCAGCTCGCCGTGCTGGCTTCGCTGCGCCAGCGCCTCGGCCGCCACGACGCCGCCGCCGCGGCCTACCGCCAGGCGCTCGCCGCCGGCCACCGCAGCGGCACCACCTGGGCCGGGCTCGCGGTGTCGCTCGAGGTGCTCGGCGACCACGCGGACGCCCGCGACGCCTGGCGCGCGGCGCTGGCCGCGGGCGCGCTCGAGCCGGCCCTCGCCCGCCATGCCCGCACCCGGCTGGCCGCCCTGGGCGGCACTGGAGACGACTTGAGATGAACGAAGCTCCCGCCCCCGGCCGCAAGCGCATCCGCCTCGGCGACCTGCTGGTCGACAACCGCATGATCAGCCAGCAGCAGCTCGAGGCCGCGCTCGCCGAGCAGCAGAAGACCGGCGTGCGCCTCGGCCGCACCCTGGTGGATCTGGGCTACATCGACGACCAGGCCCTGCTCGACTTCCTCTCGCGCCAGCTGCGCCTGCCCTACGTCGACCTGCGCCAGTACCAGTTCCGCCCGGAGCTGGTGCGCCGCCTGCCCGAGACCGCCTCGCGGCGCTTTCGCGCCATCCTGCTCGACGACAAGGCCGGCGCCTTCCTCGTCGGCATGGCCGACCCGACCGACATCTTCGCCCAGGACGAGATCGCCCGCGTGCTGCAGCGGGAGATCCGCGTCGCCGTGGTGCGCGAAGCCGACCTGCTGGCCACCTTCGACAGCGTTTTCCGCCGCACCGACGAGATCAGCTCGATCGCCGAGGAGCTCGGCGAGGAGCTGGCCGACACCGACATCGACCTCGCCCGCCTGGCGCTGGGCGCCAACGTCGCCGACGCGCCGGTGGTGCGCCTGCTGCAGACCCTGTTCGAGGACGCGGTGCAGGTCGGCGCCTCGGACATCCACATCGAGCCCGACGAGAGCGTGCTGCGCATCCGCCAGCGCATCGACGGCGTGCTGCAGGAACAGGTGATGAAGGAGCGGCGCATCGCCGCCGCGCTGGTGTCGCGCCTGAAGCTGATGGGCGGGCTCAACATCTCGGAGAAGCGCCTGCCGCAGGACGGCCGCTTCAACATCCGCGTGCGCGAGCGCAGCATCGACGTGCGCCTGTCGACGATGCCGACGATCCATGGCGAATCGGTCGTGATGCGCCTCCTCGACCAGTCGCAGGGCATCCTCGGGCTGGACCGCATCGGCATGCCGGCCGAGATGCTGCGGCGCTTTCGCCGCGCCACGCGCAAGCCGCACGGCATGGTGCTGGTGACCGGCCCCACCGGCAGCGGCAAGACCTCGACGCTGTACGCGGCGCTGAGCGAGCTCAACGAGGCGGGCAAGAAGATCATCACCATCGAGGATCCGGTCGAATACCGCCTGCCGCGCATCAACCAGGTGCAGGTCAATTTCAAGATCAACCTCGACTTCGCCGGCGTGCTCCGCACCGCGCTCCGCCAGGACCCGGACATCATCCTGGTGGGCGAGATGCGCGACCGCGAGACCGCCGAGATCGGCCTGCGCGCGGCGATGACCGGCCACCTCGTGCTGTCCACGCTGCACACCAACGACGCCGTCAGCACCGCCAACCGCCTGATCGACATGGGCGCGCCCGGCTACCTGGTGGCCACCTCGCTCGAGGCCGTGCTCGCCCAGCGCCTGGTGCGCCGCGTCTGCCCCAACTGCGCCGAGGCGCACAGGCCCGACGCGCACGAGCTCGCCTGGCTGCGCAGCACGATGCCCGCGCTCGACCTGCCCGACGGCGGCTTTCGTCGCGGCGCCGGCTGCATGCAGTGCAACAACACCGGCTACAAGGGCCGCATGGGCGTGTTCGAGCTGCTCGAGATCGACGAGCCGCTGGCCGACGCCCTGCGCCGCAGCGACACCGGCGCCTTCCACCGCCTCGCCCTCGGCCGCCCCGGCTACCGCACGCTGGCACACAACGCGCTCGAGCTGGCCGCGCGCGGCCTCACCACGCTCGAGGAAGTGGTGCGCATCGGCGGTGAGCTCGACCCGGGCGACTACGTGCCGCTCGACATCGTCGCCGCCGAAGCGTGAACGCGCCCATGCGCCCCGCCCGCTTCCTGCCTGCCCGCTTTCTGCCTGCCCGCTTTCTGCCTGCTGAACACCGGCGCCCCGGCCTGCGCAGGCGGTGCTCGCCCCCGCGGCGCGCCCACGGCGGCGCCGGGCGGGCGCCAGGATGCAAGCGATGAACACCTACCGCTATCGCGCCCGCGACGCCGCCGGCGCTCTGCGTGCCGGCACGCTGTCGGCCGATTCCGAGGCCGCCGCCGCCGCCCAGCTGATCGACAGCGGCGCGAGCCCGCTCGAGATCGTCGAGGAGCGCGGCGGTGGTCTCGGTGGCGTGGCCGGCCTGAAGCTGCCCGGCGGGCTCTTCCAGCGCAAGGTCACGGCCGACGACCTGATCCTCTTCAGCCGCCAGATGTACAGCATCACCAAGGCCGGCGTGCCGATCATCCAGGGCCTCGCGCGCCTCGCCGAATCCACCCCCAACCCGCGCTTCGCCGCCATCCTGCGCGAGATCGCGCGCGACCTCGAGGGCGGGCGCGAAATCTCCGCCGCCTTCGCCCGCCACACCGACGTCTTCGGCACCCTCTACGTCAGCATGCTGCGCGTGGGCGAGATGACGGGCGAGATCGAGCGCGCGTTCCAGAGCCTGTATCAGTACCTCGCCAACGACAAGGCGGTGGTCAACCGCATCAAGACCGCGATGCGCTACCCGACCTTCGTCGTCGTCGCCATCGGCATCGCCATCGGCGTGCTCACCGTGCTCGTGATCCCCGCCTTCGCCAAGGTCTTCGCCAGCACCAACCTGCCCCTGCCGCTACCGACCCGCATCATCCTCGGCGTCTCCGACTTCGCCAGCCGCAACTGGCCGGCGATCCTCGCCGCCATCGGCGCGGGCGTGTTCGTCTTCCGCCGCTGGACCGCAACCGAGGCGGGCCGCCTGGTCTGGGATCGCGCGCGACTGCGCATCCCCAAGGTGGGCAGCGTGCTGCTGCGCGCCACCCTCGCCCGCTTCACTCGCGCGCTGGGGGTCGCGCTTGCCGCCGGCGTGCCGATCACCCACGGCCTGGTCAGCGTCGCCCAGGCCAGCGGCAACGCCCACATCGCGGCCAAGATCGTCGCCATGCGCACCGGCGTCGAGCGCGGCGACTCGCTGCTGCGCACCGCCAG
>JANJTU010000035.1 GCA_024710965.1 Thauera sp. | reverse complement strand
CGGGGGCACATTTCTCCGCTACCACGCCCGCCGCCGGCGCATCGGCCGGGACGGGCAGGGCCGGGCACTGGCACACGTAGTCGAGCTCGGCCGACACCCACTCCCGCCACTCGCGGCGGCTCATGTTGCGGGTGAGCTTGGTGCAGAGCTCATCCGCCCAGGCGGCGGGCGCAGGGAGGATCGACACGCTGTTGCCCGGGGAGAAGAGATCGCCGTGGGCGGCGGCCAGCTGCCTGCCGTCCGGGCTGAAGGCGAGGCCCTCGCCGCCAGCGCTGTCGAGCGGCGGGCCGATCGGCTGCCCGGTCGCGGTATCCCACAGGCGCAGCGTGCCGTCCATGCTCTTCGAGGCGAGGCGGGCGCCGTCGGGGCTGAAGGCGACGCTGCGGACGCCGTCGCGGTGCCCGCGCAGCGCCGCGCCGAGCGGTTCGCCGCTCGCCGCGTCCCACAGCCGCAGCGTGCCGTCGTCGCTGCCGGAGACGATCAGCCTGCCGTCGCGGCTGAAGGCGAGGGCCCACACGGCGCGCTCGTGCGCCTGCCGCGGCGGGCGCACGGGCTGGCCGCTCGCGACGTCCCACAGCCACAGCTTGCCGTCCTCGCCGCTGCTGGCGATGCGCTGGCCGTCGGGGCTGAAGGCGAGGCCGAGCACCATGTCCTCGTGCCGCAGCGGGCTGCCGACGAGAGCGCCGGAGCGCGCGTCCCACAGCCGGATCGTGGTGTCGCGGCCGCCCGAGGCGATGCGGCTGCCGTCGGGGCTGAAGGCGAGGGCGAAGATCGCGTCCTCGTGCCCGCGCAGCGGCGGCAGGCGGGGCGCGCCGGAGTGCGCGTCCCACAGTCTCAGGGTCTGATCCCAGCCGCCCGAGGCGATGCTCGCGCCGTCGGGGCTGTAGGCGACGGCGAAGATCCGTTCCGCGTGCCCGGCGATCGGCGCCGACAGCGGTGCGCCGCTGTGCGCGTCCCATTGGCGCACGGTCTTGTCCCAGCCGGCGGAGACGACGCGGGCGCCGTCCGCGCTGAAGGCCAGGCTCTGGACCGTGCCCTCGTGGCCGCGCAGCAGCCGGCCCAGCGCCGGGCCGCCGTCCGCATCCCACAGGCGGATCGTGCCGTCGTCGCTTGCCGACACGGCGGTGTGGCCGTCGGGGCTGAAGGCGACACTCCTCACGTCGGCCTGGTGGCCGCGCAAGGGCCTGGCCGCGCGCCAGCCGCCGGCGTCCCACAGGCGGACGAGCTTGCCGCTGCCCAGCAGCAGGCGCGAGCCGTCCGGGCTGAAGGCGATGCGGGAGGCGGGCCCCGATCCTTCCAGGACGTGGAGCAGGCGGGCGCTGCCGGGCTCGCGCAGCTCGAGCTCGCGCGCGCTGGCGACGAGCTGGCGGCCGTCGGGACTGAAGGCGAGGTTCACGACCGGCGACTCGGCCTCCAGCGCATCGCCGAGCGCCGCACCGCTCGCGGCGTCCCATAGCCGCAGGGTCCGGTCGAGGCTGGCGGAGACGAGGCGGGCGCCATCGGGGCTGAAGGCCACCGCCGTCACGTCCTGCCTGTGTCCCCGGAGCGGCGCGCCCAGCGCCGCGCCGCTTGCCAGGTCCCACAGGCGGATCGTGTTGTCCCAGCTGGCCGAGGCCACGCGCCGGCCGTCCGGGCTGAGGGCGAGCTCATAGACGGCGCCCTCGTGACCCTGCAGCGGCGCCCCCAGCGGCTGGCCGCTGGCGCCGTCCCACAGCCGCAGCGTCTTGTCCCAGCCCGCCGACACCATACGGCGGCCGTCGGGCGTGAACAGGATGCTCGACAGCCGTCCATCGTGCGCCTTCACCGGCGCGCCCAGCCCTGCGCCGGTCCTCGCGTCCCAGAAGCGCAGCACGCCGTGTTCGTCGCCGGAGGCGATGCGGTCGCCGTCGGGGCTGAAGGCGACCGCTTCGACCGGCGCGCCCATCGACCACAGCTTCCGCATGTCGTTGGCGAGCAGCGCGGCGAGCAGGGCGCTGTCGATCTCGACGTGGCTGGCGGTGCGGCGCGCGGCGACGAGCTGCAGCAGCGCGCGCTCGCCGCCGCCCGGGCGCGCGCCGTCGAGCATCGCCAGGCTCTCGCTCGCCAGGCGCAGCGCGTTGCTGACCCGCAGCGCGGCCCGGGCGCTTTCGCGCTCGCTGCTCGCGCGCTCGACGCCGAGCAGGGCCGCGCCGAGCGCGAGGACGACGACGCCCACCGCCACGCGCAGGATCCGCGCCTGGCGCTTCAGCCGCGCGGCGGCGGCCTCGGCGGTGGCGCGCTCGCGGGCCTCGGTCGCGGCCAGCTTCTCCGCGCTCTGCTGGCGCTCCTCGGCGGCGCGGCGCAAGGCCTGTTCGGCCTGGATGCGCTCTTCGCGCCGGCGCGCCTCTGCATCGCGCCGCTCGGTCTCGCGCTGGCGCGAGGCGAGCAGGAACTCGCGCGCGCCTTCCAGGCGCCGGCGGTAGCGCGGCTTGGCGGCGAGCGCCTCGGCGATCTCGAGGCGGTCGCCCTCCATCAGCCAGGCCGGCTTGCGGCCGATGTGGCGCCAGGCGGCGACGGCCTGCTCGAGCCGGTCCACGTCCTTGAGGTCGGCGCGCTCGGCGCGCAGCCAGGCGGCGAGCACGTCCCACTGGCGCAACAGGCTCTCGTGCGCCACCTCGACGACCGCCTCGCCTGCGCGCAGGTCGCTCAGTAGCAGGCGCTTGTCGACCAGTGCGCGGATCAGCGGCCGGCTGTCCGCGGGCAGATCCGACAGCGCGGCGACGCGGCGCATCGGCTGGTCGTTCTGGTCGATCGTGACCAGGGCGGGGATGAAGGCGTCGCGCAGCAACTCGAGCTGGGCGGCACGGCGGGCGGGGTCGGCGGCGAGCACCGCTTCGGCCTCCGCCTTGATGACGTCGGCCATGCCCCCCATGGCCTCGTACTGCTCGAGGCGCAGCTCGCCGCCGCTGCCGTAGTCGCGGAACAGGCGCGCCAGGGTCAGGCTCAGCAGCGGCAGGGCGTCGCCGCTGCGGTCGCAGTCGGCGAGCAGGCGGGCGAGCAGCGCGGGCTGGAAGCGCAGCGGCCGCCCGGCGGCGCTCGCGCGCTGCGCCGGCCCGGTGATGACTTCCTTGTACTGGGCGGCGGGCATCGGCTTCAGCGCATCGAACACGACGCTCTTCAGGCCGGCGAGCTCGGGTGCGGTCTGCAGCGGCTCGTAGCGGTCCGAGCGGATCGTCACCGCGACGATCAGCGCGGCGCGCGCGCCGTCGCCCGGAGGCCCGCCCAGCTCGCGCAGCGCCGTGCCGAGCAGGCGCAAGAAGGTGCACGCCTCGTCGGTCGCGCCGGCGCGGTCGCTCGCGGCGGCGCGCCCACCGTCCTCGGCGTTGAACAGCTCCTCGGCCTGGTCGAGCGGCAGCACGACGGTCGGCGCGGGCGCATCGGCGGGCAGCTCGACCAGGCGCGCGTGCGCGGCGCGCTGGATGGCCCGCAGCAGGGCGACGAGCCGCGCCGGGCCTTCGCGCAGCGCGGCCTTCACCTCGCCCAGCGTGGCGGGCGCCAGATCGAGCCTTAGATTGGCGGCATGGATCGCGTGGGCGAGCCCGCGCTCGCCGTGGATCGGGCTGCGCTCGGGGCGCAGCGGCGGCAGCGGCAGGAAGTGGCGCTCGTCACGCGCCAGGCGCGGCAGCAGGCCGGCGCGCAGGAAGGAGGACTTGCCCGCGCCGGAAGCGCCGAGGATCACGAACAGCGCCTCGCCGCCCGCGGCGCGCATGCCGCGCAGCCTGTCCAGGGCCTGCAGGAGCTCGAGGTCGCGGCCGAAGAACACCGCCGCGTCGGCCGCATCGAGCGGCTCCAGGCCGCGGTAGGGCGGGCGCTCCGGGTCGTCCTTCGGCGGCCAGGGGAAGAAGTCGGGCTGCAGGCCGGCGCTGCGCAGTCCGGCCTCGAGGCGGGCGAGGCCGTCGGCGAGAAAGTGCACGGCGCGCGCCTGCTCGCGATGCACGCAGGACACCGCCGTCGTCGCCCCCGTGCCGACGAGCCGGCACAGCTGCGACTCGGCGGTCAGCTCCGTCGGCAGCTCGCCGATCGCGACTTCCTTCAGCACCAGGCCGAAGATGCGCTTGTTCAGGCTCTTCGCGAGCAGGAACTCGGCCAGGCACCACTTCGACTGCGCCCACGCCGGCGAGACCAGGAACAGCACCGCCTCGCAGCGGTCGGCGGCGCGCTTCAGCGCCTCCTGCCAGCGCTCGCCCGCGACCAGGCCGCGCTGCGCATCGACGTCGAGAAAGACCTCGTCCCAGCCCTTGTCGGCCAGCCATTGCCTGAGCGCAACCGCCTCGAGCTCGTCGCTGCTGGAGTGGCTGAGGAAGATGCGCGCCATCGCCGTCCCTTCGACCGTCGGTAGCTGAAATATAGAACCGGCTACGGGAAGGGCAGGCCCGGCTTGCGCCGGGGTGGGACGGCGATGGCGATGGCGAGCGCGGGTCTCGCCGCCGCTGCGAGCTCCTGCACGGATGAAGGTCTCGCCGGCGCCCGCTCAAGCCTTCGCCGGCACCCAGCGTGCCCCCAGCGCGAGCAGCGCGGCGCCGGCCACCACCACGGTCAGCGCGGCGCTCAGCGAGCTCGCATGGGCGAGGCCGCCGATCAGCGGCGGGCCGATCATGAAGCCGCTGTAGCCGATCGCGCTCACCGCGGCGATCGCGGCGGCGCGGCTGACGCCGGGCACGCGGGTGGCGGCGTTGAACAGGATCGGCGCCACGGGGGCGAGCCCGGCGCCGACGAGGACGAAGCCGGCGAGCGCGACCCAGGGGGTGGCTGCGAGCAGGACCACCGCCATCGCCACCGCCGCCAGCAGCGCGCCGGCGCCGAGCAGCACCGGCTCGGCGAAGCGCTCGCGCAAGGCGTCGCCGCCGAAGCGCGTGGCCGCCATCGCCGCCGAGAACACCGCGTAGCCCAGTGCCGCGTCGGCCTGGGCCATGCCGAGCTCCTGCTTCAGGTACAGCACCGACCAGTCGTACATGACGCCCTCGGCGATCATGCCCGCCAGGATCAGCACGCCGATCAGCAACAGCAGGCCGCGCGGCCAGACGAAGTGGGCCTGCTCGTCGCCGCCGCCGCTGTGGGTGTCGAGCATGCCGCGCGCGGCGAAGGCGACGACCGCGACCAGCGCCGCGGCGATCAGCCCGAGCTGCAGCGCCGGCGCCAGACCGGCATGCAGCAGTGCGGCGACGAGCGCCGCGCCGCTCATGCCGCCGACACTGAACATGGCGTGCAGGTTGCTCATGACGGCGCGGCCGGAGAGGTGCTCGAGCTCCGAGCCCTCGCTGTTGATCGACACGTCGAACAGGCTCATGCCGGCACCCAGCAGCAGGGCCGCCGGCAGCAGGACGGGCAGGCCGGGCAGCACCAGCACGAGGGCGAGCATCGCGCCCATCGCCAGGCCGCCGCCGAGCACCGCGCGGCGCGCGCCGAAGCGCGCCACCACGCGGCCGGCGAACAGCAGCGTGCTCACCGCGCCGAGCGCGGCCGCCAGCAGCACCAGCGCCAGGCCGGCTTCGTCGAGCGCGTAGCGCTGCTTGAGCGAAGGCAGGTGCGCGCCCCAGGCGCCGGCGAACACGCCCAGGGCGGCGAACTGCAGCCGGGTCGCCCTGCGCGCGCGGCGCAGCGGCGCGGCGGGCGGGGAACCGAGGGCCGGGGCGGCACCGCTCATGCCGCGATCCTCACCGGTTCGCCGCTGCGCGCGCTGGCGTAGATGGCGTCGAGGATCTCCATCACCACCAGGCCTTCCTCCCCGCTCGCCGGGTGGGGACGCTCCTGCAGGATGGCCTCGGCGAAGTCGTGCATCGCCGAGGGCGCCTCGCCCGCCTCCGGGTGGAGGTGGAGGTCGAACTGGGCGCCGTTCTGCTCCATGAAGATGTGGGCGTCGAAGCGGTAGCCCTCGTCCAGGTTGTGCTGCAGCAGGCCGGCGCGGGTGCCGAGCAGGCGCGTCTCCATCAGCTCGGCCTCGCCGATGTTCGCGGCCCAGGACGCTTCCAGCGCCAGGGTGGCGCCGTTGTCGAAGCGGATCAGCGCGGCGGCGAGGTCCTCGACGTCGAAGCACTTGCCGGACTTCGCCGCCAGCTCGCGCGCGATCGGGTCGAAAGTGCTGCCCAGCACCCAGGTCGGCTTGGGGTAGCCCATCAGCCACAGCGCGAGGTCGAGCCGGTGCACGCCGAGGTCGATCAGCGGCCCGCCGCCGGCCAGCGCCTTGGTGCCGAACCAGCCGCCGAAGCCGGGCAGGCCGCGGCGCCGGTGCCACACCGTGCGGCCGAAGTAGAACTCGCCGAAGACGCCCGCATCGACCTGCGCCTTCAGCGCGCGCGACTGCGCGCTGAAGCGGTAGGAGAAGTTGATCATCAGGCGCTTGCCGGCCTGCCTGGCCGCCGCCAGCATCTCGCGCCCCTCGGCGGCGCTCAGCGCCATCGGCTTCTCGCACAGCACGTGGCAGCCGGCCGCAAAGGCGGCCAGGGTCAGCGGGCGGTGGAACTTGTTCGGCGTGCAGATGCTGACGACGTCGAGCGCTTCGGTGCCGAGCATGGCCTCGGCGCTGGCGTGGCGGGCGGTGATCGCGAACGCGTCGCCGACCGCTGCGAGCCGTTCGGCGTCGGGGTCGGCGATCGCCACCACCTCGACCTGCGGGTGCTGGCGCCAGCCTTCGATGTGCATGCGGCCGATGCCGAGGCCGATCACGCCCACGCGCAGGCGGCGGCCGTCGGTGCTCGCCTTCGCGCCGCCAACGTGGGCGGCCGCGGCGCTCTGCTGCTGGTAGCGGCTCATCGCGCTTCTCCTCCTTGCTGCAGGATACCGACCTTGGCGAAGGCCATCTCCTTGGCGCTGAGCTTTTCCAGCGGCGGCGACATCGGGCAGCGGTCGGCGATCCGAACCCGCGGCGCCGCCCAGCGCACGGCGTTGGCGAGCACGCGCTGGACGTTGGCGTCGTGGTAGGTCGGGTAGGCCTCGTGGCCGGGGCGGAAGTAGAAGATGCGGCCGTGGCCGCGCTGCCAGCACAGCCCGGAGCGGAACACCTCGCCGCCCTCGAACCAGGAGATGAACACGGTCTCGTCGGGCGGCGGCACGTCGAAGCGCTCGCCGTACATCTCTTCATAGGGCAGCTCGAAGTATTCGCCCAGGCCGGCGGCGATCGGGTGCGCGGGCTCGACCACCCAGACGCGCTCCTTCTCGTCGGCCTCGCGCCACTTCAGCGAGCAGTGGGTGCCGAGCAGGCGGCGGAAGATCTTGGAGAAATGCCCTGAGTGCAGCACGATCAAACCCATGCCTTCGAGCACGCGGCGCTGCACACGCTCGACCACCGCGTCCGAGACCTGGTCGTGGGCCTTGTGGCCCCACCAGACCAGCACGTCGCAGCCGGCCAGGCGCTCCTCGGACAGGCCGTGCTCGGGCTGGTCGAGGGTCGCGGTGGCGACCTCGAGCGCCAGCGCGCCGGGCTCGAGCCCCGGCGTCTCGCGCAAGGCGGCGGCGATGGTGGCATGGAGGCCGTCGGGATAGATGGCGCGGACGGCGGGATTCTCGCGTTCATGCTGGAACTCGTTCCAGACAATGACAGAAATCCTGGATTGGGGCATGGTGCTGTCTCCGATCGGATGTTGGCCTTGGACTTTCGCGGTGTCTCGGCGCTGCCCGGGTGCAACATGAGCAGGCGGGCTGCCGAGTGCGCTTAGAGTAGGTCCGGCCGGCGCTCGCCCTCAATCCGAATCACTGCGACAGAACTGAAAACAATGCGAGAAAACCTGGAATGCAGCCGGGCCTGGGGCCGGATGGACGCGCCGCAGTTCTCCAGCCCCGATCTGGCGCGGCGGATGCGCCAGGCGCTCGATGATTTCCTCGGCCGGCTGGCGGCGGGCACGGTGGCGGTGCGCCTGCCGGGCGCCATCGAGGACTGGGCGCAGCGCAGCGAGGGGCATTTCCACCTCGTGCCCGAACTCTTCCTGCAGGTAGCGGGGTGGACGCAGTTCCGCTTCCCGCGCGCCGAGCTTGAACTGGGGCCGGGCGAGGTGCTGCTCGTGCCGCCGCGCCTGCTCCATGCCGAGCGGGTTCGCGGCGAGGCCGACGGGGCGGCCTTCTGCAACATCGTCGTGTATGCCGAGGCGCCCGCCCTGACCTGCCATCTCGCCCGCGAGGAAGCGCCGGGCCGGCCCGGCATCTGGCATCTGGAGGTCCGCCATGGCGCCGAAGTGCCGCACATCCAGAGCTGGCTGGGCGATGCCGCGCGGCTGGCGCGCAGCGCCGGCACCGATGCCGCGATGTCGCCGCGCGCCGCGGTGCAGCTGCGTGCGCTGGTGTCGGCGGCCGTCGCCGGCGTGCTGCAGGCCCTCGAGGACGTGACCGCCGAGGCCCGGCCCGAGCCGCCGCTGGTGGCGCGGGCGCGGGTGCGGATCCAGAACCAGCTCGGCGACCACGAACTCAGCGTCAAGCGCCTGGCGGCGGAGCTGGGCTGCACCGCCGACTACCTCTCCCACCTGTTCCGCCAGAGCGCCGGCGAACACCTGGCGGCCTACATCAACCGCCAGCGCATGGAGCGCGGCGCGCGCCTGCTGCGCGACAGCGAGCTGGCCGGCAAGGAGGTCGCGTGGGCCTGCGGCTTCGCCAGCCAGAGCTACTTCATCCGCAACTTCCGCGCCCACTTCGGCATGACGCCGAAAGCCTGGCGCGCCGGCCACGAAGCGGAGGCGCGCGCCCTCGGCGCGGGCCTGGGGGCAGCGCAATCGACTGAAGTCCCGTAGGCGCGCGCGACAGCCGCGACTGTGCGGGGCCGCCGCGACTGGCTTGGAAAGGAAGCGGCGCCGGGCCGTACCGGCGCAGAGCGGTGCCGACGCGGGGCGGGCGGCCGCTCGAGCGCATCCGCATGAAAACCGCCCCGCAGCGATGGCGCTGCGGGGCGGTCGCTGCGGTCGCGGGGGGCTCAGCGCGAGTACTTCTGCACCAGGGCGACGGCGTCGTCGTAGAGCTTGCGGCCGTCGGCGCCCTTGGCCGAAGTCTCCTTGATCCACTCCTCGGTCACCGGCTTCGCCGCCGCTTCCCAGCGGGCCATTTCCGCGGCCGGGATCGCGTAGATGGTGTTGCCGGCCTCGGCCGTGATCTTGCGCCCGACTCCATCGGCGTCGACGTGCTGGGCCGCGACCCAGGCGGAGAATTCCCGCCCGCTGTTGGCGTCGATGACCTTCTTCAGCTCGGCGGGCAGGCTGTCGTACTTCTTCCGGTTCATGACGTAGATCATGGTCGCGGTGGTCATCGCGCGTTCGGCGCCGGATTCGGCGTGGAACCTGGTGAGCTCCTGGGTCTTGGTGGCGGGCACCACTTCCCACGGGATCAGCGCGCCTTCGATCACGCCCTTGGAGAGGCTCTCGGCCATCTGCGGCACCGGCATGCCGACCGGGGTGGCGCCCAGCGCGGCCAGCAGCTTGTTGCCCAGGCGCGAGGGCGCGCGCACCTTCATGCCCTTGAGCTCCTCGAGCGTCTTCACCTGCTTGTCGCGGAAGTGCAGCACGTTGGGGCCGTTGACCCAGACGGCGAGCGGCTTGAGGCCGGCGAACTCCTTCTGCGCGTGGGTCTCGACGAAGTCCCACATCGCCCGCGCCGAGGCTTCGTGCGTGGTGGTGACGAAGGGCAGCTCGAACACCTCGGAGACCGGGAAGCGGCCCGGCGTGTAGCCCGGCAGGGTCCACACCACGTCGGCGACGCCGTCGCGGACCTGGTTGAGCAACTGCGGCGGGGTGCCGCCGAGCTGCATCGCCGGGTAGATCTGGCACTTGAGCTGGCCCTGCGATTCGGCCTCGAGCTTGTCGCACCAGGGCACGATGACCTTGGCGTGCATCGGGGCGACCGGCGGCAGGAAGTGCGCGACCTTGATGATCACCGGCTCGGCCTGGGCGGCAGCCGGCAGGGCCAGGGCGGCGAGCAGGGCGAGGGTAGTGGCGTGGTTCTTCATGGGTGTCTCCGTTGTCGGGGTCGGGTCGGGGGTGTCGGGCGCGCGGCCCGATCTGTTCTAAGGCTGGGTCCGGGCGCCGCTTGGCCCGGGGGAGGGGGCGAGCGAGGCGGCCATGCCGCCCCGCCAATCGGGTTCAGCGACGCTCGATCAGGAAGGCGGCGAAGAAGGCCGCCAGCTCGGCATGGGCGTCGAGCGGCAGCACATTGGCGACGTACTGGTCCGGGCGCACGACGACGATCGCCCCCTGCTCGCGGTCGATGCCGCGCAGCTCGAAGATGTCCTGGCCGTTCTTCAGCTCGGGCGTGAAGGCCTTCTCGTAGTCGATCAGGCCGAAGCGGCCCTTGCGCGGCAGCAGCGTTGGCGGCAGCGCCTCCACCTTCAGCGCGCGATGGCCTTGCTGGAACACCGCGCGCACGTCGATGACGCTGTCGATGTCGGCGCCGCCCGGGGTGAAGCGGCGCAGCGGCGAATCGGGCGAGTCGGCGAGGAAGTCCGCCAGCGCGCGCAGCTTCTCGCCACTGGCGTCGGCGAAGGCATACAGGCGCCAGGCCGCATCGGCACGGGCGACGTGGCCGAGCTGCATCGGCCTGGCGTCGGCCAGGCGCACGACCGGGGCGGAGTGAAAGCGCATGCCGATGGTGAAGCCCTTGGCGAGCGCCTGGTGGGTGTCCTGGGCGGTCAGCACCGTCGCCGGCGGGTAATGAGTGGCCACGCCGGCGGTGAAGCGGCCCGAGCGCACGAAGTAGGCCTGCAGCTCGGCCGGATCGACGCCGCCGCGCTCCGGATGCGCCGCATCCTTCGGCGGCGAGGCCATGATCTTCGACCATTCCTTGTCGAAGTCGATCAGGCCTTGCGCGATCGCGTGGCGCTCGGCCGAGTAGGTGCGCAGCAGCTCCGGACGCGCGCGCCCTTCGAGCACCGAGATCAGCTTCCAGCCCAGGTTGAAGGTGTCCTGCATCGACACGTTCATGCCCTGGCCGGCCTTGGCGCTGTGCGTGTGGCAGGCGTCGCCGGCGATGAACACGCGCGGCAGGCGCGAGCCGGCCTGCTCGGCGGGCACGTCGTCGAAGCGGTCGGTGACGCGCTGGCCGACCTGGTACACCGAGAACCACACGACCTTGCGCACGTCGAGCGTGTAGGGGCGCATCACGCGCTGGGCGATGGCGATGACCTGGTCCTGGGTGATGTCGCGGATGGCTTCGCGATTGTCCGGATCGACCTCGCCGAGATCGACGTACAGCCGGACCATGTAGCCGCCTTCGCGCGGGATCAGCAGGATGTTGCCCTCGTCCGCCGACTGGATCGCGGCCTTCAGGCGGATGTCGGGGAAGTCGGTGACCGCCAGCATGTCGACCACGCCCCAGGCGTGGTTGGCGAAGTCGCCGCGCGGCACCGCGCCGATCGCCTCGCGCACCTTGGAGCGGGCGCCGTCGCAGCCTACGACGTACTTGGCGCGGATCGTCTTCTCGCTGCCGTCCTTGACGTCGCGCAGCGTCACGGTCACCGGATGATCGCCCGCGGATTCGACCTGCAGGGTGACGAAGTCCAGGCCGTAGTCGCATTCGAGCCGCGACGGCGACTTGCGCATGTAGTCGAGCAGGTGCTGCTGCAGGCGGGCCTGGTTGACGATCAGGTGCGGGAACTCGGACAGGCCGTCCTCGACGTCCTGCACGCGGCCGGTGCGCACGATCTGCTTGCGGTCGTCGGGCGAGGGCCGCCAGAACACGGTCTCGTTGACCCAGTAGCCCTCGCGCACGAGCTCCTCGGCGAGGCCGAAAGCCTGGAAAGTCTCGACCGTGCGGCAGGCCACGCCGTCGGCCTGGCCCAGTTCCAGCGGACCGTCGCGGCGTTCGATCAGGCGGGTGCGGATGTTGGGGAAGGACGACAGCTGCGCCGCCAGCAGCGCGCCGGCCGGGCCGCTGCCGATGACCACCACGTCGGCGGTGTCGGGCAGCGCCTTCGCAGCGGCTTCGGCGCCGGGGGCGGCGTCGAGGAGGGTGGGGTCGCCGGGCTTGTAGCCGTTCAGGTAGAACTGCATGGTGTGGCCTCTCCGTTGCATCAGCTTGTCTTTTGAAGGGATCAAGCAGGTTTTGGTGGCGGCGACTTTATCGAGCGGACAGAATTCAATCCATGCAATGAGTCGAATAGCTTCGATTCGATAATCGAATTAAGGCCCGCTGAACGCATGAACCCGAACACGCTTGATTTCCGCCTGCTGCAGGTCTTCGACGAGATCTACAAGACGCGCAGCGTCAGCCGCGCCGCCGACCAGCTCGGCCTCGGCCAGCCGCAGGTCAGCATCGCGCTCGGCAAGCTGCGCCAGCACTTCGACGACCCCTTGTTCGTGCGCATCGCGGGCAACATGGAGCCGACGCCGCTGGGCGAGGAGCTGGTGCAGCCGATCCGCAAGGCGATCGAAGCGCTGAACCTGGCGCTCGGCCATCGCAGCGTGTTCGATCCGGCAAGCGCCGAACGCAGCTTTCGCATCGCCATGACCGACATCTCGCAGCTCGTGCTGCTGCCAGGGCTGTGGGCGCGGCTGCGCAAGCTCGCGCCCGGCGTGCATATCGACGTCGCCGAGCTGTCGGCCGACACCGCGCGCCTGCTCGAGGCCGGCGACGTGGACCTGGCGCTGGGCTTCATGCCCCAGCTCGACGCCGGCTTCTACCAGCAGGCGCTGTTCCGCCAGCACTACGTCTGCCTGGCGAGCACCGGGCATCCGCGCGTGCAGGGCAGCCTGAGCCTGGCGCAGTTCGAGGCCGAGGACCACGCGGTGGTGACGACCTCGGGCACCGGCCACCTGTTCGTCGACCGCGAGCTGGCGCGGCAGAACATCACGCGCAAGGTGGCGCTGCGGGTGCCGAATTTCCTCGGCGCCGCCTTCGTCGTCGAGAACACCGACCTGCTCGTCACCGTCCCCACCCGCCTGGGCGAGATGCTCGAGGGCCGCGGCCGCTTCCACGCCTATCCGGTGCCCTTTCCGCTGCCCGACTACGCAGTCAAGCAGCACTGGCACGAGCGCTACCATCACGATCCGGCCAACCGCTGGCTGCGCGGCCTGATCCACGAGTTGCTCGGCGACGGCGCCGCCGCGGCGTCCGGCTGAGCCGGGGCGGCGGGTGCGCCGCCTGGTCGCGCAGGCGCCGCGGTGAGGCCGCGTGGCATTGCCTATACTGGAAAAGTTGCGCGCTGCCGCAGGGGGGCAGATGGCGGCGTGCGCGGCGAATCCGGCGGAGCACTTGCCTGGAGACGATCGCATGCAGCCCGACGCCGCTTTGCCCGGCCTTGCAGACCCGCAGCGCGGCCACGCCAGCTGCGGGGTGGGCGCGGTCGTCGACCTGAAGGGGCGTGCCAGTCACGCCCTGCTCGAGGCCGGCTTCGAGATGCTCGCGCGCCTGGCGCACCGCGGCGCGCGCGGCGCCGAAGAGGCCACCGGGGACGGCGCCGGCATGCTGCTGCAGAAGCCGCACGCCTTCTTCGCCCGCGAGGTCGAGGGCCTGCCCGCACCCGAGGCTTACGGCGTCGGCCAGCTCTTCCTGCCGCGCGCCGCGGTAGAGCGGGAGGTGGCACGCGCCTGCATCGACAAGCTCGCGGCGGCGGACGGTTTCGAGCTGCTCGCCTGGCGCGCCGTGCCGACCGACGCCCGCGAGCTCGGCGACAGCGCGCGCGCCACCGAGCCCGCGGTGTGGCAGTGCTTCGTCGCGCCGCGTGCCGCGCTCGCGCCGGCCGAGCTCGATGCGCGCCTCTATCTGCTGCGCGCGCGCCTGGCCGGGGCCGCGCGCGCGCTGCCGCCAGCGCAAGCCTTCTACGTCTGCTCGCTCGACCGCCGCCGCATCGTCTACAAGGGCCTGCTCACCGCGACCCAGCTGCGGGCCTACTATCCGGATCTGTCCGACGCGCGCGTCGCCTCGGCGCTGGTGCTGGTGCATGCGCGCTTCTCGACCAACACCCTGGGCGCCTGGCCGCTCGCCCACCCCTATCGTTGCGCAGTGCACAACGGCGAGTTCAACACCCTGCGCGGCAACAAGAACTGGATGCGGGCGCGCGAGGCGGCGCTCGCCTGCGCGCGCTTCGGCCCCGACATCGCCGCGCTACGCCCGCTGCTCGACGAGGGCGCGAGCGATTCCGCCAGCTTCGATGCCGTGCTCGAGCTGCTGCTCGAATCGGGGCGCAGCCTGCCCCATGCGTTGCGCATGATGATCCCGGAGGCCTGGCGCCAGGACGCGAGCATGGCGCCGGCGCGGCGCGACTTCTACGACTACCACGCGACGCTGATGGAGCCCTGGGACGGCCCCGCGCTGGTGGTGGCGAGCGACGGCGAGCAGGTCGCCGCGGTGCTCGACCGCAATGGCCTGCGCCCCTGCCGCATCTGGCACACCGAGGACGACTGGCTGGTGCTGGGCAGCGAGACCGGCCTGCTCGACATCCCGCCCGCGCGCATCCGGCGCAAGGGCCGGCTCGGCCCCGGCCAGCTGCTGCTCGCCGACACCCGCGGTGGCGGGCTGGTGGCCGAAGAGGCGGTGTTCGCCGCGCTCGGCGCCCCGCCCTATGCCGAGTGGCTGGCGCGCGGCCGCATCCGCCTGGCCGAACGGGTGCGTGCCGCCGATCCGGTGCGGGGAGGGGAGGGCGAGGATGCGCTGCCGCGCAGCCAGCGCCTGTTCGGCTACACGCTGGAGACGCTGCAGGCGCTGCTCGCGCCGATGTGCGAGGAGGGACGCGATCCGCTCGGCGCGATGGGCAAGGACATCCCGCCGGCGGCGCTGTCGGCGCGGGCGCGGCCGCTGTGGGACTACTTCAGCCAGCTCTTCGCCCAGGTCTCCAACCCGCCGATCGACTACCTGCGCGAGGCCCTGGTGTGCGAGCTCGGCAGCCACCTCGGCCGCCAGCGCAACCTGCTCGAGGCCACGCCGGAACACTGCCGCCGCGTCTTCCTCGACTCGCCGCTGCTCGATGCGGCCGAACTGGCTGCGCTCGGCACACTCGCCGCGGAGGGCATCGCTGCGCGCTCGCTGGACCTGTGTTTCGCGCCGGAGCAGAGCCTGGAGGCGGCGCTCGATGCACTGTGCGCCGCGGCCGAGCAGGCGGTGACGGCGGGCGCCGAGATCCTCGTGCTGTCCGATCGCAGCGCCGGCCCCGGACGCTTGCCGATCCCCAGCCTCCCCGCGATCGGCGCGGTGCATCACCACCTGCTGCGGCAGGGCTTGCGCGTCGGCGCCGGGCTGGTCGTCGACAGCGGCGAGCCCTGCCTGGTGCATCACTTCTGCACCCTGATCGGCTACGGTGCCGACGCGGTGCACCCCTGGCTCGCCTGGCGCAGCGTGGACGC
>JANJTU010000029.1 GCA_024710965.1 Thauera sp. | reverse complement strand
CATCGCGTACAGCCCGCCGGGCACGTGCACGCCCTGCATCTCGGGGCGGAATTGGGCGTTGTCGAGCACCTGGTCGGCGGGGATTCGGCCGGCGCGAAGGATCTCGCGGTCGTGGTAGATGTCGGCGAGGAAGGCGTTGAGCGCGCGCACGCGCTGGCGCAGGCCGGCCTCGAGCGCGCGCCATTCGTCACCCGGGATGATGCGCGGCAGCAGGTCGAAGGGGATCAGGCGCTCCTTGCCGCCGTCGGCGCCATAGACGTTGAAGGTGATGCCGACGCGGTGGAAGGCGAGGTCGGCCTCCTTGCGCTTGCGCGCGATCCGCTCGCGCGGGGTGAGCCCGAGCCAGTCGCTGTAGGGCTGGTAGTGCGTACGGATGGTGCCGTCGGCGGCGTGCATCTCATCGAAAGGCTTGGCGGCGTTCATGGCGTGCTCTGCGCGGATGGTTTATCGACTCCCTCGCAGGACTCACAGCAGAAAGCGTGCCAATCCCATGAAGCGTGCAAGACCGCGCCGCCAACGGGGTCGGGCGTGCGGGTCGCGCACGGCCACGACGCCGGCGCGCACCACGGTGGTCTGCGACGCCTCAATCTGGTGCGCCGGCGACACGCCGCGGGCGCCCGCCCCACCGCGCGCCCGGGTCGTCCTCCACCGGCGTCACCGTCACCGCCACCTCCACGCGATGCCCGCCGCCGCCGAGGATGACGCCGCGCAGCGGGCACACGTCGCCGTAGTCCCGCCCCCAGCCCAGCGTGATGTGGCCGCTGCCCGGCTGCAGGTCGTTGGTCGGGTCGATGTCGATCCAGCCCAGCCCCGGGCACCACAGCGCCACCCAGGCGTGCGAGGCGTCGGCGCCGATCAGGCGTGGCTGGCCGGGGGGCGGCTCGGTGAGCAGATAGCCGGAGACATAGCGCGCCGCCAGGCCGAGCGCGCGCAGGCAGGCGATCATCAGGTGGGAGAAATCCTGGCACACGCCGCACCGCGCCGCGAAGACTGCGGTCACCGGGGTGGCGACGCAGGTCGCCGCGGGATCGAAGCGGAAGTCGGCATGGATGCGCGCCGACAGCGCGAGCAAGGCCTCGAGTACCGGCCGCCCCGGGGTGAAGCTGTGCAGCGCGTAGTCGGCATACTGCTTGGCCTCGTCGCCGAGCGCCACGAAGGGCGAGGCGAAGCGGTACTGGCCGGCGTCACGCGCGTCGGCGCGCAGCGGCGCGTGGCCGGAGAGGCTGTCGCGCAGGTGGTCGCGCGCGGCCTCCCAGGGCGGGCTCGCCGCCGGCTCGGGCCAGGCCGGCGGATCGACGCGGAGGCAGCTGTGTGCGCGCACGACGAGCTCCGTGTGCGGCGCGTGCAGCGCGAACGCGGTCACCGGGTTGCCGAAGAAGTCGCTGCGCTCGCTGCGCCGGGCCGGCGCGGGCGCGATCTCGAGCCGATGCGCGAGGGTGCGCTGGCCGGCGCACGCGCGCGGGCGCAGGTGGGCGATCTGCTGCGACAGCGCCACCGCGCTGTCGTAGCGGTAGCGGGTGTCGTGGAGGATCTCGTAGCGCGCCATCGCCGCCTCCCTACAGCGACACGGTCGCCCGGCTGCGGGCGTCGAGGTGGGTGAAGTAGCGCCGCGCCAGCGCGTCGGCGAGCTCGTTGCCGCCGCGCCAGATGTCGTCCAGCACCTGCCGCAGGGACGCGCAGGGGCGCGCAGGGACGGGCGCGCGGCCGCGCGCGCCGGCGAGCTCGTGCACGAAGCAGTCGCACAGCGCGAGCGCGTCGAGCGCAGCCAGGCGTGCCCGCAGCGGCGCGGCGAGCGCGGCGCCGTCGGGCAGCAGGGCGACGTGCTCGGCGAGCGAGTCGAGCTGATAGCGCAGCGCGCGCGGGTTGTCGCCGTCGAGCATCACCAGCTCGGCCACCGGCTGCGGCGCCAGGCCGCGGGCATGGCGGCTGCGGTAGCGCAGCTCGGCATCGGTGATGGCGAGCAGCACCTTCAGCCCGCCTTGCGAGGGTTCGAGCAGCAGCGCCGATAGCGCCGCGGCGAGGAACTGGAGGCGCTCGATGCGGCGCCCGATCGACAGGAAGCGCCAGCCGGCGTCGCGCGGCATGCTCTCGATGACGAAGCCCGACAGCGTCACCAGCGACAGCAGCGACTCGTCGAGCCGGTGCAACGCCGCGCCGACGCCGGGCGTGCTGCCCACCGGCTCGGCGAAGTCGGCGAGGCGGTTGTAGATGCGCCAGCTGTCGGGCGACAGGCGGTCGCGCAGCTGTGCCGCCAGGCGCAGCACCTGGCGCAGGCTGGCGACCACGCTGCCGGCGCGCTCGGCGTCGAACAGCGCGCGCGCCAGCGCCACCTCGGCTGCAGCCGCGCCGGCCGGCGGCAGGATGGCGGTGCGCCGGCACAGGCCCAGCAGGGCCGCGAGTGCGGGCTCCTGCCGCCCGCCCTCGCGCGCATCCGCGTCGGCGGTCGCGGCGAGCGGCGCGCCGCGCCGTGCGCCTTCGCCGTGCAGCAGATCGACCGCGGACAGGCCGCTCAGGCGCACCAGGGTCTCGCGGCCAAGGCGCGCCGCGGCGTCGGCGCGCTCGCTGTAGCGGCCGAGCCAGAAGAAGTTCTCGGCCACCCGGCTCGACAGGCCGAGCACGCGCGTCGCCAGCGCGCTCGGCGCCAGCTGCCCCGGCACTGGCACGATCCGCGGCCGGCGCCGCGCCGCGGGGCTGCTCAGCACCCAGGCGTCCTTGCTGCCGCCGCCGTGCTGCATCGACACCACGCGCATGTCGGCCTCGCCCGCCACCCGCGTCAGGCCGCCGGGCAGCACGACGAAGCCGTCCGGCGTCGCCGCGGCGAACACGCGCAGGCTGACGTTGCGCGCCACCAGCGCGGCCGCGGTGGGCGGGTCGCCCTGCCGTCGGTGGCCGGCATGGCCGTCTCCGTCCATCGCCAGCACCGGCGCCTGCGAGATGTTCACCAGCTCCTGTGCGACGAACTCGAACGGCCGCGCCGCGATCTGCGCCGCCAGCGCCGCCAGCGCGTCATCCGCCAGGTCGCGGCAGAACACCGGGCCGGCGCTGGTGCCGGGGTAGGCCGGCTTCACCACCAGCTCGCGCAGGTGGGCGAGGGCGTGCTCGCGCGCCGCCGCCTCGCCGCACCACCAGGTCGCGACCGAGGGCAGCTTCAGCGGCTCGCCGAGCAGGCGCTCGGCCAGGCGCGGCAGGTAGCCGAGCAGCGCGCCGGTCTCCAGGATGCCGCTGCCGAGCGCGTTGGCCACCGCCACGCTGCCCGCGCGCACCGCGGCGACTAGGCCGGCGACGCCGAGCGCGGAGTCGTCGCGCAGCTCGAGCGGGTCGCACCAGCCGTCGTCCACCCGGCGCAGGATCACATGCACCCGCTGCAGGCCCTCGAGCGTGCGCAGGTACACGCGCTCCGCGCGCACCGTCAGGTCCTGCCCCTCCACCAGCGGGAAGCCCAGTTCGCGGGCGAGAAAGGCGTGCTCGAAATAGGTTTCGTTGTAGGGACCGGGCGTCAGCAGCACGATCAGCGGCGTCTCGCCGGCCGCCACCGGGGCGAGCCCGGCGAGGCCGTCGCGGAAGCGCTCGAAGAAGGGCACCAGCGGCTGCACGCCGACGCGGCGGTAGAGCTCGGGCAGCGCGCGCGCCACCACGCTGCGGTTCTCCAGCGCATAGCCGGCGCCCGAGGGCGCCTGGGTACGGTCGGCGACGACCCACCAGCGCCCGTCGGGCGAGCGCGCCAGGTCCACCGCGTACAGGTGCAGGAAGAGGTCGTGCGGCGGGCGCACACCCGCGAGCGGGCGCAGGAAGCCGCGGTGGCCGTAGATCAGCGCCGGCGGGATGCAGCCCTCCTCGAGCAGGCGCTGGTCACCGTAGAGATCGGCGAGGATGCGGTTGAACAGCGTCGCGCGCTGGATCACCGCGGCCTCGATCTGCGCCCAGTCCTGCGCCGGCAGCAGATAGGGCAGCAGGTCCAGCTCCCACGGCCGCTGGAAGCCGCGCGGGTCCGCATAGACGTTGTAGGTGATGCCGTTCTCGTGGATCTGGCGCCGCAGCGCCGCACGCCGTGCCGCCACCTCGGCCGGCGCCAGGGCCGCCAGGCCCTCGTACAGCGCGCGCCAGTGCGGCCGCACCCGGGCCATGCTGCCGATGCGCTGGCACAGCTCGTCGTAGCGGTCGGGGCGCGCGGCGTACCCGGCCAGCAGGTCGACGGGCGCCGCCGCGCCCTGCGCCGCGCCGTTCATCCGTTACGCCGCAGGTCGAGGGTGAAGGGGAACTCCGGGTTGCGCACCGGCGCGGCGACGGCGATGCGGCCCGGGGTGTGGCCGGTGGTGGTGAAGCGCGCCAGGCGGCGGCCCTCGGCCTCGTAGGGATTGACCGGGTAGCTCTCGTAGTTGCGCCCCCCCGGATGCGCGACGTGATACACGCAGCCGCCCATCGAGCGTTCCATCCAGCCGTCGACGAGGTCGAACACCAGCGGCGCATGGACGCCGATCGTCGGGTGCAGGCAGGACGGCGGCTGCCAGGCGCGGTAGCGCACCCCGGCGACGAACTCGCCGACGCGGCCGGTCGGCTGCAGCGGAATCGCACGCCCGTTGCAGCTCAACACGTGACGGTCGTCGTTGAGCCCGCTCACCTTCACCTGCAGCCTCTCCACCGAGGAGTCCACATAGCGCACGGTACCACCGAATCCGCCCTCCTCGCCCATCACGTGCCAGGGTTCGAGCGCCATGCGCAGCTCGACCTCGACGCCGCGCGCGGCAAAGGCGCCATATTTCGGGAAGCGGAACTCGAAGTGCGGCGCGAACCAGGCGAAGTCGAGCGCGTGGCCGGCCGCGCCGAGCTCGGCGAGGACGTCGCGGAAGTCCTCCGCCACCCAGTGCGGCAGCAGGAAGCGGTCGTGCAGCTCGGTGCCCCAGCGCCGCAGCCGCGGCGGCGCGTACGGCGTGCGCCAGAAGCGCGCCACCAGCGCGCGCAGCAGCAGCTGCTGGGCGAGGCTCATCTGCGCGTGCGGCGGCATCTCGAACGCGCGCAGCTCGAGCAGGCCGTGGCGGCCGGCCGGGCCGTCCGGGCTGTAGAGCTTGTCGATGCAGAACTCGGCGCGGTGGGTGTTGCCGGTGGCATCGACGAGGAGGTTGCGCAGCAGGCGGTCGACGAGCCAGGGCGGCACCGCCGCGCCGCTCATTTGTGTATCGACCTCCGGGAACTGCTGGAAGGCGATCTCGAGCTCGTGCACCGAGTCGTGGCGCGCCTCGTCGACGCGCGGCGCCTGCGAGGTCGGACCGATGAAGAGGCCGGAGAACAGGTAGGACAGGCTGGGGTGGTTGTGCCAGTAGCTCACCAGGCTGCGCAGCAGGTCGGGGCGGCGCAGGAAGGGCGAATCGGCCGGCGTCGCGCCGCCGAGGACGAAGTGGTTGCCGCCGCCGGTGCCGGTGTGGCGGCCGTCGAGCATGAACTTCTCGGTCGACAGGCGCGCCTGACGCGCCGCCTCGTAGAGGAAGCTGGTGCGCTCGACGAGCTCGTCCCAGCTCGCGGAGGGCTGCACGTTCACCTCGATCACGCCCGGGTCGGGGGTGACGCTGAAGTGCACGAGGCGCGGGTCAGCCGGCGGCGGGTAGCCTTCCAGCACCACCGCCACGGCGAACTCCTCGGCCGTGGCCTCGATCGCGGCGACCAGCTCGAGGTAGTCCTCCAGCGCCGCCAGCGGCGGCATGAACAGGTGCAGCACGCCACCGCGCGGCTCGGCACACAGCGCGCTGCGCGCGATCCAGGCGGCGGACTCGAAGGGCTCCGGCCGGCGTGCGCCGGCCGCCGCTGCGCCGGCACCCGCCTCACCTGCGCCCGCTGCGGCCACCTCGCCCTGCGCGCCGTGAACGCCCGCAGGCTCGGCACGGCCGCTCGTCCAGCCACCGCCGTGGGCCTCGAAGCCCAGCCCGCTGTCGGCGCCGATGGTGCCCCCTCCCCCCGGGGGACGCAACTGCTGGCGCAGGTCAGCCTGCGCGGGCAGGGCGGGGAAAGCCTGGTTCGGGTCCGGCGCGTGGATCCACGGGAAGTCGCCCTTGCTGACCCAGGGCTGGGACGCGAGCGGCAGGCGGTAGCCGATCGGCGAGTCGCCCGGCATCAGGTAGAGGCGCTCCGAGCGCAGGAACCACGCACTGCTGTGCCAGCGCGCGCCGCCCCCCGCCGCGGCCTCGGTGCGCGCGAGCGGCAGCACGTGGCCGACCACCGCCGCCAGACCCTGCTCGAAGACCTGCGCCAGGCGCGCGCGCTCGAGCGGATCGTCGAGGCGGGCGTCGTGCGGATCGACGTTCGCCGGCAGGCGGCGCTCGCGCCACAGGTAGTACCAGGCGTCCTCATAGGCCGGCATCAGCGTGCGCACGCCGACGCCGAGGCGCTCGGCGACGCGGGCGAGGAAGCGCCCGCCGGCCTCGGCATCGACCGCCGCACCCGCCACCGTGCCGGCGCCCTCGCGCGCGATCAGCGCCGGGTTGTGCCACAGCGGCTCGCCGTCGCGGCGCCAGAAGCAGTTCAGCGACCAGCGCGGCAGCTGCTCGCCCGGATACCACTTGCCCTGGCCGAAGTGGAGCAGGCCGGCGGGCGCGTAGTGGGCCTTGAGGCGGAACAGCAGGTCCTCGGCGAGCGCGCGCTTGCTCGGTTTGTCGGCATCGCGCCGCTGCGGGTCGAGCGCCTCGCTCGTCCACGCCGCGCCGTCGCGGTCGTCGAGGGCGACGAAGGTCGGCTCGCCGCCCTGCGTCAGGCGCACGTCGCCGGCCTCGAGTTCGGCGTCGATGCGCTGGCCGAGGGCCTCGATCGCCGCCCACTGCTCAGCCGAGTACGGCCGCGTCACGCGCGGCGCCTCCCACACCCGCTCGATCCTCATGTGGTGCTCGAACACGCACTCGCAGGGCTCGGAGAAGCCGGTGATCGGCGCCGCCGACGAGGGCTCCGGCGAGCACGCCACCGGGATGTGGCCCTCGCCGGCGAAGAGGCCCGAGGTCGGGTCCAGCCCGACCCAGCCCGCGCCCGGCAGGAAGACCTCGCACCAGGCGTGCAGGTCGGTGAAGTCGGCTTCGGGCCCGGACGGGCCGTCGAGCGACTTCACGTCGGGCGCGAGCTGGATCAGGTAGCCGGAGACGAAGCGCGCCGCCAGGCCGAGGTGGCGCAGCAGCTGCACCAGCAGCCAGGCCGAGTCGCGGCAGGAGCCGCTCGCCAGGGTCAGCGTCTCCTCCGGCGTCTGGATGCCGGGCTCGAGGCGGACGAGGTAGCTCACGTCCTGCTGCAGGCGCATGTTGAGGGCGACGAGGAAATCGACGCTCGGCCGCGGCGCACGCTCGATCGCGCCCAGATAGTCGCGAAAGCGCGGCCCCGCCTCCTCGAGCGGGATCTGCGCCAGGTAGGGCGCAAGCTCGGTGAGCTGCCAGTCCTCGTAGGCGAAGGGGATCTGCTCCGCGTAGGGCTCGAGGAAGAAGTCGAAGGGGTTGATGACCGACATCTCGGCCACCAGATCGACCTCGACCCGCAGCTCGCGCGTCTTCTCCGGGAACACCAGCCGCGCCAGGTAGTTCGCCTGCGGATCCTGCTGCCAGTTGATGAAGTGGCCGGCGGGCTCGACCTTCAGCGAATAGGCGTGGATCGGCGTGCGGCAGTGCGGCGCCGGGCGCAGGCGCACCACCTGCGGCGACAGCGTCACCGGGCGGTCATAGCGGTAGTGGGTGACGTGGTTGAGCTTGACGTGGATCGACACGGCGGTCTCGCAGGGTTCGGGTGGGCAATGCCAGTTCGATAGCAAGAAGCGTGCAACGCCCGCCCGACGCCGCTTGCACGCCCTGCGGCCGGTGCCGCGGCGGAACCTGCGCACCATCTTCCCGCTGCCGCCGCACCCGCCTGGTGCGCCCGGCGCGGCATGTCCCGGCGCGGCGTCGCCTCGCGCCGGGCCGGGGGCGGGCAAGCGGGTCGTTTCCGACCCGTCCGCCACCGCGCCGACCCAGCGCCACCGCGGCCACCGCCGCCCCTCGCCGCCCCTCGCCGTGCGCCTCACGGCGCGCCACCCGCGCCCGGCCGCGCTCGGGTCATCGACGACCCGCCCCGCCTCCTGCCCGAGCCTTCGTGATTCTGACCAATGCATTGAAAAGCAATGACATTTCCCTCGCCGCCGGCACTGGCACGGCTCTCGCATAAGGACCAGCGGACAGCGCCAGGAGTCGACCGTCATGCCGGAGCAACGCCTCGGGGAGGTGATGGAGGCCATCGAGGCCTACCTGGCCCGTCATCCCGAGGCGGCCGACAGCGCCGAAGGCATCGCGCGCTGGTGGCTGGCGACGGGCGGGCTGGAGGCGTCGGTGGACGAGGTGCAGCGTGCGCTGGCGCGGCTGATCGAGTTCGGCGTCGTGCGCGCGGAGCGCACGCCGGATGGGCGCTCGCTGTACCGCGCGGCACCGGCGCAGGGCCGGCCCCACTGAGGACAACACTGAGGGCAAGGCCGCGGACGGCACCCGCCTTCCGCGGCGCGAGCAGGGACGACAGGACGGGCGAGCGATGGCGAACGTATTCGGCGTGCATTCGGTGGGAAGCTCGATCGTGACCTTCCTGCGCAACACCTACCCGGCCAGCAGCGGCGGGCGGCCGATGCCGGCGTGCGACTTCGAGCTGCTCAGCGCCGGCCAGCTCGCCGCCGACGCCGAGGAAGGCAACCGCGTCACCCTCTTCCTCTACCGCATCGCGGTGAACGAACACCGCCGCCAGAGCGCCCGCCTGCGCGAGGACGGCGCCGGCGCCGGCCCGCTCGGGCTCGACCTGCATTACCTGATGAGCGCCTGGGGCATGACCGCGCAGGACGAGCAGGTCGCGCTCACCTGGGCGCTGCGCCAGCTCCACCAGCACCCGGTGCTCGATGCCTCCTCGCTGACCCCCGACGCCGGCTGGGACCGCGAGGAGGTGATCCAGATCGTCCCCTCCGAGCTCCCCACCGAGGACCTGATGCGGATCTGGGACGCGCTGACGCCCTCCTACCGGCTGTCGGTGTCCTGGGTCGCGCGCCTGGTGCGCATCGACCCCGACCACGACGCCGCCCTCTTCCGCCCGGTCGTCGCCGGGCGCTTCGCCTTCGGCCGGGAGGCGCCATGAACGCGACGCCGCGCCCCGCCGCCAGCCCCGCCGTGCCACCCGCCAGCCGAGTGCAGCAGGCCGGAGGGCAGCGGTGAGCCCCGCCCTGCACGAGCTCGAGCGCCTCGAGTGGCGCGTGCTCGGCGCGCTGCGCCCGGTCGACGCCACCACCGGCGCCACCGTGCGCGGCCCGCTGCAGGTCGCCGGCGAGGGTGCGCGCATCCTGCGCAACCGCAGCGGCCTCTACGTGATCCACGCCTGGCCCGCGCTCGCCGCCCACACCGCCGCCTTCGAGGCGCCGCCGGCGCTGCCGGCCGTCGGCAGCCAGCCCCTGGCGCTGACCCTGCACGACCCGGCCGGCCGCTACCTGCCGCGCCGCGCCACGCTGGCGCTGCCGCGCGACCCCCAGGCCGATGGCGCCGACGCGCTGTTCACCGCGGCGGCGATCCCGCTCTACCCGGCCGCCACCGCGGCGCTCGGCACCAACTGGTGCGCGCTGCGCGTCAGCCTCAGCGACGCCGCCAGCGGCGACGCGCTCGGCGGCGCGCTGCTGCGCGTGGTGGTCGGCCCCCTGGCCGCCGGCGCCCAGGTGCTGGCGCGCGGGCTCAGCGACTGGCGCGGCGAGGCGCTGGTGGCAGTCGCCGGGGTGCCGGTGACGACCTGGTCGGAGGACGAGGACGCGGTCGTCGCCACCCACGTCGCCGCCACGCTCGAGGCCGTCTTCGACCCCGAGTCCGGCACGCGCACGCCGCTCGCCGCGGTGCGCGCCGGGCGCGCGCCGGCAACGCTGCCGCTGGTCGATCCCGACGGGCTCGAGGCGCGCCGCGGCGCGCTGCCCGCCGCGCAGGTGGACGTCGAGCTGCGCGCGCGCGCCAGCCTCACCCTGAACCTGGGCCTCGACCTGCCATGAGATCGGAGTCCGCTTATCCGGGCGTGAACACCGCCCCGCTCGCTCGCTGAAAGGAGACCAGCCATGCCCGAGTACCTTGCTCCCGGCGTCTATGTCGAGGAAACCAGCTTCCGCGCCAAGTCCATCGAGGGCGTGGGCACCAGCACCACCGCCTTCGTCGGGCCGACGCGCAAGGGCCCGTTCCGCGCCGACACCGACGCCCAGGAAGTGCCCGAGCTGCTGACCAGCTTCGGCGACTTCGAGCGCATCTACGGCGGCATCGCCGATCTCGGCCTCAGCCCGGCGACCAACTACCTCGCCCACGCCGTGCGCGCCTTCTTCAACGAGGGCGGCTCGCGCCTGTACGTGTCGCGCGTGGTCGGCAGCGGCGCGGACACGGCCGCGGTCGAGGTCACCGCCGAGGGCACGGCGGCGGCCGATGCGGTCGGCTTCGTCGCACGCTTCCCCGGCACGGTCGGCAACGGCCGCATCGTCGTGCGCGAGGTGCTCGCGCCGGCAGCGCTGACGGCGATGACGAACGCGCCGGCCGGCACCCTGCTCGTCACCGGCGCCGACGCGACCACCGCCCACCACCTCAAGGTCGGCACCACCTGGCATCCGGCGGCGAGCCCGGGCGACGCCGCCGAGGACGCCGCCACGCTCGCCGCCGACACGCCGCGCATCGTCAGCCTGCTGGTGCTCGCCATCGACGCCGACGGCGAGGATCTCAGCTACGAGGGCCTCGGCTTCGACCGCAGCCACCCGGCCTGGGTCGGCCACGTCATGGCCGCCAGCCCGGGGCGGCGCGCCGACCACCTGCAGAACCTGTACGCGATCACGATCGGCGCCGGCGTCGGCGCGCTCGCGCTGCGCGACGCCCTGTTCGCCGGCGCGACGACGAATGCCGCCGGCGAGCTCGAGAACAGCTTCAGCCTCGGCGACGGCACCGACGGCGCCGCGCCCGCGGCCAACGACTACGCCCTCGCGCTGGGCGAACTGGCCGGGCTGGAGGACATCTCGATCGTCGCCGCGCCCGGTGCGTCGGCCTACGCCGACGCGCAGGCGATCAACAACCTGCTCATCTCCCACGCCGAGGCGCGCCGCGCCTACCGCATCGCCGTGCTCGACCTGCCGCCCGAGCAGCTGCCGGGCCAGGCGCGCACGCTGCGCGGCCTGATCGACTCGCGCTACGCCGCCGTCTACTACCCCTGGGTCGTCGTCCCCAACCCGCTCGCCCGCCCCGGGCGCGAGGACATCCCGCGCGAGCTGGCGCTGCCGCCGTCGGGCTTCGTCTGCGGCATCTACGCGCGCAACGACGTCGAGCGCGGGGTGTGGAAGGCACCGGCGAACGAGGTCGTGCGCGGCGCGCTGCGCTTCGAGCTCGACATCAACTTCGCCCAGCAGGAGATGCTCAACCCGCTCGGCGTGAACTGCCTGCGCTACCTGTCGGGGCGCGGATTCCGCGTCTGGGGCGCGCGGCTGGCCTCCTCCGACCCGGAGTGGAAGTACGTCAACGTGCGGCGCTACTTCAACTACCTCGAGTCCTCGATCGACCGCGGCACGCAGTGGGCGGTGTTCGAACCGAACGGCGAGCGCCTGTGGGCCAACGTGCGCCAGACCATTTCCGACTTCCTCTACAACGAGTGGCGCAACGGCGCCCTGCTCGGCACCAAGACCGAGGAAGCCTACTTCGTGCGCTGCGACCGCAGCACGATGACCCAGAACGACCTCGACAACGGTCGCCTGGTGTGCCTGATCGGCGTGGCGGTGATCAAGCCGGCCGAATTCGTCATCTTCCGCATCGGCCAGAAGACCGCCGATGCGCGTGCCTGAGCGCAAACCGAGCGAAGGAGGACTGAACCATGGCTGAGCGCATCACGCCCTACGGCGCCTTCAACTTCATCGTCAACTTCGACGGCGGCGAGGAGTTCGGCGGCTTCTCCGACGTGTCGGGCATCGGTACCGAGGTCACGGTGGCCGAATACCGCGCCGGCAACGACAAGGAAAACCACGTGCGCAAGGTCGCCGGCATCCACAAGGTCAGCGACGTCACCTGCAAGCGCGGCATCGTCAACTTCGACAGCCTGTGGGCGTGGATCGAACAGACCCGCAGCGACGGCCCCGCGGCGCAGAAGACCGTGGCCATCACGCTCATGGACGAGGCGCGCAACCCGGTGCGTACCTGGCTGCTGCGCGGCTGCATCCCGATGAAATACACCGGCCCCACGCTGGCCGGCAAGGGTGGCGGCGACGTGGCGATGGAAGAGATCGTGCTGTCGGCCGAAGGCTTCGAGATCCAGGCCTGAGGCCGCCCCAGCCATCCGGACACCGACCATGAGAGGCCTCGACTTCGAACACGCCGCGCAGGCGCAGCGACCGGACCCGAACCGGGTCGACATCGCCTGCTTCGTCGGCTTCGTCGCCCGTCGCGAAGGCGCGCTGCCTGCGTCGGTGCGTGCGGAGCTGGCGCGCGCACGCTGGACCGATGGCCCGTGGGCACGCCCCGCCGCCGAGCTCGAGACCCTGCTGCAGCTGCCGGTGACGGTGGGCAGCTGGGCGGCCTTCGACGCGCTCTTCGCCTGGGAGGCGCGCCCGCTCGGCAGCGGCGCGGGGCGCTGCGCCGGCGCGCTGGGCGCCGCGGTGCGCCGCTTCTTCGCCTGCGGTGGCCGCCGTGCGGTGATCGTGCGCTGCGGCGACCCCTGGCCCCACCTCGAGGCCGCCGGCGCGCGCGCCGCGCATCGCGCCGCGCGCCTCGAAGCCGTGCTGGCGCCCGGTGCGAGCGCGATGGATCCGTCGAGCTGGCGCGGCATCGGCCACCTGCACGGCCTACCCGAGACCACCCTGGTGTGCCTCCCCGACCTGCCCGACCTGTGCGCCGCCGACCCCGCGACGGTGGCGGTCGCGACCGAGCCACCCGCCGCGGCGGAAATCTTCGTCGAGTGCAGCGAGGGCGGGAGCGAGGGCGGCGGCGAGGACCTCGCCCTGCGCGCAGTGGCCCCACCGCGCTGCGATGGCGCGGGTTTCGCGGCCTGGCGCGACGCGATCGGCCGGGTGCGCCTGCAGCTTGCCCGCCACCACCGCGACAAGCTGCTGCTCGCCGCCCTGCCCCTGCCCACCCGCGACCTGCGCCACGCCGCCGCTGCGGGCGACACCTGGGCGCAGGCGGACATGCTGGCCTACCTGGAGCGCAGCGGGGTGCTGGCGCCCGCCGCCGCAGGCGAAGGCGCGGCGACCGCGAGCGCCTTCGTACAGCTCGCCTGGCCCTGGCTCAAGACCGCGCAGGGCACCGACCTGCCCGGCCAGCTCGAAGCCCCGGACGGCTTGCTCGCGGGCCTCGTCGCGCGCAATGCACTCGCCCGCGGCACCTTCCGCTCGATCGCGGGCACGCCCCTGCCGGCGGTCTTCGGCACCGAGCCGGTGCTGCCCTGGAGCGCGATCGCCGCCACCGCCACCGACGCCCTCGCGCGCCGGGTGTGCGTGGTCGCGCCGCAGCCGGGCGGCGGCTGGGCGCTGCAGTCCGACGTCAGCACGGCAGCCGACGAGGGCTGGCGCGCCGGCGGCGTCACCCGGCTCATGGGCGCGGTGCTACGCGCCGCGCGCACGGTGGCCGCGAACACGGTCTTCGAGGCCAGCGGCCCGGCGCTGTGGCGCAGCGTCGAGCGCAGCCTGGAGAACACCCTGAACGCCTTCTGGCGCGAGGGTGGCCTCGGCGGCGCCGACCCCGGCGAGGCCTTCAGCGTGCGCTGCGACCTCGGCACGATGAGCCGCAACGATCTCGACAACGGCCGCCTGCGCGCGCAGGTGAGCCTGCTGCCCGCGGCCGCGCTCGAGCGCATCACCGTGATGCTCGAGCTCGCCGGCGCCGGCGAGCTCGCCACGACCGGCGAGGTGACGTGATGGCCGCAGCGCTCGACAGCAGGCAGCAGGAACGCCTCGACGCCGCCCCGCTCGGCGTCTTCCGCTTCCACGTGAGCTTCCGGCCGCAGCCGCTCGGGGGCGCCGCGGGCAGCGAACTGCCGCTGTGCCAGGGCGCCTTCGCCGAGTGCACCGGACTGGAGGCGACCATGGAGCCGAAGGTGATCAAGGTCGGCGGCGCCAACTACGGCGCGGTCCAGCGTGCGGGCCCGGTGAGCTTCGCCACCGTCGTGCTCAAGCGCGGCATGACCCGCAGCCGCGACAACCGCCAGGCGCTGTGGGACTGGTTCGCCAGCGTCGCCAGCGGTGCCTACGCCTACCGCATGGAGGTGGAGATCGAGATGCGCAACGCGCGCGACGAGCCGGTGCTGCGCTGGGCGCTGCGGCGCGCGCTGCCGGTCAAGTTCAAGGCCGCCGACCTCGACGCCAGGGGCACCGAGGTCGGCATCGAGGAACTGCACCTGGCCCATGAGGGCCTGGTGCTGGTGAGCTGAGGCAGGGACCATGCCGCAACAGCCCCCCGACCTGATCGACGACGCGGCGAGCTTCGAGACCCTCACCGGCCAGCGCTTCGTCGTCGCGGTGCATTTCAACCCGGCCAGCCTGCAATACACCGTCTCCAACACCCTCAAGGAAGAGGGCAAGGGCGCGAAGAAGAAGCAGTACGTCAGCCAGACCACCGCCAAGCTGACCATGGACCTGGTGTTCGACACCACCGACAGCGGCGAGGACGTGCGCGTCACCACCGACAGGATGGCCAGGCTGCTGCAGCCGGTATCCGCCGGGAAGGACAAGAACGTGCCGCCGACGGTGAAGTTCAGCTGGGGGGCCTACGCCTTCACCGGCCTGGTCGAGCAGTACAAGGAGACCCTCGACTTCTTCGCCGCGGGCGGCGTGCCCTTGCGCGC
>JANJTU010000260.1 GCA_024710965.1 Thauera sp. | reverse complement strand
ACGGCGAGGGCGAGCAGGGTGTCGGCTTCGCGCTCGAACAGCGTGGCGGCGCGGATGAGCGCGTCGCTGCGCGACGCGGCCGGGCATACCGCCCATTCAGGCGCGGTGGCACCGGCGGCGGCCAGGGCGTGCGCGACCTCGTGTGCGCTGGCCTCGGCGACATGGCCGACGATCTCGGTGTGGTCGGCCGGGTTGCGCACCGGCTGCGCGCCGGCCAGGTTTGCGCCGCCGTCGGCAAGGATGGGGCCGGCGCTGAAGGGGGTGGCAGCCGAGGTCGCCAGGGCCGCGGCGATACGTGCGCGCACCGCTTCGCTGGCCAGATCATGGCCCGCCGAGTTGGCGCGCAGCGCACCGAACAGATCGGCGGGCAGTACGATCCTGGGATGCGGCGCACCGCCGAGCGGGGCGGCCTGCTCGACCGGGTCGGCGATCAGCTCCTCGACCGGCACACGTTCGTCCACGATGCGGTTGACGAAGCTGGTGTTGGCGCCGTTCTCAAGCAGGCGGCGCACCAGGTAGGCGAGCAAGGTCTCGTGGCTGCCCACCGGGGCGTAGATGCGCACCATGCGGTGGCGCTCGGCATGGCCGACGATCTGGTCGTAGAGCGGCTCGCCCATGCCGTGCAGGCACTGGAACTCGTAGTCGCCGTCGGCGTAGTGCTCGCCGGCGAGGTGGAAGATCGCCGCCAGCGAATGGGCGTTGTGGGTGGCGAACTGGGGGTAGATGGCGTCGCGCGCGGCGAGCAGCTTCTTCGCGCAGGCGAGGTAGGACACATCCGTGTAGACCTTGCGCGTATAGACCGGATAGCCGGCCATGCCGTCGATCTGTGCGCGCTTGATCTCGGCGTCCCAGTAGGCGCCCTTGACCAGGCGCAGCATCAGGCGCCGGCCGCTGCGGCGGGCGAGGTCGATGATGAAGTCGAGGACGAAGGGCGCGCGCTTCTGGTAGGCCTGGACGACGAAACCGAGCCCGGCCCAGCCGGCCAGCTCGGGGTCGAGCGCGAGCGCCTCGAGCAGGTCGAGCGAGAGGTCGAGGCGGTCGGTCTCCTCGGCGTCGATGTTGAGGCCGATGTCGTAGCGCCTGGCGAGCAGGCAGAGCGCCTTCAGCCGCGGCAGCAGCTCGGCGTCCAGGCGCTCGCGCTGCGACCAGACGTAGCGCGGATGCAGCGCGGAGAGCTTGACCGAGATGCCGTTGCCGTCGATGACGCCGCGGCCGGCGGCGGCCTTGCCGATGGCGTGGATCGCGCTCTCGTAGGCGGCGTAGTAGCGCGCGGCGTCCTGCGCCGTCATCGCCGCCTCGCCGAGCATGTCGAAGGAGTAGCGGTAGCCGCGCTTCTCCGCCGTGCGGCCGCGCTCGAGCGCCTCGTCGATGTCGCGCCCGGTGACGAACTGCTCGCCCAGCATGCGCATCGCCAGATCCATGCCCTTGCGGATCAGCGGCTCGCCGCCGCGCGCCAGCAGCCGCGTGAGCGCGCTGGAGAGGCCCTCGGCGCTGCTCGTCGACACCAGCCGGCCGGTGATCAGCAGGCCCCAGGTGGCGGCATTGACGAACAGCGACGGGCTCTGGCCGAGGTGGGCGCGCCAGTCGCCGCGCGCGAGCTTGTCGCGGATCAGGCGGTCGGCGGTGGCCTTGTCCGGCACGCGCAGCAGCGCTTCGGCCAGGCACATCAGGGCGACGCCTTCCTGGCTGGAGAGCGAGAACTCCTTCATCAGCGCATCGACCCCGCTCGAGCGGCTGCGCCGCGTGCGCAGACCGGCGACGAGGCCGTGGGCGAGCTCGCGGATGCGCGCCTGCATGGCACCGTCGACGCGCGCCGCGGCGACCAGTGGCGGCACGCAGTCGGGTTCGGGCAGGCGCCAGGCGGCATCGATGCGCTGGCGCAGCGGCGGGCGGGCGGACGCGGGCAGCGCGGCGGCGGCCGGGTTGGGGATGTCGGAAGAAGTGGGTCGAGCCACGGCAAGGAACTCCTGCATGGGCGCCGAGCGTGATGGACGGGGCGTTTGCACGCGGCGCGAGGTGGCTGAATTCTTTGCCAAAAACAAAAGTGAATGGCTCCAAAGTTTCAGTTTATAAAGTCATAATTCCTGTCTTTTCCCCACATGGAAGGCAGAATGCCTTTTGCACTGCAATGGACCGCATCGATCTGAAGATCCTCGCCGAGCTCCAGGTCGATGCCCGCCTCTCGATCGTCGAGCTGTCGCGCCGCGTCGGCCTGACCAAGACGCCTTGCGCCGAGCGGGTGCGGCGGCTGGAGAAGAGCGGCGTGATCCGCGGCTATCACGCCGCACTCGACCCCGAGGCGATCGGCGTCGGCCATGTCGTCGTCGTCCAGGTGCTGCTGTCGAGCACCACCGCGCACGACCTGCGGCGCTTCAACGAGGCGGTGCTGCGCATCCCCGAGATCGAGTCCTGCCTGATGATCGCCGGTGACTTCGACTACCTGCTGACGGTGCGCACGCGCGACATCCACGAGTACCGCCGGGTGATGGGCGAGCGCATCTCGGAGCTGCCCTGCGTGAAGCAGACCCACACCTACGTGGTGATGGAAGTGGTGAAGGACGAGCGCAGCCTGCCGCTGAACCGCAGCGCCTGAGTCGGCCGCGCCGGCATCGCCCGGCATGCGGGCGCGGCGCCTCGAGCCAGGGCGGCGGCACTGCGGGCCATGGTGTAACATTCCAGCCAATCCATCGGCCGCTGCCCGCCGCGCAGTGGCGCCTTCCCCGCGAGACATCCATGGTTCCTCACCTCACCACCGCCCTGACCGGCCCGCTGCTGGATCTGGAGCGCCAGTTCCTCGACCGCGCCACCGAGATCGAAAGGTGGTTCCGCGACCAGTGGCAGGACCATACGCCGCCCTTTTACGGCTCGACCGACCTGCGCAACTCGGGCTTCAAGCTCGCGCCGGTGGACCTGAACCTGTTCCCCGGTGGCTTCAACAACCTCAACGACGCCTTCATGCCGCTGTGCGTGCAGGCGGCGCAGGCGGCGATCGAGCGCATCTGCCCGGACGCGAGCAAGCTGCTGCTGATCCCCGAGAACCACACGCGCAACCAGTTCTACCTGCAGAACGTGGCGAAGCTGGTGGCCATCCTGCGCCTGACCGGGCTCGACGTGCGCATCGGCAGCCTGCTGCCCGACGTGACCGAACCGACCGTGCTCGAGCTCGCCAACGGCGCCACCCTCACCCTCGAGCCGCTGCAGCGCAGCGGCGGGCGGGTCGGCCTGGACGGTTTCGATCCCTGCGCGGTGCTGCTCAACAACGACCTCTCGGCCGGCGTGCCGGCGGTGCTGAAGGGGCTCGACGAACAGTGGCTGATCCCGCCGCTGCACGCCGGCTGGCATTCGCGGCGCAAGTCGAAGCACGCCGCCGCCTACGACCGCGTCGCGCGCGAGTTCGCCGCGGCGATCGGCATCGACCCGTGGCGCATCAACCCCGAGTTCGGCGTCTGCGGCCAGATCAACTTCCAGGAGCGCACCGGCGAGGAATGCCTCGCCGCCGAGGTCGATTCCCTGCTCAACCGCATTCGCGCCAAGTACAAGGAGTACGGCGTCGCGGACCAGCCCTTCGTCGTCGTCAAGGCCGACGCCGGCACCTACGGCATGGGCGTGATGACGGTCAAGGACGCGTCGGAGGTGGTCGGCCTCAACCGCCGCCAGCGCAACAAGATGGCGGTGGTGAAGGAAGGCCTGCAGGTGCAGGAGGTGATCATCCAGGAAGGCGTGCACACCTTCGAGACGGTCGAGGACGGCGTCGCCGAGCCGGTCGTCTACATGATGGACCACTACGTCGTGGGCGGTTTCTACCGCGTCCACACCGAGCGCGGCCGCGACGAGAACCTCAACGCGCCGGGCATGCACTTCAAGCCGCTCGCCTTCGACACCTGCTGCACGCTGCCCGACCGCGCCCAGGGCCCGGACGCGCCGCCGAACCGCTTCTACGCCTACGGCGTGGTCGCGCGCCTGGCGCTGCTGGCGGCTTCGGTCGAGATCGAGGAGACCGCGCCCGCCGAGAACGAGGATGCGCTGGCCGCGTGATGGCGCCGACCGGCCACGCAACCGAAACCTGGCGATGACGTCATGAACCGCAAGCTCAAGCTCCTCTTCATCCTCGACCCGCTCGAGCGCCTGAAGGCGTACAAGGACTCCAGCATCGCGATGATGCGCGCCGCCGCCGCGCGCGGCCACGCGCTGTGGACGATCCAGCGCGAGGCCCTGGCCTGGCGCGACGGCGCGGTCACCGCGCGCGCGCTGCCGATCCACCCGCTCGCCGGCGACCAGCCCTGGTACGCGCCCGCCGGCGAAGCCGAGGTGTTGCCGCTGACCGCCTTCGACGCCGTGCTGATGCGCCAGGACCCGCCCTTCGACTTCGAGTACGTCACCGCCACCTGGCTGCTCGAAGACGCGATGCAGGCCGGCGCGCGCGTGTTCAACAACCCGCGCGCGATCCGCGACCACTCGGAAAAGCTCGCCATCACCGAGTTCCCGCAGTTCATGGCGACCTCGCTCGTGACGCGCGACGGCGCCGCGCTGCACGCCTTCATCGACGAGCTCGGCGACGTCATCCTGAAGCCGCTCGACGGCATGGGCGGCAGCCAGATCTTCCGCGTGCGCGCCGACGACCCCAACCGCAACGTCATCGTCGAGACGCTGACCGAGGACGGCGCGCGCACGATCATGGCGCAGCGCTACCTGGCGCAGATCGCCGAGGGCGACAAGCGCGTGCTGCTGATCGGCGGCGAGGTCGTGCCCTTCGCCCTGGCGCGCATCCCGCAGGCGGGCGAGACGCGCGGCAACCTCGCCGCCGGCGGGCGCGGCGTGGCGATGCCGCTCACCGCGCGCGAGCGCGAGATCGCCGACTACCTGGCGCCGATCCTGTGGGAGCGCGGCCTGCTGATCGTCGGCCTCGACCTGATCGGCGGCCACCTCACCGAGATCAACGTCACCAGCCCCACCTGCATGGTCGAGATCGCCGCGCAGCAGGGCTTCGACGTCGCCGGCCTGGTCATCGCCAAGCTCGAGCAGGCCTGCGCCTGATGCGCGCTGCGGTTTTTGCCGCCCGCCTGCGCGCGGGCCTGCTGCTGCTCGGCTGCGCGCTGCTGCTCGCCGCCTGTTCTCGGCCGCAGGTGTTCCGCCACGAGGCCTTCGTCTTCGGCACGCGGGTCGATGTCGCCGTCTACGGCGCCGACCAGGCCGCCGCCGATGCCGCCGCCGGCGCGGTGCTGCGCGAGTTCGACCGCCTGCACCGCGCCTACCACGCCTGGGAGCCGTCCGAGCTCACCGCGCTCAACGAGGCGATCGCGCGCGGCGAGCCGGCCACCGTCTCCGCCGAGCTGGCGGCGATGCTCAAGGACGCGCAGCGCATCGCCGCCACCGGCGACGGGCTGTTCGACCCCGCGCTCGGCGGCCTGATCGCGCTATGGGGCTTTCACTCCGACAGCTTCGTGCCGCGCCGCCCCGACCCGGCCAAGCTGCAGGCCCTGCTCGAGGCGCGGCCGCGGATGGCCGATCTCGTCATCGACGGCAACCGCGTCACCAGCCGCAACCGCGC
>JANJTU010000244.1 GCA_024710965.1 Thauera sp. | reverse complement strand
GAACCGGCGACATCGGGCAGTCATTCCTCTGGGCGCCGTGTCGCCACGGCGCTCTAGCAGCCTACCCGGGAGCGACGCGAGCCACGCCAATGCTCCCCTATTTGGCCTTGCCCCGGATGGGGTTTGCCGTGCCAGTCCTGTTGCCAGTCCTGCGGTGGGCTCTTACCCCACCCTTTCACCCTTGCCTGATCTTCCTTGCGGAAGCCATCGGCGGTCTGCTCTCTGTTGCACTTTCCGTCGCCTCACGGCGCCCGGCCGTTAGCCGGCATCCTGCTCTGCGGGGCCCGGACTTTCCTCCACGCACCCTGAGGCGCGCAGCGACTGCCTGGCGAACTTCCTGCGGCGGATTATACGCACATCCCCGCCCCGGAACCGCCCTCGTTGCCGGCGCCGGCCAGTGCCGCCGCAAACGCGGTGCGGCGCAGAAAGCGCAGGGTCAGCTGTCGCCTGGCGCAGGGACGAAGGCGGGCGCGCCGTCCTTCAGCACGAAACTGCCGACCAGGCGGCCCGGCGGCCGCCCGCCGGCGTTGTCCCAGTCCTGCACACGGCACTGCTCGGTCCCGGCCAGATACCAGCGGTCGCCCTGCTGCAGCGCCCAGAGGCGATCACCGGCCTCGTACACCCGCATCTCGACCAGCGTTGTCGAACCGGGGTGAATCGCCACCCGGCGCTGGCAGTGCGGCAGGCGGGACGCGATCAGCGCCTGCTTGAGCTCACCGCTCCAGGCGAACATCTGCTCGCGGACGAGAATCAGCGCATGCTGACTACCTTCGATCGAATAAGCGGTGGCGCTGTTCTCGCAAGCCGCCAGCACGGGCAGCAGGCCCAGCACGGCAAGCAGGCGCACGGCGCGTGCGACGGGGGAGGATTTCATCGCGCCTCCGTCGCTCAGCCGACCAGTTTCCAGCCGACCGTCTCGCCGGCGCGCAGGGGCACCAGCGGATCGTCGCCCAGATACGGATAGCTCGCCGGCACGGTCCACGCCTCGCGCCGCAGCGTGATCGTGCCGGTGTTCGGCGCCAGGCCGTAGAACGCGGGGCCGTTCAGGCTGGCGAAGGCCTCGAGCCGGTCGAGCGCGCCGGCGGCGTCGAACACTTCCGCGTACAGCTCGATGCCGGCGTGCGCGGTGTAGCAGCCGGCACAGCCGCAGGCGCTCTCCTTCGTGCTGCGCGCATGCGGCGCCGAATCCGTGCCGAGGAAGAAGCGCGGGCTGCCCGACGTCACCGCCGCCACCAGCGCTTCGCGATGCGACTCGCGCTTGAGCACCGGCAGGCAGTAGTGGTGCGGGCGGATACCGCCGGCGAAGATCGCGTTGCGGTTCAGCAGCAGGTGATGCGCGGTGACGGTGGCGGCAACGTGGGCACCGGCGGCGCGCACGAACTGCGCCGCCTCGGCGGTGGTGATGTGTTCGAACACCACCTTCAGCGCCGGGAAGCGTCGCACCAGCGGCGACAGCACGCGCTCGATGAAGACGCGCTCGCGGTCGAAGACGTCGACCTCGGGGCCGGTCGCCTCGCCATGCACGCACAACACCATGCCGAGCTTCTCCATGCGCTCGAGCACCGGATAGACCTTCTCGATGGCCGTCACGCCGGCATCCGAGTTGGTCGTCGCCCCGGCCGGATAGAGCTTGACGGCGACGATGCGGCCGCTCGCCCGGGCGCGGTCGATCTCGTCGGGCGCCAGGTTGTCGGTGAGGTAGAGGCTCATCAGCGGCTCGAAGCGCGTGCCGGGCACCGCGGCCAGGATGCGCTCGCGATAGGCCAGCGCCTGTGCCGTCGTCGTCACCGGCGGCTTCAGGTTGGGCATGATCAGCGCACGGCCGAAGCGCGCCGCGGTATGCGGCACCACGGTGGCGAGCGCGGCATCGTCGCGTACGTGCAGATGCCAGTCGTCGGGGCGAACAAGGGTGATCGATTGCATGAAGGGCGCGTCCTTAATCCAGGCCACGATTATAGGCGCTCGCGGGCCGGCCGGGCGCACCGCCGCCACCTGCAGCCCGCCCACCCGCAGCCTGGCACCGGGCCCCGCCGCCGCGAGACTCCGCCGTCCGCAGCGGCATGCGCTCACCCCTGCAGGGCAGCCATCCCATGCCGCGCGCGTGCGCAAGGCTTACTCGGCCGCCTTCCGCAGTTCAAGCGCGCGCGCGTACAAGGCATTCTTCGGCGCGCCGGTGAGCTCCGCGGCGAGCCGCGCCGCCGACTTCAGCGGCAGTTCCCCGAGCAACAGGCCGAGCACGCGCTCGGCCTCCGCATCGAGCCCGTCCGCGGCGGGCGCGCCCGCGAGCACGAGCACGAACTCGCCGCGACTGCGGTTGGCGTCCGCCGCGAACCACGCCGCCGTCTCGCCCAGCGGTAGACGCACGATCTGCTCGTGCAGCTTGGTCATCTCGCGCGCGATCAGGACTTCGCGCGCAGTCCCGAACGCCGCCGTCATGTCCGCCACGCACTCGGCGATGCGATGCGGCGCTTCGTAGAACACCATCGCATCCACCTCGTCCCGCAGCCCGGACAGCAGCGCCAGGCGCGCCGCCGATCTCGCCGGCAGGAAGCCGACGAAACGGAAGCCGCCCTCGGCAAAGCCCGACACCGAGAGCGCCGCCACTGCCGCGCACGCCCCCGGCACCGGCACCACCGGATACCCGGCCTCGCGCACGCGCGCCACGACACGCGCCCCCGGATCGGACACCGCCGGCGTGCCGGCATCGGTGATCAGGGCCACCTGCTGCCCGGCGGCGAGCAGCTCGAGCAGTTGCCCGGCCGCGGCCTGCTCGTTGTGCTGATGCACCGCGAGCATCCGCGTGCGAATGCCGAAGGCATCGAGCAGGCGCTGACTGTGGCGCGTGTCCTCGGCCGCCACCACGTCCACCGCGCCCAGTACCGCCAGCGCACGCAGCGTAATGTCATGGAGATTCCCGAGCGGCGTGGCCACCACATACAATGACGCCGTACTTGAAAGCGGATTGGCGGGGAGAGCGATGGGAGTGTTCATGAGGAGGGATGGGCTGGTTGGCGCGCGGCAGGAAGGGCGGGAGCGATGAGGACCCGCACCCGGCCCAGCGGCAAGGTCGCCGCCGACGAGGCCGCGGCAGGCGAGGTCGTGGCGGACGAGGTCGTGGCGGACGAAAGCGGCATTGTCGGCGCCCGGCAGACGCCGGCGCAAGTGCGCGGCCGCGCCGCCGAAGACCTTGCCGCCGCCCATCTCGCCGCGCGCGGGCTGCGCCCGCTGGCGCGCAACGTGCGCTGCCGCGGCGGCGAAGTCGATCTGATCTGTCTCGACCGTGGCGGCGGCATCGTCTTCGTCGAGGTCCGCCTGCGCCGCAACGGCCGCTACGGCGGTGCCGCCGAGAGCATCACCGCCGCCAAGCGCCGCCGTGTGCTGCTCGCCGCACAGTGGTGGCTGGGTGGCGCCGGCCGGCGCTTCCTCGGCCGTCCCTGCCGCTTCGACGCGGTGCTGCTCGACGCCCTCGACGACGCCCATATCATCTGGTTACCCGGCGCGTTCGATGCCGGCTGACGCCGCGTGCTAGACTTTTCCGCCCTACGGAATGACAGACGCAACATGGATCTGATCGAGCGCATCTCCCGCCAGTTCGAGGACAGCGCCCGCGCGCAGCTCGACGCCCTCGAACTGCTCGCCGCCCCGATCGCCGGCGCGGTGGAAATCATCACCGCCAGCCTGCTCGACAACGGCCGGATCCTCGTCTGCGGCGGCAGCGGCTCGGCCGGCGACGCGCGCCGTTTCGCCGCCCAGCTCGTGAACGGCTTCGAGCTCGAGCGCCCGCCGCTGGCCGCCCTCGCCCTCAGCGCCGACGCCTCGACGCTGGCGCCGATCGCCGGCGAACTCGACCCGTCCGGCATCTTCTCGCGCCAGATCCAGGCCCTCGGCCAGCCGGGCGACGTGCTCGTGGCCATCTCCACCAGCGGCCATTCGGCGCGCGTCGTCGACGCCATCGCCGCCGCCCACGAACGCGACATGCGCGTGATCGCCCTCACCGGCAACGACGGTGGCCGCATCGGCGAACTCCTCGGCGCCGACGACATCCACCTCTGCGCCCCCGCCGAGCGCACGGCACGCATCCAGGAATTGCACTTGCTGATCCTGCACTGCCTGTGCGACGGTATCGACTGCCTGCTACTCGGAGTGGAAGACTGATGACCCTGCCCCGCCTCCCCCAGCCCGCCGCCAGCCGGCCGCGCCGCCGCCTGCTGCTCGGCCTTGCCGCCGCAGCCGCCCTGCCCCTGCTGCAGGGCTGCTTCCCCGTCGTCGCCACCGGCGTCGGCGCCGGCGCGGCGATGATTTCGGACCGCCGCACGAGCGGCACCTATGTCGAGGACGAAGGCATCGAATGGAAGGTGGCGAGCCGCATCCGCGACCGCTTCGGCGACAGCGTCCATGTCAACGTCACCTCCTACAACCGCAACGTGCTGCTCACCGGCGAGATTCCGAACGAGACCGTGCGTGGCGAGCTCGACCGCCTCGTCGCCGGCGTGGAGCACGTCCGCGGCGTCATCAACGAAGTCGCGATCGCGCCCATCTCCTCGCTCACCGCGCGCGCCAACGACACGCTGATCACCTCCAACGTGAAGGCACGCTTCGTCGACGCGCAGCGCTTCTCCGCGCACAGCGTGAAGGTCGTCACCGAGGCCAACGTCGTCTTCCTGCTCGGCATCGTCACCCGCACCGAGGCCGACGCCGCGGCCGAGATCGCGCGCACCAGCCAGGGCGTGCGCAAGGTGGTGCGGGTGTTCGAATACATCAGCGACGACGAGGCACGCCGGCGCGACAACCCGACCGGCGCCCGCCGCTGAGGCCGGGCGGGGCCTGCCCCGCCCGGCCTCACGCGACGGCGGCGAGCGCGTCGAGCAGTTTCTGATGCACGCCGCCGAAGCCGCCGTTGCTCATCACCAGCACGTGGTCGCCCGGCTGCGCAAAGGCCACCACGTCGGCGACCAGCGCGTCGAGCGCCTCGTGCGTGCGCGCCCGCGCGCCGAGCGGCGCCAGCGCCCCCGCCACATCCCAGCCCAGGCCCTGCGCATAGCAGAACACCGCGTCCGCCTCGGCCAGGCTGCCCGGCAGCTGCGCCTTCATCACCCCGAGCTTCATCGTGTTCGAACGCGGCTCGAGCACGGCGAGGATGCGCCCGCCCGGCTCGCGCCGGCGCAGCCCACCGACGGTGAGCGCGATCGCCGTCGGGTGGTGGGCGAAGTCGTCGTACACGCGGACCCCCGCGACCGTGCCGCGCAGCTCCAGCCGCCGCTTGATGCCGCCGAAACGCGCCAGACTGGCGACGGCCTGCGCCGGCATCACGCCGACATGGCGCGCGGCGGCGATTGCGGCGAGCGCGTTCTCGCGGTTGTGGCTGCCGGCGAGCGGCATCGGCCCCCGGCCCTGCTCCGCGCCGGCAAGACAGAACACCGCCTCGGCCTCGGATGCGCCGGCGGCGGCCGACCACTGCGCCGCGTCGTTGAACCATTCCAGCTCGGACCAGCAGCCGCGCTCGAGCACCCGCTTCAGGCTGTCCTCGCGCGCATTGGCGACGATGCGGCCGGCGCCCGGAATGGTGCGCACAAGGTGATGGAACTGCGTCTCGATCGCTGCCAGATCGGCAAAGATGTCGGCGTGGTCGAACTCGAGGTTGTTCAGGATCACGGTGCGCGGCCGGTAATGGACGAACTTCGAGCGCTTGTCGCAGAACGCGGTGTCGTATTCGTCGGCCTCGATGACGAAGAAGGGCGACTCGGTGAGGCGCGCCGACACACCGAAGTTCTGCGGCACGCCACCGACCAGAAAGCCCGGGTTCAGCCCGGCGTCCTCCAGCATCCAGGCGAGCAGCGAGGTCGTCGTCGTCTTGCCGTGGGTACCGGCCACTGCCAGCACCCAGCGCCCGGCGAGGACGTGCTCGGCCAGCCACTGCGGCCCCGACACGTAGGGCAGGCCGCGATCGAGGATCGCCTCGAGCAGCGGGTTGCCGCGCGACACCGCATTGCCGATGACGAACACGTCGGGCGCGAGGTCGACCTGCGCCGCGTCGTAGCCCTCGGTGAGGCCGATGCCCTGCTCCTCGAGCTGGGTGCTCATCGGCGGATAGACGTTGGCATCGCAGCCGGTCACCGTGTGGCCGGCGGCGCGCGCCAGCAGCGCCACGCCGCCCATGAAGGTGCCGCAGATGCCGAGAATGTGGATGTGCATGGGGAACGCCGCTCCGAAGGGCCGTCATCCGGATGAAACCGGCCCGTGTAGAATTGGCCGGCAATTCTACCCGACGCCCATCATGCCCTCACACGCCCACGCCTCCCGAAGCGCCACCCTGCGGCGCGAGATCGCCGCGCTCGCCGCGCGCATGATGGCCGAGGACGGCATCAGCGACTTCGGCTTCGCCAAGCGCAAGGCCGCGCGACAGCTGGGCGCGACAGACACCGAAGTGCTGCCCAACAACGCCGAGATCGAGGCCGAGCTACGCGCCTGGCAAGCGCTCTACCAGGACGAGGAGCAGGCCGAGCGCCTGTTCGAGATGCGCAGCGCCGCGGTCGGGGTGATGCGCCTGCTGGCCGAGTTCCGCCCCTACCTCACCGGCGGCGCGCTGGACGGGACGGCCGGGCGCTATTCCGAAGTCGAGATCGAGCTCTTCCCCGAAAGCGCGAAGGAAGTCGAGATCTTCTTCCTCAACCAGAACTTCGCCTACGAGCATCGCGAACCGCGCCGGCCGGCACCGAACACGCCCGAGGCCATCCTCAGCTTTGACTGGGACGATGTGCCGATCCGCCTGTCGATCTACCCCACCGCCGCCGAGCGCGGCGGCCGGCGCGGCCAGGAACGCGCCCGTCTGGCGCAGGTCGAAGCGCTGCTCGCCGACACCGCCGCTGCGGCGGACGCCGCTTCGCCCAGCCCGGAACACAAGCGATGAAGCGCAGCCTCCAGATCGCCCTTTTTGCCGCCGTCGCCGTGCTCGCCGCCGCGGCCGGTCACTTTGCCAGCCGCAGCCTCGAGCGCGACACCACCGCGGGCACCGACGCCGTCTCCGCCGCCACCGTGGACGCGCTGCTGGCGCTGCGCCTGCCGGACTCCGCCGGCCACGAGCAGGCCATCGCGCAGTGGCGCGGCAAGGTCATCGTCGCCAACTTCTGGGCAACCTGGTGCCCGCCCTGCCGCAAGGAGATTCCCGACTTCGCCGCCGCCAGCCAGGCCCTGGCCGGCGAGCCGGTGCAGTTCGTCGGCATCAGCATCGATGCGGCGGAAAAGGTGCGCGCCTTCGACGACGAATTCCAGGTCCCCTACCCGCTGCTGATCGCCGGCGCCGACGCGCTGGAACTCGCAGCCGGCTTCGGCAATGGCGCCCGCGCCCTGCCGTTTACGGTGATCATCGACCGCGACGGCGCCGTGCGCCACATCAAGCTCGGCACCTTGCACAAGGACGAACTCGAGCGCAAAATCCGCGCGCTGCTCGCGTCCTGAGCCTCCGATGCGTCGCCGCCGGCTGGACAAGTTCGGCGAACTTGCGGCAAACTTGCCGCCATGAAGCGTATAACACGCAGCAAAAAGGCGGCAGCGGTCTCCCCGGGCGAGTACCCGGGAGTCTGCCTTTCGAAGCCTTTGCGCGCTCGCCCGAGCCTGCCGCGAACGGCATCCGACCCCGCCTCCGCCCGTCCGCGGCCCCACGAACACTAGTCATCCCGACCGCGTCCGCCCCTCGAGGCGGCGTCGTCATGTCCGGAGAAAAACAAATGGATCTGCGCAAGCTGAAGAAACTGATCGACCTCGTCCAGGAATCGGGCATTTCCGAGCTGGAGGTGACCGAGGGCGAAGAGAAGGTCCGCATCGCCAAGCACATCGCCGCCGCCCCCGCGACCTATGTCGCCCAGGTCCCGGTCGCGGCCCCCGCTGCAGCCGCCGCCACCGTCGCGACCACGGCCGAAGCGGTCGCGGACGCGCTGCCCGAGGGCCACGTCGTCAAGTCGCCGATGGTCGGCACCTTCTACCGCGCCAGCGCACCGGGCGCCAAGCCGCTGGTCGAGGTCGGCCAGAGCGTGGCCGAGGGCGACCGCCTGTGCATCATCGAGGCGATGAAGCTGATGAACGAGATCGAGGCCGAAGTCGCCGGCACGGTGAAGGCGATCCTGGTCGAGAACGGCCAGCCGGTCGAGTATGGCCAGCCGCTCTTCGTCATCGGCTGAGCCGGCCATGTTCGAGAAGATCCTCATCGCCAACCGCGGGGAAATCGCCCTCCGCATCCTGCGCGCCTGCCGCGAACTGGGCATCAAGACCGTCGCCGTACACTCCGAGGCGGACACCGAGGCCAAGTACGTCAAGCTCGCCGACGAGTCGGTCTGCATCGGGCCGGCCGCGTCCGGCCTGAGCTACCTCAACGTGCCGGCCATCATCTCGGCAGCGGAAGTCACCGACTCCGAGGCGATCCACCCCGGCTACGGCTTCCTCTCCGAGAACGCCGATTTCGCCGAGCGCGTCGAGCAGTCCGGCTTCGTCTTCATCGGCCCGCGCCCCGACACGATCCGCCTGATGGGCGACAAGGTCTCGGCCAAGGATGCGATGAAGACCGCCGGCGTGCCCTGCGTGCCCGGCTCGGACGGCGCCCTGCCCGAAGACCCGAAGGAGATCGTCAAGATCGCGCGCGCCATCGGCTACCCGGTCATCATCAAGGCGGCGGGCGGCGGCGGCGGGCGCGGCATGCGCGTGGTGCACACCGAGGCGGCGCTGCTCAACGCCGTCACCACGACCCGCGCCGAAGCGCAGGCGGCGTTCGGCAATCCGGTCGTGTACATGGAGAAGTTCCTCGAGAACCCGCGCCACGTCGAGATCCAGGTCCTCGCCGACCAGCACGGCAATGCGGTCTACCTGGGCGAGCGCGACTGCTCGATGCAGCGCCGCCACCAGAAGGTCATCGAGGAAGCCCCCGCCCCCGGCATCGACCGCAAGCTGATTGCCAAGATCGGCGAGCGCTGCGCCGAGGCCTGCCGCACGATCGGCTACCGCGGCGCGGGCACCTTCGAGTTCCTGTACGAGAACGGCGAGTTCTACTTCATCGAGATGAACACCCGCGTGCAGGTCGAGCACCCCGTCACCGAGATGATCACCGGCATCGACATCGTCCAGGCCCAGGTGCGCATCGCCGCCGGCGAGAAGCTGTGGTTCCGCCAGCGCAACATCGAGTTCCGCGGCCACGCCATCGAATGCCGCATCAACGCCGAGGATCCGTTCAAGTTCACGCCCTCGCCCGGCAAGATCACCACCTGGCACACCCCGGGCGGCCCCGGCATCCGCGTCGATTCGCACGTGTACAACGGCTACACCGTGCCGCCGCACTACGACTCGATGATCGGCAAGCTGATCGCCTTCGGCGACACCCGCGACCAGGCCATCCGGCGCATGCGCATCGCGCTGTCGGAGATGATGGTGGCGGGCATCAAGACCAACATCCCGCTGCACCAGACGCTGATGCTCGATCCGCGCTTCAACGAGGGCGGCACCAGCATCCACTACCTCGAGCACAAGCTGGCCAACCGCAGCGAAGTGCAGGGCTGAACAGCACATGTGGATCTCCGTCACCCTGCAGGCCGAAGCCGCCAAGGCCGAGGCGCTGTCCGACGCGCTGATGGACGCCGGCGCGCTGTCGGTGTCGATCGAGGACGCCGACGCCGGCACCGCAGCCGAGAAACCGCAGTTCGGCGAACCCGGCCACCTGCCCGCCGCGCTGTGGGACCACAGCCGGGTGATCGCGCTGTTCGACGGCGCGACCGCCGCCGACGAGCTTGCCGCGATGCTGGCCGAAGCCGCCCGCAGCGCGGGTTTCGACGCCGTACCGGCGTTCACGACGGACGAAGTCGCCGAGCAGAACTGGGTGCAGCTCACACAGAGCCAGTTCGAGCCGATCCGCATCACCGACCGGCTGTGGATCGTGCCCTCGTGGCACGCGGCGCCCGACGCCGCGGCGATCAACATCGAGCTCGACCCGGGCATGGCCTTCGGCACCGGCTCGCACCCGACGACGCGGCTGTGCCTCGAATGGCTGTGCGACGCGGTGACGCCCGGCTGCAGCGTGCTCGACTACGGCTGCGGCTCGGGCATCCTCGGCATCGCTGCCGGCCTGCTCGGCGCCGGCGAGGTGCTCGGCATCGACATCGACGACAAGGCGGTCGAGGCCGCGCGCGACAACGCCGCCCGCAACCGCGTCACGATGCGGCTGCAGCACTCGGGCGTGCCGGTGGGCGAGACCTTCGACCTGGTCGTCGCCAACATCCTCACCAACCCGCTGTGCGTGCTCGCCCCGGCGATCGCCGCGCGTGTCGCCCCCGGCGGCCGGGTCGCCCTCTCCGGCGTGCTCGAAACCCAGGCCGCGCAGGTGATCGAGGCCTGGGCGCCGTGGATCGCGCTGAAGGTCGGCGCCGCGCTCGACGGCTGGATCCGCCTCGAAGGCCGTCGCCCCGGGCCATGATGCTCACCCGCTGCCCCGCCTGCCAGACGGTGTTCCGGCTGCGGCCGGAGCAGTTGCACGCACGGGGCGGCGAAGTGCGCTGCGGCCACTGCTTCCAGCCCTTCAACGCCCTCGACCACGCCGTCGCACCCTCCGCCGCGGCCGAGGCACCGCCCGGCACGGCACCAGCCTCGTCGGCCTCATCGTCCACGCCCGCCGCCGCGAGCGCTGCGGACGGGCCGCGAAGCCCCCGGCCGCCGCCCGCAAGCGCGCTCGATTTCGAGATTCCGGACTTCCCCCTGCTGGAGCGCGAGCCCGCGCCCGTAACGCCTGGCGACAGCCTGTGGGCCCCGCCGCCTGACGGGCGCGCGGCAAGCGCCCCCACGGCGCCGGCCATGCCCGGCGTGGTGCGCAGCGGCCGCCGTCGCCCGCCCGCCGACGACGCGATTGCCACCGCGCACACCGCCTCCTCGTTGCCAGCGGCGCCCACGGCGGTCGCAAACGCCACACAGGCGCCCAGAGCCGAAGCGGCGGCGCCGGCGAAGCCCGCCGATCCCACCGCCCCGCCCGGGGACTCCGCCGCGCCGCCGCTCAAGGCGGACACCGAGCACGCCCCCGCCCACGTCGCCCCCGCCCACGTCGATCTCGCCCGCCTCGATGCCACTTACGGCCGCCCGCCCCGTCCTGCCCGGCGCATGCTGGCCGGGCTCGCGGTGGTCGTGCTCGCGAGCACCCTGATCGCGCAAGGCGTCTATCTCTTCCGCATGGAAATTGCGCGCGCGCTGCCCGAGCTGCGCCCGCTGCTGGTCTCGGCCTGCGCCGCGCTGGGATGCGAGGTACCGCTTCCGCGCGACACCGCGTTCATCGCGATCGACGCATCCGACCTGCAGTCGGAACCGGCCCGCCCGGGGCGCTACCTGTTGCACGCCACGATCAACAACCGTGCCCCCCATGCACAGGCCTGGCCCCACCTGGAACTGACACTCACCGATGCCAGCGACGCGCCGATCGCACGGCGCGTGCTGGCGCCCGCCGAATGGGCCGCCGACGCAGACACGTCCGCGCCGCTGCCCGCGCGCCAGTTGGTGACGGTACGGCTACCCTTCGACGCACCGGAGCTCGCGCCGACGGGCTACCGCATCTACGTCTTCTATCCCTGAGTCATTGCTGAACCGCGCCGGCGCGGGCTCAGCGCGTCACCCGCGTCGTGCCGGCGTCGCGCAGCACGCGCACGCGCTCGCCCGCGCGGAACTGCTCGCCTTCGTCCGCCTGCACCACGGCGAGGAACTGACCGTTGTCGAGGCGCACCGTGACCTCCACCCCGGGGGTGCGGGTCGCCCCTTCCTCGACTGCGGCACCGGCCACCCCGCCGGCCACCGCGCCCAGCACCGTCGCCACCGCCGCACCACGTCCGCCGCCGATCGTGCTGCCGGCGATGCCACCGACCGCCGCCCCGGCGAGCGGGCCCACCGGCGACTTGGTGCCCTCGAGCTGGACCGCGCGCACCGATTCCACCGTGCCGAACTGCACCGTCATCGCGCGCCGCGCCTCGGTGCGGGAATAGGCGCCGCCGCCCAGGCCCTGGGCGCAGCCGCCCAGCATCGTGACCGCGATCAGCGCGCCGAGCACGGCACGCAGCCTCACACCGTTGCCTTTCACCATGGAGACTCCCCGAAAGCATCTGCAAAGCGCGCCGCGATCTCGTCGCGCCGCGGCTGATGGTTCTGCCCGCCGCGATGGGCGATCTTGATCGCGCCCATCACCGACGCCAGCCTGCCGGCCTTGACCACGTCCCAGCCATTGACCAGGCCATGAAGGAAGCCCGCCCGATAAGCATCGCCGCAGCCGGTGGGGTCGACGATCGCATCGGGCGTCACCGCCGGGACCGTCCGCACCTCGCCGTTGGCATGGATGCGCGAACCCTCCGCACCCAGCGTCACGACGAAGGCTTCGACCTCGCGTGCCAGTTCGGCTTCGCTGCGGCCGGTCTTCTCGCTCATCAGGCGGGCCTCATAGTCATTGACCGTGCAGTAGCTGGCCAGTTGCAGGCAGCTCAGTAACTCTTCGCGAGCGAGGATCGGCAGCGCCTGGCCCGGATCGAAGACGAAGGGCACGCCGGCCGCGGCAAAGCCCTGCACGTGGCGCAGCATGCCGTCACGGCCGTCGGGCGAGACGATGCCGAGCTTCGCGTCCCTGGCGTCGCGCACGTCGTTGAGGTGGGAATGGAACATCGCCCCCGGATGGAAGGCGGTGATCTGGTTGTCGTCGAGGTCGGTGGTGATGAAGGCCTGCGCGGTGAAGGTGCCGGGCACCTCGCGCAGGTGGTCCTGACGCAGGCCGAGGCGCTCCAGGCGCGCGCGGTAGGGCGCGGCATCCTCGCCCACGGTGGCCATGATCAGCGGGTCGCTGCCGAGCAGCTTCAGGTTGTAGGCAATGTTGCCGGCGCAGCCGCCGAACTCGCGGCGCAGGTCCGGCACCAGGAAGGACACATTCAGGATGTGGATCTGTTCGGGCAGGATGTGGTTCTTGAAGCGGTCATGGAAGACCATGATCGAATCGTAGGCGACCGAACCGCAGACGAGGATGGACATGGCGCGCTCTGGCAGGGCTGGATGCAGGGGCCGCAATTATACGGCCCGCTTCCGCTGCGCCTCGCCATTCATTGCCAATACGCTCGGCGCCGGCCCCGCGCTCGCCGGCTGGCGCCCCAATCAGCCGGCGAGCGCGGCCCGCAGCCTGGCCGCCATGTCTTCCAGCGCCTCGTTCGGCGGATTCTTCACCGGCCAGGCCAGCTCCATGCCGTCCCCTTCCCAGCGCGGCAGGACGTGGATGTGGAAGTGGAACACCGTCTGCGCGCCCGCCTTCTCGTTGGCCTGGAACAGGGTCACGCCCTCGCAGCCGACGACCTGCTTGACGGTGCGCGCCATGCGCGCCGCGGTGCGGAACACCGCGCCCGCGAGTTCGTCGTCGAGCGCATAGATGTTCTCGCGGTGCGGTTTCGCCAGCACCAGCATGTGGCCGGGATTGACCGACTGGATGTCCATGATCACCAGCGTCTGCTCGTCCTCGAATACGGTCGAGGCCGGCAGCTCGCCCTTGGCGATGCGGCAGAAAACGCAGTTGTCCATCATCTCCCCTTCGCGCTCTTGTGCTGTGGTCGGTCACCGCATCGTAACCACCGCGTCACCGCATCGCAACGCCCGCTTTCGAGAATGGCGCCACCCCAACAGGACGGAACCCCGCCATGCTCAAGCACAGCCAGCCGCGCCGCGAACCCGCCTCGGACAAGGGGCGCAAGCTCCACGTGGGCCTCGCGACCTGCGAAACCGAAATCCTCGAAGCGCAGAAGCTGCGCTACCGCGTGTTCGCCGAGGAAATGGGCGCCCGCCTCGCCACGCGCACGCCCGGCGTCGACCGCGACATCTACGACCCCCACTGCGAACACCTGATCGTGCGTGACGAGGACGCCGGCCGCATCGTCGGCACCTACCGCATCCTGTCGCCGGCGGCGGCGCGCAGGGTGGGCGGCTACTACACCGAGAACGAGTTCGATCTCACCCGCCTGCAGCACCTGCGCGGCAGCCTGGTGGAGATCGGCCGCTCGTGCATCGACGCCGACTACCGCAGCGGCGCCGTCATCGCCCTGCTGTGGTCCGGCCTCGCCCGTTACATGCGGGACAACGGCTACCAGCACCTGATCGGCTGCGCCTCGGTCAGCATGGCCGACGGCGGCCACGCTGCGGCCAGCCTATATAATCGGTTGCGCAGCACGCACCTGGCGCCGCTTGAATACCACGTCTTCCCGCGCTGCCCGCTGCCGCTGGCGCTGCTGCGCGGTGACCTCGGCGCGGAGCCGCCGCCGCTGCTCAAGGGTTACCTGCGCGCCGGCGCCTGGATCTGCGGCGAACCGGCCTGGGACCCGGACTTCAACACCGCCGACCTGCCGGTGCTGATGCCGATGAACAAGGTCGACGACCGCTACGCCAGGCACTTCCTCGGGCACAAGGACTGAACCGGCGCGCGGGGCCACGCCCAACCGAACAGGCCGCGATGAACGCTCCCGAACCTGCGGCGGACATCCCCGCCCCAACGCCTGCCGCCCCAACGCCTGCCGCCCCCACGCCTGCCGCCCCCACGCCCGGCATCCGCCCGGCGGCGGCCGCGCCCCGGCTGCTGCGCGGCTGGCGCTACCTGCGCCTCGCCGTGCACATCCTGCAGGGCGTGCTGGTGACGACCCTCGTCTACCCGCTCGTCCCGCGCAGCGCCCACCAGCGCCGGCGCCGGCGCTGGTCAGAGACCCTGCTGCACATTCTCGGCATCCGTCTCCAGCTCGAAGGCGCGCCGATCGCCCCCGGCTGCCTGCTGGTGGCCAACCACATCTCGTGGGTGGATATTTTTGTCATCAACGCCGCGGCACCGGCGGCCTTCGTCTCCAAGGCCGAGGTTCGCGGCTGGCCGCTGATCGGCTGGCTCGCGGCGAAGAACGACACCATCTTCCTGCGCCGCGGCAGCCGCGGCCACGCCCGCGTCATCAACGCCGAGACCGCCGCCCTGCTCGATGCCGGCGACAACGTCGCGCTCTTCCCCGAGGGCACGACCACCGACGGCAGCCACGTGCTCCACTTCCACGGCGCCCTGCTGCAGCCGGCGATCGCCTGCGGCCACGCCGTGCAGCCGCTCGCGCTGTCCTACCACGGCGCCGACGGCCGCTTTAGCCGCGCCCCCGCCTACGACGGCGAACTCAGCCTGGCGCAGAGCCTGGCCAACATCATCGCCGCGCGCACCACGGTCGCCCGCCTGCAGGCCGCCGCGCCGCTGCCCACCGCGGCCGCCACCGACCGCCGCGCCCTTGCCCGCGCGGCCCGCGCGGCAATTGTCGCGCGCCTCGGCCAGGACTATGCTGAGGGCCAGCATGCAGCGATGAGCAGCGCGGCCCGCCATGAACCTTCCGCCCCGTAAGACCGCGTTCAGCCCTGAGGACTACCTGGCCTGGGAGCGGGAACAGACGCTCAAGCATGAATACGTCGACGGCGAAGTGTTCGCGATGGGCGGCGCGTCCGATGCCCACGTCACGACCACGGGGAACCTGTTTGCCATGCTTCACGCCCACCTGCGCGGCGGCCCCTGCCGGACCTACATGGCCGACATGAAGCTCGGGATCGAGGCCGCGAACAGCTTCTTCTACCCCGACATCCTCGTCAGCTGCGATGCGCGCGACCGCGCCCCCGAGGCGAGCCACGTTAAGCGCCACCCGCGGCTCGTCGTCGAAGTCCCGTCGCCCTCGACCGAAGCCTACGACCGCGGCAACAAGTTCGCCGCCTACCGCAAAGTGGAATCGCTGCAGGAGTACGTGCTGGTGTCGCCCGCGGAGCGCCGCATCGACACCTTCCGCCGCGATACGACCGGCCACTGGGTGCTTTACCCGGTCGCCACCGGCGAGGAACTGGAGCTGACTTCGGTGGAGCTGCGCGTTCCCGTCGAACTCGTGTTCGAAGGCGTCGAAGCCGAACCCGGCGCCGACAACGCTCAGCCGGCGACCTGAAACACCTCGCCGTCCTCGATCCGCAGTGCCGTCAGCTTGCCGCCCCACACATAGCCCGAGTCCAGCGCCAGCAGCCCCGGCTCGCGGTAGAAGCCCAGCGCCGACCAGTGCCCGCACACCACCGTGTGCGTGCGGCTGCGGCGCTCGGGCACGCGGAACCAGGGCATCGTCCCCGGCGGCGCCTGCTCCGGCGCCCCCTTGGCGCGCAGCGCCATGCGCCCGTCGGCGGTGCAAAAGCGCAGCCGCGTCAGCGCATTGACGATCACGCGCAGGCGGTCCCAGCCCTTGAGCCCGTCCGACCAGCGCTCCGGCCGGTTGCCGGCCAGATGCAGCAGGAACTTGCGCGCCTCGGCGCCGGCCAGCGCCGCGCTCACCTCGTCGGCGAGCGCCTGCGCCTGCCCGATCGTCCACTGCGGCAGCAGCCCCGCGTGCAGCAGCGCGTAGTCGCCTTCGACATGCATCAGCGGCCGCCGCGCCAGCCAGTGCAGCAATTCGTCGCGGTCCGGCGCCTCGAGCACCTGGAACAGCGTGTCGTCGCCGTCGCGGCGCTTGTAACCGGCCGCCACCATCAGCAGGTAGAGGTCGTGATTGCCCAGCACCACCGTCGCCGCCTCGCCCAGCTCGCGCAGGAAGCGCAGCACGCGCAGCGAATCCGGGCCGCGGTTGACGAGATCGCCGACGATCCACAGCCGGTCACGCGCGCGGTCGAACGCGACCCGCTCGAGCATGTGCTCGAG
>JANJTU010000221.1 GCA_024710965.1 Thauera sp. | reverse complement strand
GTCGCCCACGCCGGGCACCTCGATCATCTCTTCCGCATCGGCGAGCTGATGCATCGCCACGCCGTGGCGGATCTTGATCTCCTCCGCCTCGGAGGTCGGCGTGCGCAGCGCCATCGCGATGTCGTTGGTGATCTGGTCGCCGGCGACCGGGATCACCGCGGTGTGGCGGATCGCGCCCTGGGTGAATACGGCGATGTCGGTGGTGCCGCCGCCGATATCGACCATGCACACGCCGAGCTCCTTCTCGTCCTCGGTCAGCACCGCATGGCTGGAGGCGAGCGGCTGCAGGCTCAGGTCCATGACCTCGAGGCCGCAGCGGCGCACGCACTTGATCACGTTCTGCGCCGCCGACACCGCGCCGGTGACGATGTGCACCTTGACCTCGAGGCGCACGCCGCTCATGCCGATCGGCTCGCGCACGCCGCCCTGGCCGTCGATGATGAACTCCTGGGTGAGGATGTGCAGGATCTGCTGCTCGGCCGGGATCGGCATCGCGCGCGCGACCTCGATGACGCGCTCGACGTCGAGCGGCGACACCTCCTTCTCCTTGATCGCGACCGTGCCGCTGGAGTTGAAGCTCTTGATGTGGCTGCCGGCGATGCCGGTATAGACGTCGCGGATCTTGCAGTCGGCCATCAGCTCGACTTCCTGCACCACGCGCGAGATCGCGTCCACCGTGGCCTCGATGTTGACCACGACGCCGCGCTTGAGGCCGCTGGTCGGCTGCGTGCCGAGGCCGACGACGTTGAGGCGGCCGTCGGGGCGCACTTCGGCCACCATGCAGGTGACCTTGGCGGTGCCGATGTCGAGGCCGACGATCAGATCCTTGTATTCCTTGCTCATTGCTTGCCCTTTCTGCCACTCGGCGGCGGGGTCTGCAGCAGCACCGTGCCGTCGGCCGGTGTCAGCGCAAACCCGCCCGGGTAGCGGAGGTCCGCCACCTTGATGTCGATATCGATCTGCTCCCGCACCCGCGGCCAGACCGCGATGAAACGCTGCAGGCGCTCGGCGAGCGGAGACTTGTCCTGCTCGCGCCCGAGCATGATGACCAGGCCGTTGTCGAGCCGCAGCTGCCAGGCCTCGCGCGCGGACAAGGCGAGCCCGACCAGGCGCAGGCCGAGCGGCTGCAGCATCGCGGAAAACTCGCCGAAGCGCGCCAGCAGCCAGCCGGACGAGCCCTGCGGGCCGTCGAACTGCGGCATGTCGGCCTCGCTCGCGGCGACGAACACTTCGCCCTGGCGGTTCACCAGGCGCGCATCGCCGCTGTCCGAGACCGTCCAGTACGCCACCGCCTCATGCTCCTCGATGCGCAGCTCGAGCGCGTCCGGCCAGCGCCGGCGCACCTCGGCGCGCCGCACCCAGGGCAGCTTCTCGAAGGCGGCACGCGCCGACTCGAGGTCGACGGTGAAGAAGTTGCCGTCGATCGCGACCCGCGCAGCATACTCGAGCTGGGCCTCGGTCACCTGCGCCGGCGGCGTCAGCACCACCACCTCGCGCAGCGGAAACAGCGGCCGCGACACGAACCAGATCACCAGCGCCCAGCCCAGACCGATCGCGGCGACCAGCATCAGCAGGTCGGCCGCCAGGTGGAGCAGTGCCGGCCGGTGCCACAACCCGGTCTCCGGTCGTGCGCGCGCCCCGCCGCCTGCCGCGGCGCGCGCGGAGCGAAGCGAAGCGGGGCGGGCGCGCACTTCAGCCAAGGCGGGCTCCTTCCAGGATCTTCAGGCACAGGGCCTCGAACGACAGACCGGCGACGCGCGCCGACATCGGCACCAGCGAGTGGCCGGTCATGCCCGGCGCGGTGTTCATCTCGAGCAGGTAGGGCCGGCCCTCCGCGGTCAGGATCAGGTCGGCCCGCCCCCAGCCGCGGCAGCCGAGCACGCGCGCGGATTTCATCACCAGCGCCTGCAGCGTCGCCTCCACGTCCGCCGCCAGCCCGCTCGGGCAGTCGTAGCGGGTGTCGTCGGTGAAATACTTGTGCTGGTAGTCGTAGTTGCCCTCGGGCGCGACGATGCGCACCAGCGGCAATGCGCGATCTTCGAGGAAGGGCGCGGTGAGCTCCTCGCCGGCGATGAACTCCTCGGCGATGACCAGGCTGTCGTAGCGCGCGGCGAGCTCCCAGGCCGCCTTCAGCTGGCCCGGCGCGGTGACCTTGGTCGCGCCCATGCTGGAGCCCTCGTGCACCGGCTTGACGAAGATCGGCAGGCCGAGCTCGGCGGCAACCGCGTCCCAGTCGGTGTGGGCGTCGAGGATCGCGTAGCGCGGCGTGGGCAGGCCGCTCGCCAGCCACACCAGCTTCGTGCGCCACTTGTCCATCGCCAGCGCCGAGGCCATCACGCCGCTGCCGGTGTAGGGGATGCCCATCAGCTCGAGCGCGCCCTGCACCGTGCCGTCCTCGCCGCCGCGGCCGTGCAGGGCGATGAAGACGCGGTCGAAGCCTTCCTCCTTGAGGATGTGCAGATCGCGCTCGGCCGGATCGAAGGCGTGCGCATCCACGCCAGCGCCCTGCAGCGCGGCGAGCACCGCACGGCCCGACATCAGCGACACCTCGCGCTCGGCGGAATCCCCGCCGAACAGCACTGCAACCTTTCCGAAGCCCTTGCTCACGCTGCGTCCTCGATTCGGGCGAGCTTGCCCGGCACCGCGCCGATGCTGCCCGCCCCCATGGTGATCACCACGTCGCCAGCGCGCGCGGCAGAAAGAATCATCCTCGGCATGTCGCCGATGTCCTCGACGAACACCGGCTCGACGTTGCCCGCGACGCGGATCGCACGCGCCAGCGAGCGGCCGTCGGCGGCCACGATCGGCGCCTCGCCGGCGGCGTAGACCTCACCCAGCAGCAGCGCATCGACCGTCGACAGCACCTTGACGAAGTCCTCGAAGCAGTCGCGCGTGCGCGTGAAGCGGTGCGGCTGGAACGCGAGCACCAGGCGGCGGCCGGGGAAGGCGCCGCGCGCGGCGGCGATCGTCGCCGCCATCTCCACCGGGTGATGGCCGTAGTCGTCGACCAGCGTGAAGCTGCCGGCCTCGCCACCGTCCGCGCTGGGCAGCGCCACCTCGCCGTAACGCTGGAAGCGGCGACCGACGCCGCGGAAGTCGGCGAGCGCCTTGACGATGGCGGCATCGGGCACCTGCACCTCGGTCGCCACCGCGATCGCCGCGAGCGCGTTGAGCACGTTGTGCAGGCCGGGCAGGTTCAGTTCGACCGCCAGGCGCGAGGTCGTGCCATTGACGCGCACGACGTCGAACAGCATGCGCCCGCCTTCGGCACGGACGTTCTCGGCGCGGATGTTGGCGCTCGGGGCAAAGCCGTAGCGCACGATCTGCTTCGACACCTGCGGCATGATCTCGCGCACGTTGGCATCGTCCTCGCACAGCACCGCGACGCCGTAGAAGGGCAGGCGCTGGAGGAAATCGACGAAGGCCTGCTTGACGCGGCCGAAGTCGTGGCCATAGGTGTCCATGTGGTCGGCGTCGATGTTGGTGACGACCGAGATCACCGGATTGAGCAGCAGGAAGGAGGCGTCGGACTCGTCCGCTTCGGCGACGAGTTAGTCGCCCTTGCCCAGCCGGGCATTGGCGCCGGCGGCGTTCAGCCGGCCACCGATGACGAAGGTGGGGTCGATGCCGGCCTCCGCGAGGATGCTCGCCACCAGCGAGGTCGTCGTCGTCTTGCCATGGGTGCCGGCGATGGCGATGCCCTGCTTGAAGCGCATCAGCTCGGCGAGCATCTGCGCGCGCGGCACGACCGGGATGCGACGCTCGCGCGCAGCGACCACTTCCGGGTTGTCCGCCTTCACCGCCGTCGACACCACGAGCACGTCCGCATCGGCGACGTTGCCCGCCTCGTGCCCCTGCATCACGCGCGCGCCCAGCTTCTGCAGCCGGCGCGTCGCCGCGCTGGCGCCGAGGTCCGAGCCGCTGACGCCATAGCCCTGGTTCACCAGCACCTCGGCAATGCCGCTCATGCCCGAGCCGCCGATGCCTACGAAATGAATGTTCCTGACCTTGTGTTTCATGTCCTGTCTCCGCCGGCCAGTTCGCCGCAGACCTGGGCGACCGCCGCCGCGGCGAGCGGCCGCGCCTGGGCGCGGGCGTTTTCCGCCATCTGCAGCAGGCGCGGGCGGTCGAGGCTGGCGAGGATGCCGGCCAGCCGTTCGGCGTTGAGTTCGGTCTGCGGCAGCAGGTAGGCGCCGCCGCGCTCGGCAAGGAAGCGCGCGTTGCCGGTCTGGTGGTCGTCCACCGCGTGCGGGAAGGGCACGAGCAGGCTGGCGACGCCGACCGCCGCGAGTTCGGCCACGGTGAGCGCGCCGGCACGGCAGATCACGAGATCGGCCTCGGCATAGGCTGCGGCCATGTCGTCGATGAAGGGGCGCAGGTCGCCCTCGATGCGCGCGCGCGCATAGGCGCTGCGCAGGGCCTCGATCTGCTTCTCCCCCGCCTGGTGCACGACCAGCGGGCGCTGTTCCGCCGCCAGGCGGCCGAGCGCCTGCGGCACGGTCTCGTTGAGCACCGCCGCGCCCAGGCTGCCGCCGACGACGAGGACGCGCAGCGGCCCGCTACGCGAGGCGAAGCGCTCGGCCGGTGGCGCCACGGCGGCGATCTCGGCGCGCACCGGGTTGCCCACCCAGGCGCCCTTCTGCAGCACGTCGGGGAAGCCGGTGAGCACGCGGTCGGCCACTTTCGCCAGCACGCGGTTGGCCAGCCCGGCGACCGAGTTCTGCTCATGCAGCACCAGCGGCCTGCCCGACAGGGCGGCCATCATCCCGCCGGGAAAGGTGATGTAGCCGCCCATCCCGAGCACGACGTCCGGCCGGGTCCGGCGCAGGGCGCGCAGCGCCTGCCAGAAGCCCGCCAGCAGGTTCACCGGCAGCATCAGCTTGCGCACCAGGCCCTTGCCGCGCAGCGCCCCGAAGCGCACCCATGCCGTCTCGTAGCCGCGCGCCGGGACGATGCGCGCCTCCATGCCGTCCGGGTTGCCCATCCAGACGATGCGCCAGCCCTGCGCGCGCAGTGCCTCGGCCACCGCGATGCCGGGGAAGATGTGGCCGCCGGTGCCGCCGGCCATGACCATCAGCGTCTTCATGCGCGGCCTCCGCGCATGAGTTGCCGATTCTCCCAATCCACCCGCAGCAGGATGCCGAGCGCGACGCAGTTGGCGACGATGCCCGACCCGCCGAAGCTCATCAGCGGCAGGGTCAGGCCCTTCGTCGGCAGCAGGCCCATGTTGACGCCCATGTTGATGAAGGACTGGACGCCGATCCACAGCCCGATGCCCTGCGCCACGAGGCCGGAGAAGTAGCGCTCGAGCCGCACCGCGTCGCGGCCGATGATGAAGGCGCGCTGCACCAGCAGCGCGAACAGGCCGACCACGACGAGCACGCCGGCGAGGCCGAGCTCTTCCGCGATCACCGCGAGGAGGAAGTCGGTGTGCGCCTCGGGCAGGTAGAACAGCTTCTCGACGCTGGCGCCGAGGCCGACGCCGAACCACTCGCCGCGGCCGAAGGCGATCAGCGCGTGCGAGAGCTGGTAGCCCTTGCCGAAGGCGTCCTGCCAGGGGTCCATGAAGCCGAAGATGCGGTCGCGCCGGTAGGGCGAAGTCCAGATCAGGATGACGAAGCCGATCACCGCCACCACCGCCAGCAGCGCGAACACACGCACGTTCACGCCGCCGAGGAAGAGCACGCCGAAGGCGATCGTGGTGATGACGACGAAAGCGCCGAAGTCGGGCTCGCTCAGGAGCAGGAAGCCGACAAAGAGAATCACCGTCATCATCGGCAGGAAGCCGCGCATGAAGCTGCCCATCGCGTCGAGCTTGCGCACGGTGTAGTCCGCCGCATAGAGGGCGACGAAGATCTTCATCAGCTCGGAGGGCTGCAGATTCACCGGGCCCAGCGACAGCCAGCGCTGGGCGCCGTTGACCTCGCGCCCGATGCCGGGGATGAGGACCACGACCAGCAGCACCACCCCGGCGACGAAGAGCGCCGGCGCCAGCTGCTGCCAGCGCGCCATCGGCAGGCGGAAGGCGACCAGCCCGAGGCCGATGCCGATGGCGAGGAACACCGCGTGCCGCATCAGGAAGTAGTGGGACTGGAAACCGGTGAAGCGGCTGCCCTCGGCGGTCGCGATCGAGGCCGAATAGACCATCACCAGGCCGAGCAGCAGCAGGCCGACGGCCGACCAGATCAGCAGCAGGTCGAGTTCGCGCGCCGGCGCCGACTGGCGCGCGAGCCGGTCGGCGGCGCGCGCAGCGGGCGCGCCCTTCTGCGTGCGCGCCGAAAACAGGCCGGACAGCGCGGCACCGAGCTTCATCGCGGCACGACCTCCGGCAGCTGACGCACCGCAGCGACGAAGACCTCGGCGCGATGCGCATAGTTGCGGAACATGTCGAGGCTGGCGCAGGCCGGCGACAGCAGCACGGCGTCGCCCGCCTGCGCCAGCGCGCCGGCGCGCAGCACCGCGGCATCGAGATCGGCGGCCCGCTCGAGCGCCACGCCGCAGCCGGCGACCGCCGCCTCGATGCGCCCGGCATCGCGCCCGATCAGCACCCCCGCGCGCGCACGGCGGGCGAAGGCTGCCGCCAGGGGCGCAAAGTCCTGGCCCTTGCCGTCGCCGCCGGCGATCAGCACCACCGGGCGGTCCATGCCCTCGAGCGCAGCGACCGTGGCACCGACGTTGGTGCCCTTGGAGTCGTCGTAGAAGCGCACGCCGTCGGCGCGCTCGGCGACCAGCTCGACGCGATGCGGCAGGCCGCGGAAGGCGATCAGCCCGGCGATCAGGCGCTGCGGCGCGATGCCTAGGCCGCCCTCGCACAGCGCGAGCGCGGCGAGCGCGTTGGCGGCATTGTGGCGGCCGGCGAGCGGCAGATCGGCGAGCGCGAGCAACGGCGTCCGCCCCCGCAGCAGCCAGTCGCGCCCGTCGTGCGCGGCGATGCCGTAGTCGGCGTCGGCCTGCGGCGCGCCGGTGCCGAAACGGAGCACGCGCCGGCCGGGCATGGCCATCGCCGCCACGCGCGCGTCGTCGCGGTTGAGCACCTGCACGCCGTCGCCCTGGAAGATCGCCGCCTTGGTCGCGGCATACGCGTCGAGGCCCGCGTAGCGGTCGAGGTGGTCGTCGGTGACGTTGAGCACCGTGGCCGCCTCGGGGTCGAGGCCGCGCATGGTCTCGAGCTGGAAGCTGGACAGTTCCAGCACCCAGCATTCGGGCAGCGCCGCGCCC
>JANJTU010000180.1 GCA_024710965.1 Thauera sp. | reverse complement strand
CTGCGATTTCGTGGTGGCGTCGGACGAGTCCAGCTTCGCCTGGAGCTACATCAAGCGCGGGCTGATTCCCGATGGTGGCGGCATGTACTTCCTGCCGCGGCGCGTCGGCCTGGCGCGCGCCAAGGAACTGATCTTCACCGGCCGCAAGGTCGAGGCGGCCGAAGCCCTGACGCTCGGCATTGCCGACCGCGTGAGCACCGCCGATGCGCTGCTGGCCGATGCGCAGGCCTGGGCGCGCGAACTGTCGCAGGGCTCGGGACCGGCGCTGGCGCTGGGCAAGTCGATCCTCAACCAGAGCTTCGAGCTGTCGGCCGCCCAGGTGTTCGCCCAGGGCAGCCAGGCCCAGGGCATCTGCTACACCAGCACCGAGCATCGCGAGTCGGTCATGGCCTTCCTGGCCAAGAGCGTCGAGAAGAAGGCTCACGCCGGGAACAAGGAGTAAGCACATGGACGCCATTTCCCGACTGCTCAAGCCGCGCAGCGTCGCCGTGATCGGTGCGTCGGCCGACGCCAACAAGACTGCCGGCCGCCCGGTTTCCTACCTGCGCAAGCACGGCTTCGCCGGCGAGATCTACCCGGTGAATCCCCGCGTGGATCAGATCGACGGGCTGCGCTGCTACCCCGACGTCGCCTCGCTGCCGGACGTGCCGGAAGTCGGCATCGTACTGCTGGGCGCCGAGCGTGCCCACCTCGCCGTGCGCGACCTTGCCGCGCGCGGTTCGGCGGCGGCGATCGTGCTGGCCAGCGGCTACACCGAGACCGGCGAGGAAGGTGCCCGCCGCCAGAAGCAGCTCATCGAAGCGGCCGGTTCGATGCGGCTGCTGGGGCCCAACACCATCGGCCTGGTGAACCTCACCGACAACATTCCGCTGTCGGCGAGTGGCGCGCTCGAGATGGAGCACTTCCCGGTGGGCTCGATCGGCGTCGTGTCGCAGAGCGGCGGCATCCTCGGCGCCTTGCTCTCGCGCGCCGCGGCGCGGGGCATCGGCCTGTCGAAGCTGGTGTCGACCAGCAACGAAGTGGACCTCGAGCTGGCCGACTTCATCGACCACCTGGTAGACGACGAGGCCACCAAGGTCATCGCCCTGTACGTGGAAGCGGTGCGCAATCCGGAGAAGTTCCGGGCCGCCGCGCTGCGGGCGGCGCGGGCCGGCAAGCCGGTGGTCGCCTTCAAGATCGGACGCTCGGAAGCCGGTGCCAAGGCTGCCGTATCGCATACCGGCGCGCTCGCCGGCGCGGACCGCATGTACGACGCCCTGTTCAGGCAGGTCGGCGTCATCCGCGCCCAGACCTTCACCGATCTCCTCGACATTCCGGCGGCACTGGCTACCGGCCGCGTGCTGCGCGGAAAGCGGGTCGCCATCCTCACCTCGACCGGCGGTGCGGGCACGCTCGTCTCCGACAGCCTGGGCGTGTCGGGTTTCGAGACGCCGGCGCCGGATGAAGACACCGCCGCGCGGCTGCGGGCCCTGCAAAAGGGCGATCACGCCGCGCTCGACCGCAATCCGATCGACGTCACCCTGGCGGGCCTGCAGCCGGATCTGCTGCGTGGCGCGATCAACGCCCTGCTGGACAGCCCGAGCTACGATGCGCTCACCATCATCGTCGGATCGTCCAGCCTCGCCATGCCGGAGCTGATGGTGGGTGCCATCAAGGACTGCCTGCCGAACAGCGACAAGCCCGTCCTCGCCTATGTCAGCCCCCATGCGCCGGAGCTCGCATCGCTCCTCAATCAGGAGGGCGTGCCGGCCTTCACCGCACCCGAGAGCTGCACGATCGCGCTCGATGCCATGCTGCGCGCCCGCAGCTGGAAGCCGCCGGTGGCGGACGGGGCGCCGGCCGGCGTCGTCGATACGTCGGACTTTCCCTCGGGATCCCTGGACGAGGCCCAGGCCAAGGAACTCTTCGCCCGCTTCGGCGTGCCCTGCGCACGGGAACGCATCGTCACCGCGGCGGAGGAGGCCGAGCGAGCTGCGCGTGAGCTGGGCGGGCGCGTCGTGCTCAAGATCCTTTCGCGCGAGATCACGCACAAGAGCGACGTCGGCGGCGTGGCGGTGGGCCTCTCGGCCGACCAGGTCGGTGCCCGCCTGACGGACATGGCCGCGGAAGTCCACGCCAAGGCCGGCGTCCGTCCTGAGCGCTTCCTGGTGCAGGAGATGGTCGGGGGCGGCACCGAGCTGATTCTCGGCATGCACCGCGACCCGCTGGGCACCGCGGTATTGCTCGGCATGGGCGGGGTGACCGCCGAGCTCTTCAAGGACACGACCATGCGCTTGCTTCCGGCGCAGGGCGGTCTCAGCCGCGAGGAGGCCCTGGACCTCGCCCGGGAGCTCAAGACCTGGCCGCTGCTCGACGGCTTCCGCGGTCGTCCCAAGGCCGATGTCGAGGCGCTCGTCTCGGCCATCGTGGCCTTCTCGCGCATGGCCGCGCAGATGGGCGAGCGACTCGTGGAGGCCGAGATCAACCCGGTGTTCGTGCTGCCGGAAGGGCAGGGCGTGCGGGCGGCGGACGGCGTCGTGGTCCTCGGCGCCTGACGGACGGGGGAAGGGCGGTGACAGCGGCCATCGTGAACTCGATGTCGATCCCGGGCGAATCGGCGGCGTCGGCAGAGGCGTCGATCGCGCGGGTGGCGGGGCAGGCCGAGCAGGTGATGGTCACCCACGACGGCCGCCGGGTCTGCTGGCGGCGCTTCGGCGAAGGCCGCCCGCTCGTCCTGATCCATGGGGGGCACGGGAGCTGGTTGCATTGGCTTCGCAACGTGGAGACGCTGGCCGGCCGGTTCGCCGTCTGGGTGCCCGATCTGCCCGGATACGGCGACTCGGACCTGGCTGGCCAACCGGGCCTGTCAGGCGTGCTCGACGCGACCCGGGCCACCCTGGACGTGGTGGTCGGCGAGGAGAGTGTCATCGATCTGGTCGGCTTTTCGTTCGGCGGATTGATGGCCGCGCATGTGGCGGCCCTTCGCGGCAGGGTCGGGCGTCTCGCCCTGATCGGTCCCGCCGGGCACGGCGGTACGAGGCGTCCGCGGGGCGTGTTGCGGAGCTGGCGTCGCGAGGCACAGGAGGACGACTGCGGGGCGGTGGCGGCGATCATGCGGCACAACCTGACCGTCCAGATGTTGCACCACGAGGCGAGGGTGGACGCGGTGGCGTTGAAGATCCACACGGATTCGTGCCTGAGGGCGCGGTTTCGCAGCAAGGAGTTCTCGCGCCGGGGAGGATTGGGCGTGCTGCTCGACCATCATCGCGGCGCCTTGCTCCTCACCTGGGGCGAACACGACGTGACCGCCGAGCCCGAGACGCTCGCCCAGGTGCTTTCCGCCGGGCGCCGCAACTGCCGCACGCATATCGTCCCCGATGCGGGACATTGGGCGCAGTACGAACAAGCCTGCCACATCAACCGGCTGCTGCTGGACTGGCTGGGCGACGAAAACGCTGGAGACATGAAATGAGCGCTCGTGTGCGCGTGGAGCGAGAGGGCGAGGTCGCCGTGCTCGTGATCGACAATCCGCCGATCAACGCGGCCTCGGCCGAAGTCCGCCGGGGATTGATGGAGGCCATCGAGTCGGTGGCGGGCGATCCGAGCGTCCGGGCGGCCGTACTCGTCGGTGAGGGCACGACCTTCATCGCGGGTTCCGACCTGCGCGAGTTCGGCCAACCGCTCGAGGCGCCGCAGCTGCCTGCGGTGATCCAGGCAATCGAGGCCTGCGGCAAGCCGGTCGTGGCCGCCCTTCACGGTGCGGCGCTGGGGGGCGGATTCGAGCTGGCCCTCGGCTGCGACGCCCGCGTCGCTGCGCCCGGTACCGTCGTGGGCCTGCCCGAGGTGACGCTGGGCATCATTCCCGGCGCCGGCGGCACCCAGCGGCTGCCGCGCCTGGCAGGCGTGCCGGCCGCGATTTCGCTGATCTGCGAGGGAACGCGGGTGAAGGCTGATGGTGCGCTGGCGCTGGGGCTCGTGGATGCAGTCGCGGAGGGGGACCTGAGGGCCGCGGCGGTGGCACATGCCCGCAACCTGGCCGGCGCCAAGGCGCTGGTGCGGGATCGCGCGGTGCCGGGCGCGGAAGAGGCGGAGATCGAGGCGGCGACGCGCAACGCCCTGCGCAAGGGTAAGAACCGTCCTGCCGTGCGCGCGGCCATCGACGCGGTGGTGGCCAGCCTGCACCTGCCCTTTGACGAAGCGCTTTCGCGAGAGCGGACCGCGTTCCAGGAGCTTCGGGTTTCCCGCGAGGCCTTCGCGCTGCGGCATCAGTTCTTCGCCGAGCGTGACGCCGCGAAGCAGCCGGCGCTGGCCGGCACCGCACCGCGCACGGTCCGGCGAATTGCCGTGATCGGCGCCGGGACCATGGGATCGGGCATCGCGATCGCCGTGCTCGACGCCGGTTTCGACCTGCTGCTGCTGGAGCAGGACGAGGCCGCGCTCGAGCGCGGACGCGCGCGCATCGAGGCGCACTACGCCGGCCGCGTCCACGCAGGAAAACTGGCGCCAGAAGTTGCCGAAGGATGTCTGGGACGGCTCCACACCAGCCTCGAGTGGTCGCGGCTGGGGGACGCCGACATGGTGATCGAGGCCGTCTTCGAAGATCTCGGCGTGAAGCGGGAGGTCTTCCGCCGGATCGACCGCGTGGCGCGCCAGGGGGCGGTGCTGGCCACCAACACCTCCTATCTGGACCTGGATGCCATCGCCGAGGCGACGGTCCGGCCCCAGGACGTGATCGGCCTGCACTTCTTCAGTCCGGCCAACGTGATGCGCCTGCTCGAGGTGGTGCGCGGTGCGAAGACGGCGCCGGACGCGCTCGCCACCGGACTCGAGGTCGCCAAGCGCCTGCGCAAGCTGCCGGTGGTCACCGCCAATGCCTTCGGCTTCATCGGCAACCGCATCTACGCCGCCTATCGGCGGCAGTGCGAGTTCATGCTGGAGGAGGGCGCCTACCCGGAAGAGATCGACGCGGCGCTCGAGGCCTACGGTTTCGCAATGGGGCCCTTCGCCGTGGCCGACATGTCGGGGCTCGACATCGCCTGGCGCATGCGCCAGAGCCAGGCCGCGACCCGCGACCCCGCCGCGCGCTACGTGCGCATCGCCGACCGCCTGTGCGAAGCGGGCCGACTCGGCCGCAAGACCGGTGCCGGCTACTACCGCTACGAGGGCGACGGCAAGACGCGGACGCCCGAGCCGGCGGTGCGCCTCATCGTCGACGAGGAGCGCGCAGCCAAGGGCATCGCGGGCCGCCCGCTCGCTGCCGAGGAGATCCAGCGCCGGGCGGTGCTGGCAATGGTCAACGAGGCCGCCTTGCTGCTCGGCGAGGGCGTGGCGCAGCGCGCGAGCGACGTGGACGTCGTCCTCGTGAACGGCTACGGATTCCCGTGCTGGGAGGGCGGGCCGGTGTTCTGGGCGCGGGAGCGGGGACTCGCGGCGCTCGAACGCGATCTCGACGAGCTCGCCGCCTGGAGCGGCCCCGGCTTCGTGCGCGGCGACGTGCGCCATCTTCTGCAGGAGTAAGCGACATGCATGCCACTGAAGTATTCGGCGAATACGCGGAGGCCTTCCGGCGCGCGCCGCTGAGCGAGGAAGTCGTCCATCACGCCAAGCGCGCGGTGATCGACTGGTACGCGTCGCTCTTTCCGGGCGTGGCCGCCGAGCCGGTGCGCCTGCTGGAAGCGACGCTCGCCGAGGATCTGGATCGGGGCGACGCGAGGCTTGCCCTCGGCCGCCGCGCCGGCCCGCGGACCGCGGCGCTCGTGAATGGCACCGCCGCGCACGCGGCGGAGATCGACGACAGCTTCCGCGACGCGATGTACCACCCCGGTGCGGCGACCGTTGCCGCCGCGCTCGCCGTCGGTCAGTCGATCGGCGCGAGCGGTGCCGACTTCCTGCGCGCGGTGGTTCTGGGCTACGAGGTGTCGACGCGGATCGGCGTGGTGATGGGGCGCGCCCACTACCGGTACTGGCACAGCACGGGCACCGTGGGCACCTTCGGCGCCGCCGCGGCGGCCGGCGCGCTGTACGGCCTCGATGCGCAGGCGTTCTCCCACGCCATGGCGACCGCGGCCACCTTTGCCGCGGGGCTGCAGCAGGCGTTCAGGATGGATTCCATGTCAAAGCCGCTGCACGCCGGACGGGCCGCAGAGAGTGGGGTGCTCGCAGCCCAGCTTGCCCGAAACGGCGTGACCGGCTCGCTCGACGTCCTTGACGGCGAGTCCGGGCTCGGCAGGGCGATGAGCGATGGCCCCGACTGGTCGCAGGTCGGGGCGACGCTGGGGCGCGACTTCCATATCACGCGGCTCACCTTCAAGAATCACATCGGCTGCGGGCACACTTTCGCCGCGATCGACGGCGCGCTCGCGCTGCAGCACGCGCACCGGCTGCCGGTCCAAGAGATCGCGCGGGTACGCGTGGGCACCTACCGTCCGGCGCTGGAGATCGCGTGCTACCAGCAGCCCGCCAGTGCCAACGAGGCGCGCTTCAGCCTGAAGTACGTGGTGGCCTCGGCCCTGGTGCACGGCAGCGTGCGACTGGCGGCCTACGCACCGGATCGCCTCGCCGACCCCGCCACCCGCGCCTTGATGGAGCGGATCGAGGTGTACGTGGATCCCGAGCTCGACGCGGCCTTCCCCGGAAAGCGCGCCGCGCGAATCGACATCGAGACGACGGCGGGCGCGCGTCACACCTATCTGCAGCCCAACCGCAAGGGCGATCCGGAGGAGCCCCTGAGCGACGCGGAGCTGGAGGAGAAATTCCTCGAGCTCGCTTCGCCGGTGCTCGGAAGCGGGGCGGCCGGAAGGCTGCTCGAGCGGCTGCGCTCGATCGAGTCCTCCCCCGACCTTCACTGGTAGCGGGGCTCTCGACGCCACCGCCCGCCCATTACAACGACAGAGACAGGATCAGACCCATGAAGCCCAACGCATACATCTGCGACGCAATTCGAACTCCGTTCGGCCGCTATGGCGGTGCGCTCTCGGCCGTGAGGGCCGACGACCTGGGCGCCGTTCCCATCCGAGCCCTGATGGCCCGCAATCCTTCGGTGGATTGGGAGGCCGTCACCGACGTGATCTACGGTTGCGCCAACCAGGCCGGCGAGGACAACCGCAACGTCGCGCGCATGAGCGCCTTGCTGGCCGGCCTGCCGGTCGCGGTGCCCGGCTCCACGGTCAACCGGCTGTGCGGCTCGGGCCTCGACGCCCTGGGAACCGCGGCCCGCGCGATCAAGAGCGGCGAGGCGGCACTGATGATCGCCGGTGGCGTGGAAAGCATGAGCCGTGCGCCCTTCGTGTTGCCGAAGGCGGAGTCGCCGTTCTCGCGCAAGAACTCGATCGAGGACACCACGATCGGCTGGCGCTTCGTCAACCGCCTGATGAAGGAGAAGTACGGTGTCGACTCGATGCCCGAGACCGCGGAGAACGTCGCCGCCGAGTTCGGCATCGACCGCGAGTCCCAGGACAGGATGGCCCTGGCCTCGCAGCAGAAGGCGCTCGCCGCGCAACAGAGCGGTTTCTTCGACGCCGAGATCACCCCGGTGACCGTGCCCCAGCGCAAGGGCGAATCCGTCACCGTCTCCACGGACGAGCATCCCCGCGACACGACGCTGGACGCGTTGAGCCGCCTCAAGGGTGTGGTGCGTGCGGACGGCACGGTGACGGCAGGCAACGCGTCGGGCGTGAACGACGGTGCCTGCGCCCTGCTGCTGGCGGACGAGGAGAGCGCAGCCCGGCACGGCCTGACCCCGCGCGCGCGGGTCGTGGCCATGGCGACGGCGGGCGTGCCTCCGCGCATCATGGGCTTGGGGCCGGCCCCCGCCACCCGCAAGGTCCTGGCCCTGGCCGGTCTATCCCTGGCGCAGATGGACGTGATCGAGCTCAACGAGGCGTTCGCGGCGCAGGGGCTGGCGGTGCTGTGCGATCTGGGCCTGCGCGACGACGACCCGAGGGTGAATCCCAACGGCGGGGCCATCGCGCTCGGGCACCCCCTCGGCGCCTCCGGCGCAAGGCTGACCACGACGGCGGTGAATCAGCTCCACCGGGGCAAGGGCCGCTATGCGCTGTGCACGATGTGCATCGGGGTGGGGCAGGGTGTGGCCGTCATCCTGGAGCGCGTCTGAATAGAGGATGGCCGAAGCGTGCCGGGCCGGTACGCATCCCAAACGAACAGGCCGTGAAGGCCGATCAAAACGATAGGTTGGCAGGAGACATGACCATGAGCTCGATGATCAAGGGCCCGAAGGATTTCTGGACCGGGGCCTTATACCTTTTCTTCGGCGCCGCAGGCGTCATCCTCGCACGCGACTACGGAATGGGGTCGGCCGCCCGCATGGGGCCGGGATACTTCCCGACGGTTCTCAGCGGGCTGTTGATGCTGTTCGGCGCGGCGGCAATCGTCCGCGCCTTTCTCCGCCCCGGAACGCCCATCGGCGCGATTGCCTGGAAGCCGATCCTCGTCGTCACCGGCGGGACGATCTGCTTCGCTTTCCTGCTGAGGACCGCCGGGCTGCCGATCGCATTGCTCGCGCTCATCCTCATCAGCGCGTCGGGCAGCGCGAAGTTCCGCTTCGAATGGCGGGCGACGGCCGCGATGATCGGCCTCATCGTCTTCTGCTCGCTGGTCTTCGTGAAGGGCCTGGGCGTACCGCTGCCCTTGCTCGGCAGCTGGTTCGGCGCATAAGGGGGCAGACATGGAAATGCTCGCAAACCTCGGGCTGGGCCTGGAAATGGCAGCCAGCCTCAACAACCTCCTGTATTGCCTGGTGGGGGTCTTCTTCGGCACGGCCATCGGCGTGTTGCCGGGGCTCGGGCCGGTCGCCACCATCGCGATGCTTCTGCCGATCACGATCGGACTGCCACCAGTTTCGGCGCTGATCATGCTTGCCGGTATTTACTACGGCGCCCAGTACGGTGGCTCGACGACGGCAATCCTGGTCAATCTTCCAGGCGAATCGTCCTCGGTCGTGACGGCCCTCGACGGCTCCCTGCTGGCCCGCCTGGGCCACGCCGGAAGAGCTCTGGCGATTGCGGCCATCGGCTCCTTCGTGGCCGGTACGGCCTGCACGCTGCTGATCGCTTTCGCCGCCCCGCCGCTGACCGAGGTCGCGCTCAAGTTCGGCCCGGCCGAGTACTTCTCGATGATGGTGCTGGGCCTGGTCGCCTCCATCGTGCTCGCGAGCGGCTCGCTGCTGCACGCGCTCGGCATGGTCCTGCTCGGGCTTTTGCTCGGCATGGTGGGGACGGACGTGAACTCCGGCCTGGCGCGCTATTCCTTCGATTCGGCTCATCTCACGGACGGGATCAACTTCGTGGTGGTGGCGATGGGGGTGTTCGGGCTGGGCGAGATCATCGCCAACCTTCAGCACGAGACGACCCGCACCGCCATGGTGAGCAAGATCTCGGGGCTGATGCCGACGCGGGACGACTTCAAGCGCATGGTGGGGCCGGTGCTGCGCGGCACCGGCATGGGGTCGATGCTCGGGATCCTGCCCGGCGGCGGCGCAATGCTTTCGTCATTCGCATCGTATGCCCTGGAAAAGAAGATCTCGCGGAACTCGGAGAACTTCGGCAAGGGTGCGATCGAGGGCGTGGCCGCGCCGGAGGCCGCCAACAACGCCGGCGCCCAGGCGTCGTTCATCCCGATGCTGACGCTGGGCATCCCTTCGAACCCGGTGATGGCGCTGATGATCGGGGCAATGATCATCCAGGGCATCCAGCCCGGTCCCTCGGTGATGGTCGAGCAGCCGGCGCTGTTCTGGGGCCTGATCGTGTCGATGTGGATCGGCAACGCCATGCTCTTGGTGCTCAACCTCCCGCTCATCGGGTTGTGGGTGAAGATGATCTCGGTGCCGTACCACCTTCTCTACCCCGCGATCCTGGTCTTCTGCGCGATCGGCGTCTACAGCCTCTCGAACAACGAGTTCGACGTCTACCTCATGGCGGTCTTCGGCGTCGTCGGTTACGTCTTCCGCAAGCTGGAAAGTGAGCCCGCGCCGCTCATGCTCGGTTTCATCCTCGGCCCGATGATGGAGGAGTACCTGCGCCGTGCGCTGCTCCTTTCCCGCGGCGACCCACTCGTCTTCGTCGAGCGCCCGATCAGCGCCACGATGCTTGTGATGGCGGTGTTGGCCCTGGTGGTGGTGCTCTCGCCCGCGATCCGCAAGAAGCGCGAGGAGGCCTTCCATGAGGAGGACTGAGGACGCGCGTAACCGAACCATCGACAACCATTCAGGGGGAAAGAAATGCCCGAATTCATGATGCAGGGGGCCTTCTGGGTTTCGGTCCTGCAGATCATTGCAATCGACATCCTGCTGGGCGGCGACAACGCCGTCGTGATCGCGCTGGCATGCCGCAAACTGCCGCCGCACCAGCGCAGCAAGGGCATCGCCTGGGGTGTGTTCGGCGCCATCGCCCTGCGCGTGGTGCTGATCTTCTTCGCCCTGCAGCTGCTGGCGCTGCCGTTCCTCAAGGTCGTGGGTGCGCTCCTGCTGGTGTGGATCGGCATCAAGCTGCTCCAGCCCGAGGAGGAGGACGGGCACACCAGCGTGCATGGAAGCACCTCGCTTCTCGGTGCCATCAAGACCATCGTGGTGGCCGACGCGGTGATGAGCCTTGACAACGTGATCGCCGTGGCGGGCGCGGCGAAGGGCGACATCAGCCTGGTGGTGTTCGGCATCGTCATCAGCATCCCGATCATCGTGTGGGGCAGCAAGCTGGTGCTGCGGCTCATGGACCGATTCCCGGCCGTCATCACGCTGGGCGCGGGCCTGCTCGGCTGGATCGCCGGGGACATGATCGTCGGCGACGTCGTGGTCAAGCCCCTGCTGGCGGGCCTGCCGTCCTGGCTCCATTACCTGTCGGGCGCATGCGGAGCGCTGCTCGTCGTGGGCGCGGGAAGCTGGATCGCAGGCCGGCAGCGCGTTGCAGTGCCCCACCTGGTCGATCTCGTCGAAGAGGCGGTGGCCGACAGTCCTTCGGCAAGCAAGTGAGGTGCTCGACATGCTCAAGATTCTGATTCCGGTGGACGGCTCCGAATATGGCGCCCAAGCGGTGGCGCACGTCGCGAAGCTGCGTGAGAAGGATGCGCAGATCGAGGTCCACCTCCTGAACGTGCAGATCCCGATCGAGTCGGGGCATGCGCGGATGTTCGTGGAGCACGACGAGTTGCAGGACTACTACCGCGACGAAGGCTTGGCGGCGTTGGGGAGCGCAAGGGCAGCCCTGGACAAGGCCGGGGTGCCGTATTCCTTTCACATCGCGGTGGGGCATGTCGCCGAGACGATTCTGCGCTACGCGGAAGAGAAGCACTTCGACAAGATCGTGATGGGCACGCACGGGCGAAGCCGCCTGCTGCAGCTGCTGCTCGGATCCATCGCGAGCGATGTCTTGAAACATGCATCGATCCCCGTAACGCTCGTGAAATAGGAGCCCGTATTGGATACGGGGCGGGAAATGCACGCCGGGAGATCGAGTGTCCGGATCTTCCGCTAGCTCCGAGTCGCCGCATCCGCGTCCGTCCCGGTGCCGGCAGTCTTTCAATCAACTCCCCCTGGAGGTTGTATGTACAAGCATCTCTTCGTTCCGATCGACGGATCCTCCCTTTCCCTCCGGGCAATGGATGGGAGCATCGAGCTGGCAGCGCAACTGGGCGCCGAGATCACGGGATTCGTTGTCGAGCCCGACCTGCCGATGTCCGTCACCAGTCGGGATGTCGAAACCTTTGCTGGCCGGATCCAGGAGCATCAAGCGAAGAACGAAACCCACGCGAAGACCTGGCTCGGCCGATTCGAGGCACGGGCAGCGGCTGCGGGTGTCGCGTTTCACGCGTTGGCGGTGACCTCCTATTCCATCGATGACGCGATCGCGGACGCTGCGGAGAAGAATGGGTGCGACATGATCGTGATCGTCACCCACGGGAGGGGAGCGGTGGGCGAGTTCGTGTTCGGTTCCCACGCCAAGAAGATCATCTCGAAGACCCGGCTGCCGGTGCTCGTGCTGCATTGATGGCTCGGCGGGTGCGAAACGATCGGCGCCTTTCGCCAGATGTTCAGGAGGACATGATGAAGCTGCACGCGATACTTTCAGTATTCCTTTCCGTCTTCGTTTTCGGGGTGCCGAGCGCACTTGTCGCTGCTGAAGGTGGGAGGCGAAGCGCGGCATTGACGATTGTCGTGCCCTTCACCCAGGGAGGGCCGACCGACGAGATCGGTCGCGTGCTAGCCGATGCGCTTGCACGGGACCTCAAGCGCAAGGTCGTTGTTCGCAACGTCCGCGGCGCGGGCGGGACCCTGGGCGCGGAGCAGGTGGCCCGGGCGAAGCCGGATGGCAACACGCTCCTGCTCTCCAACATGGGCCACGCCGCCAGCGCGACCCTGCATCGCAAGCTCCGCTATGACCCCGTGGGCGACTTCGAGCCGGTGGGACTGGTTGCCGACGTGCCGATGACCATCGTGAGACGGCGCGATCTCCCGGCGGAGACCTTCAGGCAGTTGGTGGGAGCGCGCAGGTCGGGCGGTGGCGAGCTGTCCTACGGACACGCAGGGCTGGGCTCGGCATCGCATCTGTGCGGATTGATGCTGATGAAGGCGTTCGAGCTGAACTTCGTGTCGGTGCCGTACCAGGGAACCCAGGAGGCCCTGCTCGACCTTGCCGGACGACAGATCGACCTCATGTGCGACCAGACCAGCAACACGCTGAAGGCGATCGAGGCAGGGCAGGTGCGTCCGCTGGCCGTAACGAGCGGCGAACGGCTGGCCGTGCTACCCGAGGTCCAGTCCCTGGGTGAGAGCGCTGATAAGGGCTTCGAGTTGGTCGTCTGGCATGGTCTCTATGCGCCTAAGGGAACGCCCATGAACACCGTCGAGCGTCTGTCAGCTGCGCTCGGGCGCGCGCTCGCCGACCCTGAACTCGCCGCCCGCTTCGTGGCGCTCGCCGTCCGGCCTGCCCCGGCCGCCGAGGCGACGCCGGAAGCGTTGCGCAGCCGGCTCGAAACCGAAATCGTCCACTGGCGGCCCCTGATCGAGACGGCGGGTCAGTACGCCGACTGAGTTCGCGCCCCACTCGAGAACTGCTGCGGAGATCATGCAATTCCATCTAGTAGAAACGATGGAGTGCGATCGAGGGCGAGTATGCATACAGTGCATACACGCGTCAGGCACGCATTTGTTGATCGTCCGCATAGCTGGATGAACTGCGTGAAGCGCGAAGAAGACATGAACCAGGAGACGACGATGCGAAGCTTCCTCACCCATCGATTCAAGCGCGCCCTGACGCTTGCCACCGCGACCGCCGTGCTCGGCGCGGTCGGCCTGCCCGCGGCGCAGGCGGCCTTCCCGGAGAAGGCGATCCGC
>JANJTU010000161.1 GCA_024710965.1 Thauera sp. | reverse complement strand
CTTGGCGGCGATCTCGAAGGTGGTGCGGGTGCGCGTCGAGTTCTCGAAGAACAGGTTGAACACGCTCTTGCCGCGCAGCAGCGGCAGCTTCTTGACCTCGCGCTCGGCCACTTCGGTGAAGGGCGCGGCGGTGTCGAGGATGGCGGTGAGGATGTCGCGCGGCAGGCCGTCGAGCGTGAGCAGGTGCTGCAGTTCGCCGTGCTTGTTGAGCTGGGGGTTACGCATCGGTCAGCCTCGATCTCAGCGTTGGGGGACGTTGGGGGTGTCGGGGGCGCCGGGAGCGGTGAGCGTCAGCGTCAGCTGGCCCTCGGCGTCGCGCTGCAGTTCGAGGTGCTGGCCGGCGGGCAGCGGTGCCGCCAGCGTGTGGGCGCAGTAGCGCGCGCCGATCGGCAGCTCGCGCTCGCCGCGGTCAACCAGCACCGCGAGCTCGACGCGCGCCGGACGGCCGAAGTCGAACAGCTCGTTGAGCGCGGCGCGCGTCGTGCGCCCGGTGTAGAGCACGTCGTCGACCAGGATCACCGGCGCGCCGTCGACGTTGAACGGGATCTCGGTGCGCTGCGGGCGGGCATGCAGGCCGCGCGTGCCGTAGTCGTCGCGGTAGAAGGAGACGTCGATCGCGCCCAGCGGCGGCTGGATGCCGAGCACGGCATGCAGGCGCTCGGCCAGCCACAGGCCGCCGGTACGGATGCCCACGAGCGCGGTTGCGGGCGTGACATGGGGGCGGATCTGCTCGGCGAGCTGCCGGCAGAGCGCTTCGGCGTCAGGAAGTTGCATGGCGGGTTGCGTCCAGGAAGGATTGCAGGATCAGTCGTGCCGCGGCGGCGTCGAGCACCGCCTTGCGCTCGCGCCAGCCGCGCAGGCCGGCGTCGGCGAGCTCGGTCTCGGCGGCGACGGAGGACAGGCGTTCGTCCACCGTGAACACCGGCAGCGCGAAGCGGCCGTGGAGCTGGTTGGCGAAGCGGCGGCAGCGCGCGCCGAGCGCGTGTTCGCTGCCGTCGAGGTGGGCGGGCAGGCCGACCACCAGCGCCACCGGCCGCCATTCGGCGACGAGGCGGCCGATTGCGGCGAAGCGGGCGTCGTTCGATTCGTCATGCAGCGTGGTGAGCGCGCTGGCGCAGCCGGTCTCGAGCTCGCCGGCGGCGACGCCGATGCGGGCGAGGCCGAAGTCGAATCCGAGCAGGGTGCCGCGCGGGGGCAGGACGGACTGGGCGGCGGCGGCCGCATCAGGCATGCCCGGCGACCTCGCTCAGGTTGGCGAAATCGACGCCGAGCTTCTGCATGGCCGCGGCCAGGCGCTCCTCGGGCGGCAGGCCGAAGATGATCGCCAGGTCGGCCGGCACCGTCAGCCAGGCGTTGTCGACCAGCTCCTGCTCGAGCTGGCCGGCGGCCCAGCCGGCGTAGCCGAGGGTGACGAGCACTTCCTGCGGCTCGCCGCTGGCGCCGATCGCCTGCAGCACGTCGCGGCTGCTGGTGAGGCCCACCTCGTCGCTGACCTTGAGCGTCGAGTGCCACTCGCCCAGCGGACGGTGCAGCACGAAGCCGCGGTCGGTCTGCACCGGGCCGCCGAAATACACCGGCTGGCTGGCGAAGGCCTCGGCCTCGAGCGGCAGCTCGATGCGCTCGAACAGCGTCGCGAGCGTCATGTCGATCGGGCGGTTCACGATGATGCCGAGTGCGCCCTGTTCGTTGTGTTCGGCGATGTAGGTCAGGGTGCGCGCGAAATGTGGATCGGCCATGTTGGGCATGGCGATCAGGAAGTGATTCGTGAAGTTGGCCGTGGGCGTATCCATGCGCGGCATTTTACGCCTTCGGCGCTGCCGGTGGTGGGGTGCAGCAGCGGATGTCCGCCAACTACCGGGCGATAATGGCGCTCCCGTTCCGTTGTCGCCCCGCCCATGATTTCCGCCCTCGTCTGGTTCCGCCGCGACCTGCGCAGCTTCGACCATGCCGCGCTGCACCACGCCCTGCGCTTCGCCGGGCACGTGCATTGCGCCTTCGTCTTCGACACCGACATCCTCGACGCCCTGCCGAGCCGGGCGGACCGGCGCGTCGCCTTCATCCACGCCAGCCTCCTCGAGCTCGACGCCGCGCTCGATGCGTTGTCGCGCGCTGCCGGCGGCGAGGGGAGCGGGCTGATCGTGCGCCATGGCCGCGCCGAGGACGAGATCCCCCGCCTGGCGCGCGAACTCGGCGTGGACAAGGTCTTCGTCAGCCGCGACTATGAGCCGGCGGCCATTGCCCGCGACAGCCGGGTGGCGACGCGGCTGGCCGCGGACGGCATCGGCTTCGCCGACTTCAAGGACCAGGTCGTGTTCGAGCGCGACGAGGTATTGACCCAGGCCGGCACGCCCTTCAGCGTGTTCACACCGTACCGGAACGCCTGGCTGAAGAAGCTCGACGAGGCCGCCCTGCAGCCCTGGCCGGTGGCCCCGTACGCCGCGCGGCTGGCGCCGAAGCCGCCTGGCGAGCGGTTGCCGGCGCTGGCCGGGATCGGTTTCGAGGCGCTCGATCTCGCCGCGCTCAGGCTGCCCACCGGCATGAGCGGCGGGCGTGCGCTGTTCGCGGACTTCTGCGCGCGCATCGACCGCTACAAACAGGCGCGCGACTTTCCCGGCGTGAAGGGGGTCAGCTACCTGTCGACCCACCTGCGCTTCGGCACCGTGTCGATCCGGGAGCTGGCGGCCCACGCGCACCGCCGCGGCGGCGAGGGCGCCGCGACCTGGTTGTCCGAGCTGGTGTGGCGCGACTTCTACCACATGATCCTGTGGCATCACCCGCGCGTGGTCGGGCATGCCTTCCGGCCCGAGTACGAGCGCGTGCAGTGGGACGACGCCCCGGCGCTGTTCGCCGCCTGGTGCGAGGCGCGCACCGGCTACCCGATCGTCGATGCGGCGATGCGTCAGCTCGGCCAGACCGGCTACATGCACAACCGCCTGCGCATGATCACCGCCTCCTTCCTCACCAAGGATCTCGGCATCGACTGGCGCCTGGGCGAGCGCCACTTCGCTGCCCACCTGAACGACTACGACCTCGCCGCCAACAACGGCGGCTGGCAGTGGGCGGCCTCCACCGGCTGCGACGCGCAGCCCTGGTTCCGCATCTTCAACCCGGTCACGCAGTCGCGGAAGTTCGACCCCGAGGGCCGCTTCATCCGCCGCTACCTGCCCGAGCTCGCGCGCGTGCCGGAGCGCTTCATCCACGCGCCGTGGACCATGGACGGCGCCGACCAGGCCACCGCGCGCACCCGCATCGGCGTCGACTATCCGGCGCCGGTCGTCGATCATGCCGAGGCGCGCGCCCGGACGCTGGCCCGCTTCGGGCTCGTCGGCAAGGGCGCGGACTGAGCGCGACCCCCGGCGGTGGCGCCCGCGCGGGAATGGCGGGAACAGGCAAGGAGCGGACATGGCCGCGAACAGTGAATTCGACTTCGACCGCATCATCGACCGCAGTGCCGTGCCGGGCGAGAAGTGGGGCCGCTACGCCGGCCGCGACGTGCTGCCGCTGTGGGTGGCGGACATGGACTTCGCCGCGCCGGCGGCGGTGATCGAGGCGCTGCAGGCGCGCGTCGCCCACGGCGTGTTCGGCTACACCGGGCCCTGGCCGACGCTGGTCGAGGCGGTGGTCGAAGGCCTGCGCCGCGACCACGGCTGGACGGTCGAGCCCGACTGGCTGGTGTGGCTGCCGGGCGTGGTCACCGGCTTCAACCTCGCCTGCGCGATCGCCGGCGAACCGGGCGACGCGGTGCTGACGGCGACGCCGGTGTATCCGCCCTTCCTCGCGGCGCCGGCCAACACCGGGCGCACGCTGCAGCGCGTCGACCTCGTGCTGCGCGACGGCCGCTGGCAGTGGGACTGGGCGGCGCTGGAGGCGGCGGTGAGCGCGCGCACCCGGCTGCTTCTGCTGTGCAGCCCGCACAATCCGGTCGGGCGCGTGTTCGACGCCACCGAGCTGCGCCGGCTCGCCGACTTCGCCGCGCGCCACGACCTGCTCGTGTGCTCGGACGAGATCCACTGCGGCCTGGTGCTGGACGCGGCCACGCCGCACCGTCCGCTCGCCGCGCTCGACGAGGCCACCGCGCGGCGCACGATCACGCTGATGGCGCCGTCGAAGACCTGGAACATCGCGGCGCTGTACTGCGCCTTCGCCGTCATTCCCGAGGCCGCGCTGCGCCGCCGCTACCGGCACGCGATGCGCGGGCTCGTGCCGCAGGCGAACGTGCTCGGCCTGGTCGCCACCGAAGCCGCCTACCGTGACGGCGAGCGCTGGCGGCAGGCGCTGCTCGCCTATCTGCGCGCCAACCGCGGGCGCGTGCTGGAAGCGGTGGCGGCGCTGCCCGGCCTGGCGACGACCGTGCCCGAGGCGACCTATCTCGCCTGGATCGACTGCCGGGCGATGATGGCCGCGCGCGGCATCGACGACCCCGCGGCTTTCTTCGAGGCCGCTGGCGTGGGCCTCTCGGACGGGGCGGCGTTCGGCGCGCCGGGTTTCGTGCGCCTGAACTTCGGCTGCCCGCGCGCCACGCTCGAGGCGGCGCTGGCGCGCATGGCGCGCGCGCTCGCCGCCTGAACCCATGCGGCCGCGCCCGCCCCAGCGGTGCGGGGCACGGGAGCGACCCTAGCCGGCCAGCGCGGCGGATGCGGCGGCGGTGCGGGCGCTGCGTCCGCTGTAGCCGGCGACGAGCGCGAGCAACTCCGCTTCCTGATACGGCTTGCCGAGGTAGTGGTCGGCGCCGACCTCGTGCGCGTGGCGGCGGTGCTTTTCCGCCAGGCGGGAGGTGATCATGATCACCGGCAGGGCGCGGGTGCGCGCGTCGGCGCGGATGTTGCGCACGAGATCGAAGCCGTCCATGCGCGGCATCTCGATGTCGGCCAGCACGACGTCGGGCACGGTGTCGATCAGCTGCTCGAGCGCATCGACGCCGTCCTTGGCCGTGAGCACGCGGTAGCCCTCGCGCTCGAGCAGGCGCCCGGTGATCTTGCGCACGGTCAGCGAGTCGTCCACCACCAGCACCGTCGGCACGTGCTCCGCCGCGGTGCCGACGGCGCCGCCTTCGTCCGCGTCGGCATCCGCCTCGGGACTGCGGCCGGCGAGTGCGAGCGGGTTCAGGATCAGCACGATCTCGCCGTCGCCGAGCACGGTGGCTGCGCTCATGCCGACGATGCGGGCGAGCTGCGGCCCGGCGTTCTTGATCACGATCTCCTGGTTGCCGCGCAGGCCGTCCACGTGCAGGGCGAGCCGCTGCGCGCCGGCGCGCAGCAGCAGCAGCCAGTTGTAGCGCTGCTCCTCGGGGCGCGCCGCGCGATCGCCGAGCAGGCGCGGCAGGTAGCGGTAGGCGTAGTGCTCGCCTTCCCAGTCCAGGCCGCGCTCGGCCTGCACGCGGCGTAGCGCCTCGGGCTTGAGCTCCATCGCCTGCGCGACCATGTTCGACGGGATCGCCCAGCTCCGCCCGCCCGCGCGCACCAGCAGGGCCTGCGTCACCGCCAGCTTGAGCGGCAGGTGGATGCGGAAGGTGGTGCCGTGGCCGGGCTCGCTGGCGACCTCGATGCGGCCGCCCGCCGCCGCTGTCTGCGCCCGCACCACGTCCATGCCGACCCCGCGCCCGGACACCGCCGACACCGCGCCGGCGGTGCTGAAGCCGGGCAGGAAGATGAGGCCGGTGAGGCGGTGGGTGTCGGCCGCCTCGTCCGCCGCCAGCAGGCCGGCGGCGCGGGCCTGCGCGGCGATGCGCTCGAAGTCGAGGCCGGCGCCGTCGTCGGCGAGCTCGAGCGCGATCTCGTTGCCTTCCTGCGTCAGCGTGAGCGTGATGCGGCCGCTGTCGGGCTTGCCTGCGGCGGCGCGCGCCGCCGGCGCTTCGATGCCGTGCGCCAGCGCGTTGCGCAGCAGGTGCTCGAGCGGCACTGCCATCTGCTCGAGCACGCTGCGATCGATCTCGAGGCGGCCGCCGCGCAGGTCGAGCGCGGCGCGCTTGCCGAGCTCCTTCGCGCTCTGGCGCACGACGCGGTAGAGGCGGTCGGCGAGGCTGTCGAAGGGCAGCATGCGCACCTGCATCAGGCCCTGCTGCAGTTCGCGCGCCATGCGCGCCTGGCCGTTGAGCGCCAGGTCCGCGCCGTCGAGGTTGTGCAGCACGGTCTGCTGCACCGTGGTGACGTCGTTGACGCTCTCGGCCATCATCCGCGTCAGCTCCTGCAGGCGCGTGTAGCGGTCCATCTCGAGCGGGTCGAAGGCGGTGTGGCGCGACTCCGCCTCGGCCAGGCGCGACTGCATCTGCACGTCGGCCTGGATCTCGACTTCGCGCAGCTGGCTGCGCAGGCGGATGACGTTCTCGGTGAGATCGAGCAGGGAGCGGCGCAGCGTGCGCAGCTCGCCTTCGATGCGGGTGCGGGCGATGCCGACCTCGCCCGCCTGGCTGACGAAGCGGTCGATGAGCTCGGCGCGCACGCGCAGCGTCGCGGCGCCCGCGTCCGCTTCGGCGGTGCCGGCCGGCGCGGGCGCGGCCGCGGTGCCGGCCGCCAGCACGGCGCCCGGGGCGGTTTCGCCGCTGGCGAGGCCGTCGATCATGCGCTCGCAGACGTCGAGGCCGAAGGCGAGGTCGTCGATCAGGGCCGCGATGTCGATGCGGTCGGCCAGCCCGTCTTCGAGGCGCGACTCGAGCTGGTGCAAGTGGCCGCCCAGCGTCATCGCCCCGGCCATGCGCGCGCTGCCCTTCAGCGAATGCAGCAGACGGGCGACGGCGCGCGCCGGCTCGGTATCGTCGGGCGCCGCCTGCCAGCCACGCAGCGTCGCGTGCAGGCGGCCGAGCTGCTCGGCCGCCTCGTCGAGGAAGATCGGCAGCAGCTGGGGGTCGATGTCGTCGCGCGGCGGCGCGGCGAGCACCGGGGCCGCGGTGCTGGCCGGTGCGACCGCGGCGCTGTCGGCGGGGGCGAGGCTGGCCGCGGCCGCGTCTTCGCTGCCGACTCCGGCGCCGGCGGCAAGGTCGCGGCAGCGGCGGTCGAGCTCCGCCACCAAGGCGTGGGCGGCGGACGGCAGGCGCGCGGCGCCGATTTCGGCGAGCATGGCCCGCAGCGCGTCGGCGGCGCTGGCGAACAGCGTCCGCTCGGCCGCGTCGGGTGCGCGGGACTGCGCGCGCAGGCGCTCGATGGCGTGTTCCAGGGCGCGGCCGAGCTCGTGCGGCGGGAGGAAGCCCGCGGTGCCGGACACCCCGGCGAGGGTGTGCGCCGCACGCAGCGCCCGCTCCGAAGGCGGTCGCCCCGCCTCGTGGGTGAGCGGCGCGAACTCCCGTGCGAGCGTGGCCAGGTGCTCGGCGGCCTCGGCGCAGTAGAGTGCGTACAGGGCGCGCGAGATCTCGACCCCGCCGATGCGGAGGAGGTCGGGTTCGGAGGCGGCCGCCGCCTCGGCTTCGACTTCCGCGTCGACTCCGGCCCCGACGCCGGTTTCGATCCGGGTCTTGTCTTCGACGCTGAATTCGGCGTCGGCGTCGGCGTCGGCGTCGGCGTCGGCTTCGACTTCACCTTCGACTTCGGCTTCGCCCACGGCGTCGGCTTCACTTGCGGCCTCAGCCTCGGCCTCGGTTCCGGCCGCCGATCCGGTTTCGGCCTCGGCCTCGGTTTCGGGCATCGTTTCAGCCCTGGGCGCGGCCGCCGTCTCGCCGAACGGCAGAATCTCGCCTTCGGCCGACAGATCGAGCGGCGGGAACTCGAACGCGTCGGCTGCCGCGGGCAGTGGCGCCGGGATGGGCGCGGCGGCTTCGTGCTCGGCGAGCGGCGCCGGTTCGAGCGCCGGGGTGTCGGTCTGGCGCATGCGCTCGGCCTCGGCCAGCACGGCGCCGACGTCGAACGCCTGTGGGCCGCCCGCGGCGAGTTGGGCGACCCAGGTGGCGAAGCGCTGTTGCGCCGCGTCGACGAGGTGGAGCAGGGCCGGCGTGACCGGCCAGTCGAGCTGCAGCCAGCGGTTCAGCGTCTGCTCCAGCCCCCAGGCGGCCTCGCCGATGTCGGCCAGGCCGACCATGCGGCCGCTGCCCTTCAGCGTGTGGAAGCCGCGGCGGATCGTGCTCAGGTGCTCGGCCTCGGCCGGCTCGGTGCGCGCCAGCTCGAGCCGCTCGCGGATCGTGGCGAGGACGTCGGTCGCCTCCTCGATGAAGATCGCCAGCAGCTCGGCGTCGACGGCGGCAGCGGTGGCAGGAAGCGGCGGCGCGGGTGCGAGGGCCGGCGTTTCCTCGGCCTCGAGCGAGATTTCCTCGACGTCCTCCTCGAGCGTGATCTCGTCGCTGTCGTCGGCCGGGCCGAACGCGTCGGCCCGGTCGACAAGCTCGATCGCCTCGCCGGCCGGCCGCGCGTCCGGTGCGACGCGGGGCGCGGCCGGCGCGCCTGCGGTTGCCGCTTCGCGGACGGCGTCGGTGGCCGCGTCCGCCGCCGGGGCTTGCGGCGCCGACAGCTCCGGCGCAGACGCCTGCGCCGGCGAGCGCTCGGCCGCAGCCCGTTCCGGGACCAACGCTTCGAGGACCGACGCTTCCGGGACCAACGCTTCCGGGACCCACGCTTCCGGGATCGACGCGTCCAGGACCGGCCCTTCCAGGACCGGCTGCTCAGGCGGCGGGACTTCGGGCGCGGACGTCCCGCCCGCTGCGGTGGCCGGTGCGGCGCCGACGGCAGGCGCGGTGTCGGCCGCCGCCGGGGCGCCGCGGGCGCCCATGCGGAGGAAGTGCTGCAGCGTGCTGCCGCCGCGTGGCAGGGCTTCGAGATGGAAGCCGAGCGCGGAGAGCTGGTGGGCGAGAGCCTCGCAGGCGGCCGGGTCGGGCGCGGTCGCAGTGTCGGCGAAGGCGGCGATCCGGCGCGCGGCGTCGCGCACGAGGGCGAGGGCGTCGGCCTCGCCGAGCACCTCGAGCGCGCCGCTGAGCTGCTGCAAGGGCCGCTGCAGCTGCGCGAGCGGCGCGCGCTTGGCGTGGTTGCGGAAGTAGTCGTCGAGCGTCTGTTCGACCTGCGCCAGGCTGGCGAGCATCTCCTTCGACAGCTGCGCCAGGGCGGCCTTTTCCTGCGCCTGGCGGGCGCCGTCGGCGTGGGGGGCTGCGGCCGCGGACGGCAGCGCCTCGCTGCGCTGCAGGGCGTCGAGCCGGGCGCACACGGCATCGACCTGCGCCGCGAAGGCGACGTCGGGCGGGCGCCGCTCGAGCGCGGTTTCGACCAGCAGCAGCGCGCTGGCGACTTCCAGCGCGAGCGCGTCGGAGAACTGCAGCGGGTCGCGACGCAGCCAGCGGCCGAAGTCGAGCAGGGAGGCGAGCAGGCGCTGCAGGGCAGGGCGGCCGAGCGCGGCGGCGTCGCCGGCGAGGGCGCCGAGCTGCTCGTCGAAGTCCGCCAGCGCCACCGCGGTGCCGCGGCTGAACTCGTCCCAGTGCTCGCGCACCGTCGCCAGGCGCGCCTGCAGGCCGTCCAGCAGCGGCACGAGCGGGGTGTCGCTGACGCGCGCGTCGGCCTCGGGCAAGAGGGCGTCGAGCTGCCAGCAGGCGCGCACCGCGTGCTGCTGCGGGGTGTCTGCCGGCGTGGTGGCGACGCGGTAGAGCAGGTCGCGCAGGAGCCGCTCGGCGCCGGCGGGCGTGCCGCTCATCAGGCGGCGGAACTGGGCGTCGAGCTGGGTGCACAGGCGTTTGACCGTGGCGTCCGGCGGCAGGCTGCCGACGATCAGGGCGTCGAAGAAGGCCAGGCTGGCCCACCACAGGCTGCGGCTCGCCGGCGTCGGCTGCAGCGCCTCGACGTCGGCGATCGCGTCGCGCATGGCCTGCGCGCCCTGGCGCCCGCCGGCGCCGCGCAGCCAGTCGAGCAGGCCGCGCTCGAAGCGCGCGCGCGCATTGCGCAGCGCGCTGCGGCTCGTGTCCGCGTCGGCGGGCGGCGCGCTGTCGGCACGACGCGGCGGGCGGCGGGAGAGGTCGGGGTGGAAGAGGTCGGGGTGGAAGGCGTCGGGGTGGAAGGCGTCGGGGCGGACGGCATCGGGGCGGACGGCGTCCGGCGCCTCCGCGGCGGAGCCGGGCGCGCCGGCCCGGGTTGCGCCGCGTGCGCCGGCGAGCTCGCGGTAGAGCGGGCTCAGGCGCAGCGGCTGATCGGGGGCGCCGTGGGCGAGCTCTTCGAGGTAGTTGCCGATCGCGGCCACGGCACGCGTGCCGAGGGCGAGCGTGCCGGTGTCGGCCGGCAGCTCGCCGCGCGCCATGTCGCCGAGCAGCTGTTCGGCCAGCTCGGTGAAGCGGGCCAGGCCGTCGAGGCTGATCATCGACAGCGCGCCGCGCACCTGGTGCAGGTGGGTCTGCGCGAACTGCAGGTGCGCGCCGGCGTCCGTGCCGTGCGCCTGGGCGAGGGCTGCGGCGCTGCGCTCGAGGGCGGCGTCGATCTCGCCCTTGACCCAGGTGAGGGCGCCCAGATCGGGCTCGGAGGGGTGTGTCATGAGCGTGCTCCCGGCGGCGCCTGGCTCAGACCTTGAAGCCGGACACCGAGCCCTTGAGCTCGACCGCGAGCTCGGCGAGCTGGCCGATCGAGACCGCGGTCTGCTTGGTGCCCTGCGTGGTCTGCTCGGTGATGCCGAGGATGTCCTTCATCGTCGCCGCGACGCGCCCGGCGGTGGCGGCCTGTTCCTGCGTGTCGGCCGAGATCTGCTCGATCAGGCGCGCGGTCTCGAGCGAGACCTCGCCGATCTCGGACAGGGCCTGGCCGGCGGCGTCGGACAGCTGCGCGCCGTCGACCACGTCGCGGGTGGCGTTCTCCATCGCGCCGACGGCATCCTGGGTGTCGGTCTGGATCGTCTTCACGATCGCGGCGATCTGCTTGGTCGCCTCGCCCGAGCGTTCGGCCAGGCGCTGCACTTCCTCGGCGACGACGGTGAAGCCGCGTCCGGCCTCGCCCGCGGTGGCGGCCTGGATGGCGGCGTTGAGCGCGAGCACGTTGGTCTGCTCGGTGATGTCGGAGATCAGCTCGACGATCTCGCCGATCTCCTGCGAGGACTCGCCCAGGCGCTTGATGCGCTTGGCGGTCTCCTGGATCTGGCCGCGGATGCCGTTCATGCCGCGGATGGTGTTCTCCACCGCGTCGGCGCCCTTGCGCGCGGCTTCCAGCGAGCGCCGCGCGACCTGGGCGGACTGCAGCGCGCGGGTGGAGGAGTCGGTCATCGAGCGCGCCATGCGCTGCGCGGTGGCGCCGGCGTCCTCGAGCTCGCGCGACTGGCGTTCGGTGGCGTCGAGCAGCTCGGCCGAGGTGCGGCGGGCGGCTTCGGTGGCGGCGGTGACGCGCGAGGCGGCGTCGTTGATCCGACGCACCAGCACCGAGAGCTCCTCGACCGTGTAGTTCACCGAGTCGGCGATCGCGCCGGTGATGTCCTCGGTGACGGTGGCGCGCACGGTGAGGTCGCCGTCGGCGAGGTCGCCCATCTCGTTCATCAGGCGCAGGATCGCCTGCTGGGTGGCGTTGCGCTCGTTCTCCGCCAGCTGGCGCTGGCGGTCGGCTTCGGCACGGCGGGCAGCGACGTCGGCGCCGTAGATGCGCGCCATCTGCAGCAGCACGAGCACGCTGAGCAGCGCGCTGACGGCGATCGCGGCGTGGAGCGGGCCGAAGCCGCGATAGGCGCGGCCGAGGCCGTCGGTGAGCTCGGCGCTGCGCGCCAGCAGCGGCACGGAGTCGCCGAAGATGCGGCTGCCGGCCTGCTTCGCCTGCACGATGAGCTGGATGTTGCCGAGGATGCCGGCGACGGCGTCGAGGGTGGGCTGTGCCGCGGCGCGCAACGCGGCGATGCGGCCGCGCAGCTCGGCGTCGGCCGGCAGGCGGGCGAGGGTGTCGATGTCCTCGCGCAGGGCGTCGGTGTCCTTGCCGAGGGCGAAGGCGACCTCGGGGGCGACGGTGTCGGCCATCAGCATCGTGCTGGCATGGCGGGCGATGCGCTGGGTGAGCATCACGGCACGGTGCGCCGCCTGCAGCCCGGCCGGGCCGGCGCCGCCCTGCAGCGTCAGCGCGGCCACCTGCTCGCTCAGCTCGAGCAGGCCGGCGTTGCTGGCGTTGATCGCGGCGACCGCGCCGTCGAGGGTGAGCAGGTTCTGCCGCTGCGCGAGCAGCTGCGCGGCGTTGCGCTCGGTTCGGCTCCAGGCTTCGCTCAGGGTCTGCAGCTGCGGGCGAACGCGCGCGGGCACCGCCGGCACATTCGCCTCGTGCACCGTGCCGCCCTGGTCCAGCGCCTGCAGCAGGGCGGTGAAGCGGCTGCGGCTGTGCTGCAGCTCGTCGAGCGCCGCGGCGTTGCCGCGCAGCGCGAGCTGGGCCGACTTGGCGAGCCGTTGCGACAGGGTCTGCATCTCGCTCGCGGCGGCCACGTGCAGGGTGGCGTCGGCGGTCTCGCGCCCCTGGTAGATCACGAGGCCGGCGGTGGCAGTGGCGAGCAGGCCGAAGGCGATGCCCAGGTGGCGCAGGCGCTCGGTGACCGAACGCGCGGCGCGCGCCGGGGGCGCCGGCCGCGGCGAGGCGGGCTCCGTTTCGATGATGGTGATGCTGTCACCAGTGGCGGCGGCCTGCTTGCGGCCGAACGGCTTCAATGCCATGTTGCGTGCTCCACCTTGCTCGGTGTCGGTGTCGGTCGGGATTGCGGGCCGGGGATCATGCCAGGCCGGCATCGAGGAATTCGGGCCGCGCCAGCAGCGCGCCGACGTCGAGTTGCAGCCACGGCCGCCCCTGCAGGTCGCGCAGGCGGTGCGAAACCCAGGGGCGCGGGTCGGCCGCGGGGTCGTGCTCGAAGTCTTCATGGCTGCGCAGGCCGCTCGCGGCGGACACCAGCAGCGCGCAGTTGACGCCGCTGCGTGCGCCGACGAGCAGCAGGCGCGCGCGCCCGGTCGGGGCGGTGGGCGGCTCGCCGTGGAAGCGGGCGAAGTCCACCACGCCGTAGAGCGTGCCGCGCACGTTGGCGAGCCCGCTGTACCAGGGGCGGGTGAGGGGCACCGGCGACAGGGGCGGCGGCGACAGGATCTCGCCGGCGTCGGGCAGTTCGACCAGCCAGTGCTCGCTGCCGGCCTGGAAGCCGAGCAGGCCACGCCGCTCGGCGCTGTCCGCCTCGGCGAGGCGGCGCGCGAGGTTTTCCTGGAATTCGCGCAGGTTGCCGCGTCTGGCCATGGCGTCAGCCGATCGCCCGGATGCGGGCGAGCAGTTCGTCGTGGTCGACCGGCTTCACCAGATAGTCGCAGGCGCCCTGGCGCATGCCCCAGATGCGGTCGGTTTCCTGGCCCTTGCTGGTGCACAGGATGATGGGGATGCCGCGCGTGCTGTCGTGGCGCGAGATCGTGCGCGTCGCCTGGTAGCCGTTCATGCCCGGCATGACCACGTCCATCAGGATCAGGTCGGGGCGCTCGGCCTGGCTGCGGGCGATCGCCTCCTCGCCGTTGGCGGCGGTGAGGATCTCGTAGCCCTGGCGGGCGAGGGCTTGCTGCAGGGCCAGGCGCTCGGTGGGCGAGTCATCCACCACGAGGATTTTGCGGATCGGCATCGTTTTCGTCCTGCGCGGGCGGCGGATCAGCGCGCCGCCGCGCGCCCGGTGTGGCTGGCGACAGTCCTGAGCAGGCTGTCCTTGGTGAAGGGCTTGGTGAGGTATTCGTCCGAGCCCACCATGCGGCCGCGGGCGCGGTCGAAGAGGCCGTCGCGCGACGACAGCATGATCACCGGGGTCGCCGACAGCTGCGGGTGCTTCTTGATCAGCGCACAGGTCTGGTAGCCGTCGAGGCGCGGCATCATGATGTCCACGAAGATGAGGTCGGGGTGGTGGTCGGCGATCTTCGCGAGCGCGTCGAAGCCGTCTTCGGCGAGCAGCACCTGGCAGCCGGCCTGGCTCAGGAAGATCTCGGCACTGCGGCGAATGGTGTTGCTGTCGTCGATGACCATGACCTTCAGTCCGGCAATGTCCATGCTTACAGTCCTCGCAGCGTTCGTCGTGCCGGCTGTCGCTGCCCGCGGGCGGTCAGATCTCGACGAGTTCGAAATCTTCCTTGCGCGCCTGGCACTCGGGACAGGTCCAGTTCGGGGGGATGTCCTCCCAGCGTGTCCCCGGCGGGATGCCCTCGTCCGGCAGGCCCGCGGCTTCGTCGTAGATGAAGCCGCAGATCAGGCACATGTAGGTCTTGTAGGGGTTGTCGGCCATGGCTCGGTGAAACTTGAGGGTTAGGCGTTAGAATCCGCCAAATCTTACCCCATTTGCCGTTGCCCAGACCGCGGCGGCCCCCTGCCTCCATGCCGATCGACATTCCCGACACGCCGCCCGCGGTCCTGTGCTTCGCCGCGGGCGACGCCACTGCCGGCGGCGGGCTCGCGGCCGACGTGCTCACCCTCGCGAGCATGGGTTGTCACCCCCTGCCGGTACAGACTGCCGCCCTGCTGCGCGACACGCGCAACGTCGACGAGGTGTGGCCGACCGAGGCCGAGGTGGTGGTGTCGCAGGCGCGCGCGGTGCTCGAGGACATCCCGGTGGCGGCGTTCAAGCTCGGCTTCTGCGGCAGCGTCGACAACGTGCTGGCGATCGCCGAGATCCTGTCCGACTACCCCGAGGTGCCTCTCGTCGTGGAGCCGGCGCTGTATGCCGCGGGCGATCTGGGCGAGGTCGGCGACGAGCTCGCCGCGGTGCTCGCCGAGCTCATCCTGCCGCAGACCACGCTGCTGGTGGCTGGCGCGCACGAGCTGTGCCGGCTCGCCGGCGTGGCCGATGCGGCGGACATGGACGAGGGGGACGAAGGGGCGCCCGATGCCGCGCCGGGTTGCGATGAGGCGCTGTCGCGGCTGCTCGATCGCGGGGCGGAGTACATCCTGTTTACCCGCGGCGGCGAGCACGGGCCGCAGGTCGTCAACAGCCTGATCGGCCACGAAGGCGTGGTGCGCACCGACGCCTGGCCGCGCCTGCCCGGGCGCTTCCTCGGCGCCGGCGCCACGCTCGCCGCAGCCGCTGCGGCGGCATTGGCGCACGGCATGGCCCTGCCCGAGGCGGTACGCGAGGCACAGGAATTCACCCAGCAGGCGCTGCGCCACGCCTACCGGCCCGGCATGGGGCGTGCACTGCCCGACCGCTTCTTCTGGGCGCGCGGCAAGGGGGGCGACGATGTCTGAGCGCTTTCCCGTCGCACGCCTGCGCGGCCTCTATGCGGTGACCCCGGACGAGCCCGACACCGTCCGCCTGCTCGCGCTCGCCGCGCGCGTGCTCGCCGGGCGCCCGGCGCTGCTGCAGTACCGCAACAAGGCTGCCGCGCCGGCGCTGCGGCGCGAACAGGCGCAGGGCCTGCTCGCGCTGTGCCGCGCCGCCGGCGTGCCGCTGCTGATCAACGATGATCTCGCCCTGGCGCTGGAGATCGGCGCCGACGGCGCCCACCTCGGGCGCGACGATGGCGAGCCGGAGGCGGCGCGGCGCGCACTGGGCGCCGGGCGCATCCTCGGCCTCACCTGCTATGCGGACTGGGCGCGCGCCTGCCGCGGCGCCGAAGCCGGCGCCGACTACGTCGCCTTCGGCGCGATGTTCCCCTCGAGCACCAAGCCCGAGGCGCCGCCCGCGCCCTTCGCCCTGGTGCGTCGTGCGCGCGACGAGCTCGGCCTGCCGGTGGCGGCGATCGGCGGCATCACCCTCGACAACGCGGCGCAGGTCATCGCCGCCGGCGCCGATCTCGTTGCCGTGGTCAGCGACGTCTTCGCCGCAGCCGATCCGGCCGCGCGCGTCGCCGCCTACCGCGCCCTGTTCTGAACCGAGGCAGCGGGGCCGGCGAGGCTGGACCGGCGCGTCGGAACGGGGCGACAATGCGGCCTTTCGCCCATTCGTCCTGCAGGAAGCCGAGATCATGACCAGCCGCAACGAAGCCCTCTTCCAGCGCGCCCAGCGCACCATCCCCGGCGGCGTCAATTCGCCCGTCCGCGCGTTCCGCTCGGTGGGAGGGACGCCGCGCTTCATCGAGCGCGCCGAGGGCGCGCGCGTGTGGGATGCCGACGGCAAGGCCTACATCGATTACGTCGGCTCCTGGGGGCCGGCGATCACCGGCCACGCCCATCCGGCGATCGTCGAGGCGGTGCGCGAGGCGGCGCTGAAGGGCCTGTCCTTCGGCGCGCCGACCGAAAGCGAGGTCGAGATGGCCGAGCTGATCTGCGAACTGCTGCCCTCGGTCGAGATGGTGCGCCTGGTCAGCTCCGGCACCGAGGCGACGATGAGCGCGATTCGGCTCGCGCGCGGCTTCACCGGCCGCGACGCGATCATCAAGTTCGAGGGCTGCTACCACGGCCACGCCGACAGCCTGCTGGTGAAGGCCGGCTCCGGCCTGCTGACCTTCGGCAACCCGTCCTCGGGCGGCGTGCCGGCCGATTTCGCCAAGCACACGATCGTGCTCGACTTCAACGACCTCGACCAGGTCGAGGAAGTGTTCAAGGCACGCGGCGCCGAGATCGCGGCAATCATCGTCGAGCCGGTCGCCGGCAACATGAACCTGATCAAGCCCAAGGCGGGCTTCCTCGAGGGCTTGCGCCGGCTGTGCACCGAGTACGGCGCGGTGCTGATCTTCGACGAGGTCATGACCGGCTTTCGCGTCGGCCCGCAGGGCGTGCAGGGCCTGTACGGCATCACGCCCGACCTGACCACGCTCGGCAAGGTGATCGGCGGCGGCATGCCGGTGGGCGCCTTCGGCGGCCGCCGCGACATCATGGAGAGAATCGCCCCGCTCGGCGCGGTGTACCAGGCCGGCACGCTGTCGGGCAGCCCGGTGGCGGTGGCGGCGGGCATGGTGTCGCTGCGGCTGACGCGCGAGGCCGGCTTCTACGAGAACCTGGCCGCGCGCACGCAGCGCCTGGTGACCGGCCTGTCGGCGGCGGCGGCCGAAGCCGGCGTGACCTTCAGTGCCGATGCGGTGGGCGGCATGTTCGGCGTGTACTTCAGCGCCAAGGTGCCGGCTTCGTTCGCCGACGTCATGGCCTCCGACCGCGACGGCTTCAACCGCTTCTTCCACGCCATGCTCGAGGCCGGCCACTACTTCGCGCCCTCGGCCTTCGAGGCCGGCTTCGTCTCCGCCGCGCACGGCGAGGCCGAGATCGACGCCACCATCGCGGCGGCGCGCGAGGTCTTCGCCGCCCTGAAGGCGTAAGCCCGCCGCGCCGCGGAGCTCTCGGGCGCCGCCGCGGCGTGCACGGCCGTCGTCCGGATTGGCGGTCCCGTCGTCAGAGCCGGCGGCACTGGCCTTCGCTGTTGCCGCCGACGCGGTTGCCGCCGCCGTCCGGGCGGGGGCGGTTGTCGCGGCATTGCAGGTTGCCGCCGATGCGGTTGCGCACGATCGAGGCCGGCGCGTCGCTGCCCTCGATCTGGACGTTGCCGCGGACGACGCTGTGGTGGAGGGCGAGTTCGTCGCGGGTGCCATCGAGCTGGACGTTGCCGCCGACGCGGGCATCGACCAGGCTCACGGTGCTGGCGCGCCTGACCTGGACGTTGCCGCCGACCGTTGAGCCGGCCGACAGCTCGACCAGGTCGGCGCGCTCAGCCTGCACGTTGCCGGCGATCTCGGTGCCGCGCGCAATCAGCACGGCATGGCGTTCGACGTGCAGGTTGCCGTCGATCCGTGCGCCGTCGAGCTCGCAGACCTCGCCGCGGGGCACGCGCACGTTGCCGCGCGCCCCCCCGCGATGCAGACCCACGCACACCGCATCGTCCGCCCCGGCCGGCGCGGCGGGCAGGCCGAGCGCCGCGGCTGCGATGAGGCCGATCAGTGTCCTGCCTGCGCTCATGGAATATCCCCCCGGATCTGCGAGCCGGCGCTGCAGGCCCATGCTGCGCGCCATGCGCCAAGGTTAACGCGGGGCGCGGCCGGTGCCGCGGCGCAACTGTAGCAAGGCGTTGCCGGCGGCAGCAGCGCCGCCTGCGCCCTGCCGTGGCGGATGGTCGCGCCCGCGGGTGCTACGCCGACCGGCGGCCGCGCGCGGCGCTTGGCGCTAGAGCAGGAACAGCGTCGCCAGGCCGAGGAAGATGAAGAAGCCGCCCGAGTCGGTGAGCGCGGTGATCATCACCGAGCCGCCGATCGCCGGGTCGGCGCCGAGGCGCTGGCGCAGCATCGGGATCACCACGCCGGCGCTCGCCGCGAGCAGCAGGTTCAGCGTCATCGCCGCGGTCATGACGAGGCCGAGCGAGGCGCTGCCGTACAGCCACCACGCCAGCACGCCGAGCAGGCCGCCCCAGACGATGCCGTTGAACAGCGCGACGCCGAGCTCCTTCCTCAGCAGGCGCTGCATCGCCGACGGCTCGACCTGGCCCATGGCGATCGCGCGCACGATCATCGTGATCGTCTGGTTGCCCGAGTTGCCGCCGATGCCGGCGACGATCGGCATCAGCGCGGCGAGCGCGACCAGGCGCTCGATCGAGCCCTCGAACAGGCCGATCACGCGCGAGGCGACGAAGGCGGTGACCAGATTCACCGCCAGCCAGGCCCAGCGGTTCTTCACTGAGTCCCACACCGAGGCGAAGATGTCCTCCTCCTCGCGCAGGCCGGCGTGGCTGAGGATCTCGGCCTCGGATTCCTCGCGGATGTAGTCGACGACGTCGGCCACCGTCAGGCGGCCGATGACGCGTTTCTCGGCGTCGATCACCGGCGCCGAGACGAGGTCGTAGCGCTCGAAGGCCTGGGCGGCGTCGTCGGCCTCGTCCTCGGGCTCGAAGCTGATGATCGGCTCGCGCCGCATGACCTCGGCGACCTCCAGCTCGGGGTCGTTGATCAGCAGCGACTCGAGCGACAGGATGCCCTTCAGGTGGTCGTCGCGGTCGACGACGAAGAGCTTGTCGGTGTGGTCGGGCAGCTCGTCGAAGCGGCGCAGGTAGCGCAGCACGACTTCGAGGCTGACGTCCTCGCGCACCGTCACCATGTCGAAGTCCATCAGCGCGCCGACCGAGTCCTCCGGGTAGGACATCGCCGCCCGCAGCTGCTCGCGGCCTTCGCTGTCGAGCGACTGGAAGACGTCCTGGATGATCTCGGGCGGCAGGTCGGGGGCGAGGTCGGCGAGCTCGTCGGCGTCGAGCGATTCGGCCGCGGCCTTGAGCTCTTCCGGCGCCATCGTCTCGATGAGCGACTCGCGCACCGCGTCCGAGACTTCGAGCAGGATCTCGCCGTCGCGCTCGGCCTTGACCAGGTCCCAGACGTAGAGGCGCTCCTCGAGCGGCAGCGCCTCGAGGATGTAGGCGATGTCGGCGGGGTGGAGCTCGTCGAGCTTGGTGCGCAGACCGGCTTCGTGCTGCTTGTGCACGAGGTTCTCGACCAGCTCGTGGCGCGGCATGTCCTGGCGGTGGACGAGATCTTCCACGACCTTCTGGCGCGCGAGCAGCTCCTGCACTTCGCGCAGGTGCTGCTGGACGTCGTCGGGATGGAGGTCCTCTTCCTGGGACATGGGCGTGGCCGGGTGGGGGAGCGAAGCCTGAATTCTACGGGCTTGATGCGCCCCCGGCGACCCTGAATCGGGGCTCGCGGCGGATTTTGCGGCGCCGCGTCATGCGACCGGCCTTACGGCACCTGCGAATATGCCATCCGGCGCTCGATGCGGTTGGCGTGGGCGGCGAGGCGGGGGCCGTAGCTGCGCTCGTAGCGGCGCGGGTTGGGCAGCATCACCGCCAGGCGCGCGGCCTGCGACGGCCCCAGCCGGGCGGCGGAAATGCCGTAGTAGCGCTGCGCGGCGGCCTCGGCGCCGAACAGGCCGTTGCCCCATTCGACGACGTTCAGATAGACCTCGAGGATGCGGCGCTTGTCCCAGGTCTTCTCGATCATGACCGTGATCACGGCTTCCTGGCCCTTGCGCAGCCAGCTCCTGGACGGCGACAGGAACAGGTTCTTCGCCAGCTGCTGGCTGATCGTCGAGCCGCCGGCCACGTTGCGGCCCTTCTTCTCGTTCTTCTCCAGCGCGCGCTGGATGCCTTCCCAGTCGAAGCCCTCGTGGTCGACGAAGCGGTCGTCCTCGGCCGCCACCACCGCGCGCTTCAGGTGCACCGAGATCCGCTCGTAGGGCACCCACTGCTGGCGCAGGCGGGCCTGCGGGTCGGCCTCGCGCAGTTCGGCCAGGCGCATGCGCATGAAGCTGGTGCTGCCCGGGTCGAAGCGGCTCCACCAGATCACCTGGGTCAGCAGCACCGCCTGCCAGAACAGCAGCAGCAGGACGGCGGCGAGCAGGCCGCGTCCGAGCCAGGGCAGCGCCTTGCGCATCGACACCGGGCGGACGCTCAGGTGGCGGCGAGCTGGCGGCGCAGTTCGGCGAGCACCGCGCCACCGTCGGGATGCACGCCGCGCCACAGGGCGAAGCTCTCGGCGGCCTGCTCGACGAGCATGCCGAGGCCGTCGGCGACCTGCGCCGCGCCGTCGGCACGGGCGGCCGTCATGAAGGGGGTGTCGCCGCGGCCGTACATCATGTCGTAGGCGAGGGCGCCGGGCGCGTACAGCCCGGGCGGCAGCGGCGGCACCTCGTCGGCGAGGCTGGCGGCGGTGGCGTTGATGACGACGTCGAACTGGCGGCCGGCCAGGGCGGCGAAGCCGCAGGCGTCGAGGCGCGTGCCGCCGGCCTGCGGGGCGAAGCTGGCGACCAGCTCCTCGGCCTTGGCGACGGTGCGGTTGGCGATCGTCAGCAGCGCCGGGCCGGTGCCGAGCAGCGGCAGCAGCGCGCCCCGGGTGGCGCCGCCCGCGCCCAGCAGCAGGAGGCGGCGCCCGGCGAGCGCGCAGCCGAGGTTGAGCGTGAGGTCGCGCACGAGGCCGGCACCGTCGGTGTTGTCGCCGAGGATGCCGTCGGTGCCGAAGGCCAGGGTGTTGACCGCGCCTGCGGCGTGGGCGCGCGGCGTGTGGCGGTCGGCGAGGGCGAAGGCCTCGAGCTTGAACGGCACGGTGACGTTCATGCCGCGCCCGCCGGCGGCGCGGAAGGCGTGCACGGTGGCGGCGAAGCCGTCGAGCGGCGCCAGGATCGCCTCGTAGCTGAGGGCCGCGCCGGTCTGCCGGGCGAAGGCAGCGTGGATCTGCGGCGACTTGCTGTGGGCGATCGGGTTTCCGATGACGGCGTAGCGGTCCATGGCGGTCCTCTCAGTTGGCGCGAACCTGGGCGCTGCTGGTGAAGGTCCAGGTGCGGGTGATCTCGATGATGTCCGTATCCTTGCGGATGTCGGGCGGAAACGGGGCAAAGGGGGCGGCGAGCCGAACGATGCGCACCGCGGCCTCGTCGAGCAGCTTGTGGCCGGAGCTGCGGTGCACGCCGATCTTGTCCACCGTGCCGTCGGCGCGGATCGTGACCGACAGCAGCAGACTGCCGTAGACCTTGCCGCGCGCCGCCTCCGGGTAGTTCAGCGTGCCGACGCGCTCGACCTTGAGGCGCCAGTCCTCGACATACTGGGCGAAGCGGTATTCCTTGGCGCGGGCGCCGATGAACTTCTTGCGCGGGCGCTTGGCGAGCTCCTGCAGGTCGCGGTCGATCTGGGCTTCGAGGCGGGCGACGGCGGCCACGCTGTCGAGCAGGTCGAGGCCGCGCGGCTGCGGGTCGGGCGCCGGCTGCTCGGCCTTCTGCGGCGCCGCGGCGACCTTGGCCGGGGCCTTGTCGCGCGTCAACACCGGTTTCTGCTCGCGCACCGGCGTCTGCGTCTTGCGCCTGGCCTCGACCAGCGCGTCGCCGTCGCGCCGGTTCGGCTGCGGCGGCAGCGGCGACTTCGGGCGCGCGGGCTGCGCGCTGGTGCCGCCGCCGTCCACATTGGCCTGGGCGAGCAGCTCGGCGTCGGCCGGGGCCTTGGCGTGGCGCGCGTTCACCAGCACGACCTCGAGCCCCCGGTCGCGCGGCGCCTTCTTCTCCGGTACGCGAAACTGCAGGCTCAGCACGAGGCCGTGCAACGCCAGGGAGAGGGCGAAGGCGCCCGCCATCCGCGCGCCGCCCAGGCGGCGCAGCGCGCGCACGGCGTCCGCGGCGCGGCCGGTGCGGGCCGAAGGCGGCGCCGGCGTCATTGACGGCTCAGGCCAGGCCGAACCCGGATTCGGCGAGCGCCTCCGGGTCGGGTTCGGACAGCGTGCGCAGGAAGCGGGCCTCGACCTCGACGTCGAGCAGGTCGGTGTGCTCGACGAGCAGGCGCACCCGGCTGCCGGGAAGCTGCAGCGGCATCGACGGCACCTTGAACACGAGCGGGACGTCGGCCAGGCGCACGACGTTGTCGCGCAGCACGGTGGCCTCGACCTCGACCTTGCCCTCGCCCAGGCCGTGCTGGCGCAGCCAGCGCACGCACCAGTAGCGCTCCATGCCGCGCTGGAACTCGGCGTACTCGGCGTAGGTGAGCTCGAAGTCGCGCATCGCCGCCATCAGGTCGGCCGACTTCGGTGCGAAGGGCGCTGCGCTGCCCTGCAGCACCGAGATGATCTGCCACTGGTTGACGAGATCGACGTAGCGGCGCAGCGGCGAGCTCGACCAGGCGTAGCAGTCCACGCCGAGCCCCTCGTGCGGCGCGGCGACCGTGGTCATGCGCACCTTGCCGCCGCCCTGGGCGCGGTACATGCCCGGCACCCCGGCCCGGTCGAGCAGCTTGCCCCAGGTCATGTTGGCGTGGATCATCAGCTCGGCGACCAGCTTGTCCATCGGCGAGCCGCGCGAGCGCCGGCCGATGCTGACGTGGCCGGGGCCGTCGGCGGTGTGCGCGGTCCAGTCCACGCTGAAGCTGTAGTCGATGCGGTCCTCGTTGCCCGCCGCCTTGCCGCGGCCGGCCTCGAGCACGGTGGCCAGATCCCACAGCAACGTCAGCTCGCGCTTCCAGCGGAAGTCGGGGCCGCCGGTGTGCACCGTGTCGTCGTTGAACACCGGCTCGATGTCGTGGTGGCGCAGGTTGGCGACGATCGGCACGAGCTCGACCCGGCTCTCCTCGCCGACGATCGCCAGCCCGGGGGTGACGTCGAGGTAGAGCGACACCGCCGGGCAGTCGCGGCCTTCGGCCAGGGTGAAGCCGTAGACGACCTCGTCGGGCAGCATCGTGATCTTGCTGCCCGGCATGTACACGGTCGACAGGCGCCGGCGCGCGATCGCGTCGAGTGCCGTGCCGCGGCCGAAGCCGAGCGCCGGCGCGGCGATGTGGATGCCGATGCGCCAGCCGCCCTCGGCGCGCGGCGTCACCGAGAAGGCGTCGTCGATCTCGGTGGTGGAGGCGTCGTCGATCGAGAACGCGGCGACTGCGGCGCGCGGCAGGTCGGCCGGCATCGCCGGCGGCTCGAACGCGGGGAAGGCGGCGCCTTCCGGGAAATGCTCGAAGAGGAAGCGGTTGTAGTGGAAGTCGTAGCTCGAGGCGAGCGCGCCGCACTTGAGCAGCAGGCGCGCGGCCGACAGGCCGGTGTCCACGCAGGCGGCCTCGAGCGCCTTGATCTCGCTGCGGTTGCGGTCCGGCCGGTAGAGCGCCTGCGGCAGCAGCGCGGCGAGTTCGGGCGGCAGGCGGCCGTCGACCAGCTCGGCGCGCATGTGCTCGATCGCCGCCGCCTGCTGACGTTTCTTCTCCAGCCCGGCGAGTGCCGCCTGCAGGATCTCGGCCGGCGCCTTGCGAAAGCGCCCCTTGCCCTTGCGGTGGAACCAGATCGGCGCCGCGTGCAGGCGCAGCAGCACGGCGGCGGCCTCGACCGGCGTGGGCGCATGGCCGTGGTACTCGGCGGCGAATTCGCCGAAGCCGAACTCGTCGTCGCCGCACACTTCCCACAGGAACTCGGTGTCGAGCTCGGCGGCGGCGGCCTCGGCGCGCGCGAGCAGGTCGGCCGGCCCGGGCTCGCGGAACTCGAGCAGGATATGGGCACGCTTGAGCTTCACCCGTTTGCCGTGGGTGTTTTCGATCTGCAGCGTGGCATCGTTATCAGCGAGGATGGTTCCGGCCTTGAAGGCCCCGTCCTCTTCGAACAGCACGAACATCGGCATCCGCCAGGTGAAAGCAAGCGCACTAGTTTACTGGATTCGGCCGCGGCGCCCTAAGGCCGATTCGGTGCCGAGTGTCGCAGGGGGTTTCCGCGTCTGCGCTATGGGTGGTTCAGGCCGCCGTGCGGCTGCGCCGCAGCATGTCGACCGAGTAGATCGCGAGCGCGACCCAGATCAGCACGAAGCCGACGAGCTGGCCGCCGTCGAAGGGTTCGCGGAACACCGCCACCGCGAGCAGGAAGCCGAGGCTGGGGGCGAGGTACTGCAGGAAGCCGACGGTGGCGAGCGGCAGGCGCTTGGCGCCGACGGCGAACAGCATCAAGGGCACCGCGGTGATGACGCCGGCCAGCGGCAGCAGCAAGTCGGTGGCGGCGCCGTGGCCGAAGGCGAGGCGGCCGTGGGCGTCGAGCCACAGCAGCCAGGCGAGCGCGAGCGGGGCGACGAGCACGGTTTCGATGAACAGGCCGCTCACCGCATCGACCGGCGCGCGCTTGCGCAGCAGGCCGTAGAGGCCGAAGGTGCCGGCGAGGAAGAGCGGGATCCAGGGCGGGCTGCCGACCTGCCACACGCGCCAGGCGACGCCGGCGGCCGCGATCGCCACCGCGAGGCGCTGCAGCGGGCGCAGGCGCTCGCCGAGGAAGAGGCGGCCGAGCACGATGCTGACGAGCGGGTTGATGAAGTAGCCGAGGCTGGCCTCGATGAGGCGGCCGGCGTCGATCGACCATACGAACACCAGCCAGTTGCTGCCGGTCAGCAGCGCCGCCAGCCCGAGCACGCCGAGCAGGCGCGGCCGGCGCAGCGCCGCGGCGACGCCCTTGAAGCCGCCGGCGAAGGGGGCGAAGGCGAGCAGCGCGGCGATGAACACCACCGACCACAGCACGCGGTGGGCGACGATCTCGAACGGCGACACGCTGCCGACGGCGCGGAAATAGAGCGGTGACAGCCCCCAGATCGTGAACGCGACCGACGCGGCCAGGATGCCGCGCCTCCGCTCCGCACCGGCGTCGGAGGGGTTCGCGGCGGGCAAGTCCGTCGTCAGGCTGGCCGGCTTCGGCATGCGTACTCGGCGGGCTCAGGCCGGACGGCGGGCGACCGCGACCAGGGTGTGTGCGGGCACGACATAGCCCGTGCCGCCGTCGGCGCAGCGGTAGGCTGCGAGTTCGTCGGCGACGGCTGCGCGCAGCCGTTGCCGGGTGGCCGTGGGCAGGCGCTCGAGCGCCTCGGCCACGCCACCCGCGAGGTCGAGAAAGGCCTGCCAGTAGGCTTCGGCGTCATCGAAGCGGCAGTCGAAATTGCACGCGCGGATGTCGACCGGCTCCAGGCCGGCGGTGGTGAGCCGTGCTTCCAGCTCTGCGGCCTCGCCGAAGCGGAACACCGAGGGTCGTGCGACCTTCGGCGGAGGCAGCAGGCGGGCGATGCAGTCCTGCGCGCGGCTGATCAGCGGCACGGTCTCGCGCGGCCCCCACACCGACAGTGCCACCAGGCCGCCGGGGGCGAGCACGCGACGGATCTCGGCCAGCGCGCGCTCGGGGTGGGGAAAGATGAACAGCGCCAGGCCGGCGAGGACGCGGTCCATGCAGGCGTCGGGCAGGCACAGCCGCTCGGCGTCGGCGGCGGCGAAGGAGGGGGCCTCGGCCGCCCCCGCGCAGCGGCGTGCACCTTCGGCCAGCATCGCCTCGGCGATGTCGGTCGCCAGCACATGCCCGCCGGGGGTGACGCGGCGAGCGGCGTCGGCGGCGAGCAGGCCGGGGCCGCTGGCCAGATCGAGCACGCGCTGGCCGGGGGCGAGGCGGGAGGCGTCGAGCAGGGCGGCGGCGAGGTCGGCGCGCAGATGGGCGCCGTCGGCGTAGCGCGCGGCGATGCGGTTGAAGCCGGCGCGCTCCATCGCCTTGAAGCGGTGCGGATCGAAAGCGGGGGCGGGCGTGGCGCTCACTGGACATCCCTCTGCTTGTTGCACGACATGTCTTCCGCGGGAAGACGAGAGCCTCCTGTGGGCGCTTGCGGCGCGTGGGCGGGCGCGGCGTTCATCGCTGCCGCCCTGCCGACAGCAGGCCGGCGAAGGCGAGGATCTCGTCGAGGTAGTCGTTCCAGCGCGAGAAGCCGTGGTCGCCGCCTTCGAGCACGGTCTGGCGCGCGCCGGCGTATTTCGCCACGGCGTGGCGGTAGTCGAGCACCTCGTCGCCGGTCTCGGCGAGCAGCCAGTAGCGCGCGGGGCGCGTGATCCGCAGGACATCGAGCGCGCGCAGCTCGTCGATGTGGGCCGCGGTGAAGTCGAAGGTCGCGCCGGTGTAAAGGTTGGTCTGCGGGCCGATGTAGGCCTCCAGCGACTGCGGTGCGACCACTGCCGGATTGACCACCGCCGCGCGCAGGCCGTGGCGCTCGGCGAGCCAGGTGGCGTAGTAGCCGCCGAGCGAGCTGCCGACCAGGGTGGCGTCCTCGCCCGCGGCGCGGCAGGCGGCGAGCCGGCGCTCGATCAGCGCGATCGCCGCGCGCGGCGAGGGCGGCAGCTGTTCGCACCAGAAGGCGTGACCGAGGCCGAGCGCCGCCATGCGCGCCTGCAGCGCACGCGCCTTGATCGAGGCCGGCGCCGAGCGGAAGCCGTGCAGATAGACGATCATGGTTCGCTCCATTCGACGAGGCCGAAGTGCCAGGTGGCGAGCACGACGATGCCGAACACGATGCGGTACCAGGCGAAGGCGATGAAAGTGTGGTTGGAGATGAACTTGATGAAGCTCTTCACCGCCCACATCGCGGCGACGAAGGAGGCGACGAAGCCGACGGCGAATACCGGCAGGTCTTCCACGCGCAACAGCGCCCAGTTCTTGTACAGGTCGTAGGCGGTGGCGGCGAACATGGTCGGGATGGCGAGGAAGAAGGAGAACTCCGCCGCCGTCTTGCGCGACAGGCCGAAGATCACCCCGCCCATGATCGTGGCCCCCGAGCGCGAGGTGCCGGGGATCATCGCCAGCGCCTGGGCGAAGCCGACCTTGAGCGCGTCGCTCCAGCGCATGTCGTCCACCGCGTTCAGGCGCGGGTGGTAAGCGCGCTTTTCCACGTACAGGATCACGAGGCCACCGACCACGAGCGCGGTGGCGACCGTGATCGGGTTGAACAGCAGGCCCTTGATCGTGGAGTGGAACATCAGGCCGAGCACCGCGGCGGGCAGGAAGCCGATGAAGAGCAGGCCGACGAAGCGCTGCGCGCGGCGCTCGGTGGGCAGGCCGGTGGCAACCTCGATGAGGCGCTCGCGGTAGTCCCAGCACACGGCGAGGATGGCGGCGAGCTGGATGACGATCTTGAACACCTTGCTCGTGTCGCTGTTGTAGCCGAGCAGGTCGCCGATGATGATCAGGTGGCCGGTGGAGGACACCGGGAGGAATTCGGTGAGGCCTTCGACAATGCCGAGGACGAGGGCGATGAGGAGAAGGGAGAAGTCCATGCGGCGCGGTGATCGTTGTAGTTGTGCGGGTCGCCGATTATAGCCAGCGAGGTGTTGCGGTGCAGCGAAGGCGGGCGCCAATGCCGGTTGCGAAGCGGGGGCGGCGACGGCATGCAGTCGCGGCAATGGCGCTCAAACCGCCGCGGTGGCGGTCAGCGCCTCGAGTCGGGCCAGCCAGCGCAGGGCGTGGTCGCGATTGTTACCACACATCTCAGGCGCCGCCCGCAGGCTGGCGCACACCGCCGGGCGGCGCGGGTCGCCGAACAGGCGGCAGCGTCCGGCTGCGTCGAGCTGCACGCAGGGTTCGCTGGCCGGCTTGCCGCGCGGCATGCCGGGGATCGGGCTGGAGATCGACGGCGCGATGCAGCAGGCGGCGCAGCCGGGGCGACAGTCCATCGCTCAGGCCGCGGTCTGCAGCTCGGACCACCACTGCAGGATGCGCTCGAGCCCGGGTGGCAGCAGGCTGCAGTCGCCGCCGGTGAACTCGGTCCATTCGGGCAGGAAGCGCTCGCCCACCGCGGTCAGCAGGGGTACGCCGGCCAGCACCGCGACCGCCATCTCGTCGCGCAGGCCGGCGCCCGAGGCCTCCTGCGCACCGAACTTGTTGAGGATGACGAGCTGGGCGCCGCGCTCGATCGCGCCGCGCACCGCGACCGAGCCGCGCGCGAGCGCGTCGGGGTCGACGCGGCAGGACACCGAGCCGCGCCCCAGGTCCTGCGACAGCGGGATGCATTCGCCGGTCTCGAGGTTCTCGAGCTCCATCGCGCAGGGGTCTTCGATGACGGTGGCGATGTCGTGCTGGAGCAGGCCGCCGAGGCGCACGCCCTGCGCGGCGAGGGCGCGCGCGGCGCGGGTGAGCAGGGCTTCGATGTTGTCGGTGGGCTTGTAGACGACGGCAGCGATCGGGTGGGCGGGCATGGTCGGACTCGGCGATTCGTTCGCGCGCATTGTCGCACCGCAGCGGCTACAAGGGGATAATGCGCGGCCAACGAATCGATACCGGATCCATGAGGGCTGAACACCAGGGCGCCAGGCGCCAGGCGCATACCGCCGAGTTCGACGACTGCCTGAGCGCGGACCGTCCGCGCCTGCACCGCATGGCGCGCGAGCTGGCGCGCGGCGATCGCGGCCGCGGCCCGGCGCCGCGGCCGGTGGTGCCCGAAGGAGTAGGGAGCAGGGGCGCAGGGAACAGGGGGGCAGGGAGCGAGGGAGCGGCTGAAGGTGGCCAGGACGAGCGCCGCCGCCGGCTGCAGGCCGACTTCGACGCGCTGCGCGAGCGCTCGCGTGGCGCGCTCGAGGCGCGGCGGGCGGCGCTGCCGCGGCCGGTGTTTCCGCCCGAACTGCCGGTGTCGGCGCGGCGCGAGGAGATCGCCGCCGCGCTGGCGGCGCACCAGGTGATCATCGTCTGCGGCGAGACCGGCTCGGGCAAGACCACCCAGCTGCCCAAGATCTGCATGACGCTCGGCCGCGGCGCGGCGGGCCTGATCGGCCACACCCAGCCGCGCCGGCTGGCGGCGCGCGCGACCGCGACCCGCATCGCGCAGGAGCTCGCCAGCCCGCTCGGCCAGGCCGTCGGCTACAAGATCCGCTTCACCGACAAGCTGAGCGCGGCGAGCCACATCAAGCTGATGACCGACGGCATCCTGCTCGCCGAGACGCAGACCGACCCGCTCCTCGCCGCCTACGACACGATCATCATCGACGAGGCGCACGAGCGCAGCCTCAACATCGACTTCCTGCTCGGCTACCTGAAGACGCTGCTGCCGCGGCGGCCGGACCTGAAAGTGATCGTGACCTCGGCCACCCTCGACGCCGAGCGTTTTGCGCGCCACTTCGCCGACGCCGCCGGGACGCCGGCGCCGGTGATCGAGGTCTCCGGCCGGCTCTACCCGATCGAGCTGCGCTATCGCCCGGTGGAGCGCGATGGCGAGTTGGGGGAGGCGACCGAGGCGCGCGCGGGCGAGCGCGGCGCGGCGAGAAAGGACAAGGGCCGCGACCTGCTCGACGCCCTCGTCGACGCGGTGGACGAGGCACAGCGCTGCGGCCCGGGCGACGTGCTGGTGTTCCTGCCCGGCGAGCGCGAGATCCGCGAGGCGGCCGAGGCGCTGCGCAAGGCGCATCACCTGCCCGGCACCGAGATCCTGCCGCTGTTCGCGCGCCAGTCGGCGCAGGAGCAGGCGCGGGTGTTCTCGTCCTCGAGCGGGCGGCGCGTGGTGCTGTCGACCAACGTCGCCGAGACCTCGCTGACCGTGCCCGGCATCCGTTACGTGGTCGATACCGGGCTGGCGCGGGTGAAGCGCTATTCGCCGCGCAACAAGGTCGAGCAGTTGCAGATCGAGAAGATCGCGCAGTCGGCGGCGCAACAGCGCGCCGGGCGCTGCGGCCGGGTGATGGACGGCATCTGCTTCCGCCTCTACGACGAGGACGACTTCGCGCGCCGGCCAGCGCACACCGACCCCGAGATCCTGCGCTCCTCGCTCGCCGGCGTGATCCTGCGCATGAAGGCACTCAAGCTCGGCGCGGTGGAGGACTTCCCCTTCATCGATGCGCCGGGCTCGCGCCTGATCGGTGATGGCTACGCGCTGCTCGCCGAGCTCGGCGCGGTCAGCGACGACGACGCGCGCCGCCTGACGCCGACCGGCCACGAGCTGGCGAAGCTGCCGCTCGACCCCAAGATCGGGCGCATGATCCTCGCCGCGCGCGAGCGCGGCAGCCTCGCCGAGGTGCTCGTCATCGCCGCCGCGCTGTCGGTGCAGGACCCGCGCGAGCGGCCGCAGGACGGCCCGGGCGCGGCCGACCAGGCGCACGCGAAGTTCCGCGGCGGCGAGCAGGATCAGAAGTCCGAGTTCCTGTGGTACCTGCATCTGTGGCGGGCGTGGGACGAGGTCCAGCGCCACGAATCCGGCAGCAAGCAGAAGGCGTGGTGCAAGAAGCATTTCCTGTCCTGGCTGCGCATGCGCGAGTGGCGCGACGTGTTCGCCCAGCTGCACACCCTGTGCGCCGAGCACGGCTGGAAGGAAAACACGCAGCCGGCCAACTACGAGGCGATCCACAAGGCGCTGCTCGCGGGCCTGCTCGGCAACATCGGCTGCAAGGTCGAGGACGCCGCGGGCCCGCAGGCGGGCAGCTACCTGGGCGCGCGCGGCATCAGGTTCTGGCCCCATCCGGGCTCGGCGCTGGCGAAGAAGGCGGGGAAGTGGATCATGGCGGCCGAGCAGGTCGAGACCAGCCGCCTGTTCGGGCGCTGCATCGCGCGCATCGAGCCGGAGTGGGTGGAGGAGGTCGGTGCCCACCTGCTGAAGCGCCAGGTGTTCGAGCCGCACTGGTCGAAGGCCTCGGGCGCGGTGCGCGCCTGGGAGCGCGGCACGGTGTATGGGCTGGTGGTCTATCCGCGCCGCGGCGTGCCGTATCGCGACATCGACCCGTCGCTGTGTCGCACGCTCTTCCTGCGCGAAGGCCTGGTGCAGGGCGAGATCGCCGAGGGGGCGGCGCGGGCGATGGCCTTCCTCGCCCACAACCGTCGCCTGGTGGCCGAGATCGAGCGTCTCGAGCACAAGACGCGCCGGCCCGACGTGCTCGTCGACGAGGCACTGATCGAGGCCTTCTACGACAGCAAGCTCCCCGCAGACGTGCTCGACGTGGCGAGCTTCGAGGCCTGGCGCCGGGTGGCGGAGAAGGTCGAGCCGAAGCTCCTGCACCTGTCGCGCGAGCAGCTGATGCGGCACGATGCCGGGGGGGTCACCACCGAGCGCTTCCCGGCGCACTTTTCGGTGCTGGGGCAGAAGCTCGGCCTCGCCTACCTGCATCAGCCCGGCGAGGCCGATGACGGCGTGACGCTGACGGTGCCGCTGGCGATGCTGAACCAGATCCCCGCCGCGCGCTGCGAATGGCTGGTGCCGGGCCTGCTCGAGGAGAAGGTGGCGGCGCTGCTGAAGACGGTGCCGCAGAAGCACCGCCATCGCCTGCAGCCGGTCGGCGAGAGCGCGGCCGCCTTCGTGGCGGCAGTCGAGGCGGCAGTCGGGGCGGGCGAGTTCGACGCCGACGAGCCGCTCTTGAAGGCGCTGCAGCGCTTCGTCGAGGAGCGCGTGCAGCTCAAGCTGCCCCTGGAGAGCTTCCGCACCGAGAACCTGAAGCCGCACTGCTTCATGAACTTCCGCGTCATTGACGAGCACGGCCGGGTGATGGGGCAGTCGCGCAACCTCGCCGAGCTGCGGGCGCGTTTTCGCGAGCAGGTCGCCGCGCGCTTCAGTGCGGCGAAGATCGGCGCTGCGCTGGCGGGGGCGCTCGATGCGGCAGGGCT